>JAFSTI010000084.1 GCA_017450585.1 Bacteroidales bacterium
AGTAGCCCTGGTGAAGGTAGATGAGAGTTCAGTATCTCCATACTCAACCGTGCTTACGGGAGCGCCGGTTCCGTCAAGCTCACTGATGCTGCCCTTGACGCAGTATGTTCCGCTCCAGGAACTGGCATACTTGATGGCTACCACGGTCGTGGACTTGTCTGTCAAAACGCTGTCGGTAGAGGCACCGGTGATATGGAAAGGAAGTCCGTAATATTTGGTTGTACTCAGCGGATCGGCGAAGAAATCATCCGTCAGCGTGAGTTTAACCACCGCAAGCGGCAGATTGGACTTCTTGACCTTCATGGTCGTAGGGTCCGAGAGTGTGTAATAGTTCTCAGGGAGCAGCACCAGGCCGCTTCCCACCATATCGATCAGCGATATCTCGAAAGTCGCCCAGTCGTTGGGGTCGACTTCCCGCTTGCCACTGATGGCCACACCTACCTCGATGGTAGGATCTCCGCCGGCTATGATCGTGCGCATAGGCTTCTGCGATGCGAAATACACCGCGGAGAACTCATAATCCTTGAGGAAATCCTCGTAGCAGGACACAGCCAAAAGGGCTGCGGCCGCTACCATCATTATCTTAATAAATCTTTTCATACTCATCACAGCTTTTTATTTCCATCCCATGTTGTTAACCATGTTGGGATTCTTTGCACACTCATCGTAAGGGATAGGTGCGTAGTAGTAACGCAGCTCATTCATGGGACGGCGGCTGACCACAAACGTGGGATCATAAACGATAGCGCCAGAGTCGGAGATTTCCATCTTCATGCCGCGAACATCCTCGTTAAGAGGCTGCAGGCGGCGGCGCATATCGAAGTAGCGCTGGTTTTCGAAAGCAAATTCCAGACGGCGCTCGTTCTGGATGAGCGCGGCGAAGGCATCTGTGCCCGCAGCGGCGACCTCATCCAGATAGCCCGTATCAGTGATACCGCCTGATTTCTCGCGCACGCTCTTGATGATATCATAAGCGGAGAAAGCGCAGCCGGGTCCTTTCACGGTCGGTCCCCAGGCTTCGTTGGAAGCCTCCGCAAATGCCAGGAAAATATAGGCCCTGCGGATGATGGGGATGTAGTGGATCGAGTTGGACATCTGGGCAGGCGTCAGCATGGCGCTCTTCACAGAGAGGAATTTCGCCAGATAATAACTCGTCTGGGAAGCGTTTTCGTTGTATGAAAACGAATCCTTTCCGCCTGGCATCATATTCATCGGTTTGCCGGAGTTTCCGAACACGGAACCATCATAATAAACCGTCCGGTACAGACGCATATCCCTGCTGTCATACGGATGGTTGGGATCATAGCCGGAGCGAATATCCGTGATAGGATAACCGTTACCCGCCGGATACGCATCCACCAGATTCTGGCTGGGAACGGTATTCGCCTTGCCGTAGTAATACGGAGGGAAATGACGGCTCTCCATCGCACGGTTATTCGCGTAGAAACGGAAGATAAACTCCGCCGGAGTAGCGGTGGGAGCATCAGCCAGATCCGTGTTCTTCAGCGAGTAGAAGTCAGTGCCTCCGAAACCGGCCATATTGATCGCGGCATTTGCGAGCGTAGCGGCGGTCACCCATTTGGCATTGTAAGCCGCAGCATCCACTACGGTATAGTCTCCCATGGCATTGAGTTTCACCACGGAGTCATCCTGATAGGCGGGACTCGCGGCGTAGAGGGCGGTGATGGCCTTGAGACAGGCCGCAGCGACGGACGTAGGCTTACCGATCACGGAAGATCCGATCACTACATTTTCACCGACATATGCGGCAGGCAGATTGGCAGCGGCCGAGTCACAGTCCGCGAATATCTGAGCCACACAATCCTCGTAGGAATCACGTTTGATCTTAGAGAAATCAGAAGCCTCTTCCTGGGTGATGAACTTGGTCAGGATAGGATATCCGAGCGCGGTACCGTCAGTACTCTTACCTCCGTAGACCTGGAGCATGCGGAACTGCCAGTATGCGCGCAGGAACATAGCCTCGCCATAGAACTGCTTCTTGTAAGCGGCATCCACAGCGGCATCCACCTTATTATAGCGGACACCGGCGCCGAGGCCGTTCTCCAGAAAAGAGTTTATGTACTGGATATTCCTGAAACCGGCCGCCCAGACTGCCAGGGGATTGTTCGTCGCGGACATCCCTCCCTGGGAAAGGAAATAAGCAGATGATCCGTACTGGTTCGTGGCAGCGTTATCGGTAGCTACATCCAGGAAGTTATTGCCGTAGGTATCAGGGAAGGTCGGAATCTCGTTATATGCCCTGTAGAGCACACCGGAAGACATCTCGGAGATGTTCCAGACGTACTTTTCTTCCCAGTCGGTATTTACCTTGTCTTTCCAGCTATCGGCACAGGAGGCCGCAAGCAGGGAGGCAAGCATTATAATCGAAAGTCTATACATATGTTTCATATCGCTTCCTCCTTTTTAGAATGTGATTGAAAGGCCTCCGGTGACGGTGGCGTAATAAGGATAGGAAGTAACTCCGGCGTTGGGGGTCTCAGGGTCGAGCTCCTTGAAGGAGGACAGCACGCAGAGATTCGTACCGCGGGCGAAGAGTTTGATCTTCTTCAGGGCGAAATTCTTCATGGAGAAAGTGTAGCTCATCTCCACGTTCTTCAGCCTGAAGAAGGAGGCGTCGCGCACCCAGAAAGAGGAACGGATGAAGTTATTGTCCCCGTTCGTGGTGGTCAGCGCGGGATAAGTACCGGTAGGATTGTTTACCGGATGATAGCGGTCCAGCGTCTGCACGGAGTACTTGCCGCTGCCGTAGTTCCACCAGTAGGTGCTGTTCAGGACATTGTCCACGCCCAGGGCGGCAGTGCCGAGAACGTACAGGCCCCAGCCCTTGTAGTTCAGGTCAATATCCACGCCCAGGTTAACCCTCGGGAAGGTATTGCCAATAAACTCCTGGTCGCGCTCGTCGACGATGTTGTCGCTGTTGAGGTCTTTGTAGGCAATATCTCCGTCGCGGTATGCACCCAGGTTCTGGACGGGCGCGGCGGCCATATTGACATCCTTGCCGAAGAGGCCGGCGTACTGGTAGCCGATGATGGCGTCGGTAGGCTTGCCCACCGTTTCCCAACCGTTGTCGACATAGTCCACCTCATTCCAGGAAACGAGCTTGTTCATAGACCAGATGCCATTGACTCCGGCCCTCCAGACCAGGTCGCCGCGGCGGTCGGTCCAATTTACCTGAGCCTCGACGCCGGTGTTCAGCACGCTTCCGAGGTTGGCGCTGTGCGTAAAGTCACCGACGATGCTGGAATAGGTAGAACCGGCAGGAGTGATGATATTGTCGCGGGACTCGCGGAACCAGTTCACCTCAGCGCTCAGACGGCGGTCGAAGAGCAGAGCCTCGAGGCCGACATTCACTTCGGAGCTGGACTCCCACTTGAGGTCGGAACCCACGCGGACCATCTCTGTCATGTGCACTGCAGTGGTGTTCTGCTCACCGAAGGAAATGGTGCTTCCGTTCGCCCAGCGGGTATCGTAGAGCAGGCGGGTGGTGCCGCGGTCATACCCCAGCACACCGCAGGAGGCCTTGAACTTCAGGAAGTCGTTCATGAGCCAGGCTCCGCCGAGGGACCATGCGAAGAAGTTCCGGTTACCCTTAGCAAAGGCATTGCTGCCCATCAGGGCTGCAGTTCCTTCCAGGAAGAACTTCCCGCCGATGCCGAGATTGGCACGCAGCCAGGTATTGTCATTGCGGATATCCTGGGCGACACCGTTGTTCTCGCGCATATAGTAGGAGTAACCGGCCTTCAAGCCGAGCTCGGTCGAGCCGAAGCTCCTGTCGTAGGAGACATTACCCTCGTAGCTCATCTGACGGTAGAGGTTCGCTCCGTTGCGGCTCTTGTTGGCCTGCAGGGAGGTGTTGCGCATCTTCGTGAATTCGAGGTTCGCGAGGTCGGTGGTCGTGCTGCGCAGGGAGTAAGTCGCGTATACGTCGGTCTGACCTTCGGCGAAATACTCGTAATTGTCAATTCTCAGCACGGCGTTTGCCTTGAGCCCGGGCACATAGTCGTTGAAATCGAAGCGGGTGCCGAAGTCGGCCTGGCTGGTGATGTAGGTCTCGCTATTGAAACCGCCGTACGCCATGGTCGCCAGGATGTTGCCGGCAGCCTTGTTGCTCGCGCCGAAGAACGGAACTCCGTCCTCATCCGCAGGCAGGCCGATAACGGCGGCGGGGATGGTGAGCGGATACTCGTTCGGACGCAGGGTGTTGAAGCTCTCGATATCGGCCACCTGAGTCTGTCCTCCCCATGCACGGGTCTCCAGACGGGTGCCGAGGTTGACATAGATCTTCATGTAGTCGGTAACGGTAGCGTCAATATTACCGCGAAGGTTCACACGGTCCAGGGAAGGCAGTTTTCCGACCTTCTCGAAGCCCTTGCCGCCGATGTAGTTCATCACGACAGAGTACTGGACGCGGTCGCTGCCTCCGGTCATATCCACGGTAACCTTGCTTGTCGGGGCAATATTGCGCATGAACAGGCCGTAGTGGTCTACGTCGGGATAGAACAGGTCGTTGGGACCCTTGGAGTCCTTATATCCCTGAAGCTGTTCGGCGGTGTACATGGGCTGCAGACCGTCGTTCTCACGCGCCTCATTGTAGAGGGTCGCGTACTGATATGAATTCAGGAATTCCGGAATGCGGGTCACCATGCGGACACCGCTCTCGGCGATGACATTTACCACTTTCTTTCCGGCCTGGCCGCGACGGGTTGTCAGGGAAATGACTCCGTTTGCAGCACGTGAGCCGTAGAGGATCTTCGCGGAGGCGTCCTTAAGGACGGTTACGCTTTCGATCTCTTCGGAAATGATATCATCGATATCCCTCTCCATACCGTCCACAAGGATGATGGCGTCATTGCCGCTGTTACGGTGGAGGCCGCGGACATAGAGAGTCGGAACATTATTGCCCAGACCGCTGCCTGCGGACACGACCGTAAGACCGGCCAGACGGCCCTGAAGGCCATTGGAATAAACCAGGTCAGAGAAGGAATCCATGGGACGGCCGCTCATGACAGAGACGGCGCCCACGCTTCCCTTTCCGGCATACGTCGCCTTCTCCGGGAGGAGGGTGACATGGTCGGGAATATCATTCTTGGAGAATGCGACGGAGAGGTCCTGATAACCTTCCGCCTCGACGAACAGGGTCTCGCCGGGGGTGATGTAAACCTTGACGGCGCCGCTTTCATCGGAGAAGACACTGAATGCTCCATCCGAGTAGCTGACGCAGGCACCTGCGACGGGCGCTCCCGCTTCGTCCTGAATCTTGAGTTCGACATTCACCTTCTCCTGCTTTGCAGCCTTCTTCCCCTGGGCGGATGCGCTCAGAGCGGAGAGGGCGGCGAGAATGGCGATGCCGCTTATTATTCTGATTATCGTTTTCATACTACCAAAGCGGGTTTTGTTTAAGGTTTCTGAGCGAGGCCACATCGTTCATGCTGAACGGATACCAGTAGTTCTTCATACCGAAGGCCCTCTGTTCCGTAGTCACAGGGATGATCTCGTAGTTGAAGTCCAGGGAGGACTTGTCTGCCACTGAAGCATGTCCCGGATCGGTCGGAGTCATCTGCATACCCTTGATAGGATAGCCTCCGTTGGCTCCGAGCACCTCGTGGGCGATCATCCAACGCCTCAGATCCCACCATCTCTTGTTTTCGAACATCAGCTCCACTCCCCTCTCACGCCTTACGGCTTCGCGGAAAGCGTCGGCATCGTCAGCGACCACATCGGTCACGCCGATCCTCTGACGGATTACATTCAGGGCCTCGCGGGCGCTCATGGAGCATCCGTCCACCTTGGCGTCGGGATCTCCGGTCGCCTCGAATGAAGCCTCGGCGTAGTTCAGATAGATTTCTGCCAGACGCACATAGACCGTGATGGTCCTGTAGCGGGCGAAATTCTCAGGGGTGATCTGGTCTGCACCCTCCCACCAGAACTTCTTGCAGAGGTATCCTGTAAGGATTTCCTTATTGGTAGGGTTAGCCGTCTTGGAAGCATTGTACATCGCACCGCCCACATAAAGAGTAATGTAGTGGGGAGTACCGCCTGCGGTCTGGCCCCAGGCCTGGGACGGGTAGATGATATTGTTATAGAAGCGCGGGTCACGGTCCTTGAAAGGATCCTGATCGTTGTACCCGGCACGGGGATCGGTGATAGGATAGTATTTCCCGTCCACACCCTTCTTCTCAAACATATCCACCGCGTTCTGGGTAGGAGCATTGTAGACAATGGCGTCGTTTCCGGTTCCGTCACCGTATTCGGTAGGGATCCAGAAGGTCCTCATGTAGCGCGTGAAAGCGGCGTTCTTGTTATAGACCGCAGGAGAAGCGTTCTGGGTACGGTTGTACCACAGATACTCGCACTGGGTGTAGGGCGGCGCCGTCCAGTAGAAGATATTGGCGTAGTTCGCGCCCGGAATCAGAGCATAGCCGAGTTCAGGATGATCGGCAATGTACTTGAGCGTACGGTCGGCTATCTTCGCAGCAGTGGCGGCGCGAGTCTTGTCGTATTCCTTAATCTCGATGGTATTCAGGTCGTTCTGCATGAGCGGGCTGGCGTCGTAGAGGCTGGCCTCTGACATAACGGCCAGGGCGGCAATCTTGTTCGGACGGCCGGTATTGTCCTCATCCCATGCGTCAGGCAGATACTCGTACGCGGTTTCGAGGTCGGACATCATCCACTCATGAGACTCGTGATAAGTCATACGGGGAGCATCCTCGGTACCGTCTCCGGAGAAGAGTTTGTCGAACTTCGGCATGCCGCCGTAGCGCTCGATCAGGTTGAAATAGAACCATGCGCGCAGGAAATAACCCTGACCTGCGAGTTCATGTTTCTGCTCCGTGGTCAGTCCGGGAACCTTGTCGATATCCCTGATGATACGGTTCACGATACGCAAACCCTTGTAGGCGTTATAAATCGGAGTATTTCCGCCATCGCCGTCGCCTTTGTTACCAATCTCGAACGGCTTGCTCTTTGAAAGGTTGCCAAGCCACTCGCCGTCATTCACCACGGAAGTCTCCTGGGTACTGTAGATCTGCGCCATCTCATCGGAAATAGAGCAGATGTACGCACGTCCGTTCTGGTAGCCGTTAAATGCGAACCAGTTATCCAGATAGCTGTAAGCCTTATCCAGATATCCGCGGAAGGATGCATAGTCTTTATAAACGTCTTTCTCGGAAAGGCCCATGTCAGGGGACTTGTCGAGAAATTCTTCGCAGGAGGTCAGTGCCAAAACAGACACCGCCGCGATTGCAAATGCTTTAATCAATTTCTTCATATCCTTGTCCTCCCATTAGAATGAAAGCCTTACGCCGAAGTTATACCTCTTTACGATAGGATACACGGCGTTCGATGAAGTTTCAGGGTCGCGCCTGCTGTCGATGCCGGAGAGGGTCCACAGGTTGTTCCCGTTCAGGTAGAACTGGGCGCTGCTGATCTTCGCCTGACGGACGACTTTCTTAGGAAGCTGATAGCTCAGCTCGACGTTCTTCAGACGGATGTAGGAGTGGTCCACGTAGGAGAATGTGCTGCCTACGCTGTTATAGTTGTTAACCAAGTGCACCGAGGGACGGATGATATCCGTGGAGGCGGCATCTGAAGGCTGCCAGCGGGAAAGCGTGTTAGGCTGGGCCTTGACGTTGTTTGAAGGGAAGTCCCAGAGGAACTGTGCGATCTGCTCCCTGTATACGTCGGTGGCGCCATAGAACATCGCGTTGAATCCGATTCCCATATAGTTGAAGCCAATGGTAAGGCTGGCCGAAGTCAGCGGGAAGTTTACCTTGGCGACAGGAGCCTGGTCCTGGTTATTGATGATACCGTCACTGTTGTAATCGATGTAGGCGAAATCACCGGGAACCAGATTGCGCTGGGCGCCGTTGGTGATACCGCTGGTCGTATAGTTGAAGATATCGTCCAGGGATGTGAGGTTACCGGTCACCAGATACTTACTGGAATATCCGATGGGCTTTCCGGCATCCTTGAGGTAGTCGGCCAGGTCGTTGGGGTCGTCGCGGAAGATGATACGGCTTTCGGACGTACCGAAGTTGGCATTGACATAATAATGGAAATCGCTGCCGATCGTATCGTTCCATTCGGCCTGGATTTCCAGACCGTGGTTTTTGGTCTTACCGATATTGGCCGCGGGCAGACCTGCACCCATCCAGGGAGCCGTGGTCTTACGAGCCATCAGAATACCGTCGCGGTGCTCGTCGAACAGGTCGGCGGTTATGCGCAGTTTCTTTATAAGGGTAATCTCGACACCCAGATTCTG
>JAFSTI010000085.1 GCA_017450585.1 Bacteroidales bacterium
AACCCCGTCCCGTAAAGCCCCAGGGCGATCCTCTTGTAAAGAATCATTTCCGCAAGCCGCATCGCCATGTATTTGGCCGAGGTTACGGGCGTCAGCGTGGACATAGACATATAAATACCCTCGCGGTCGAAACGTCCGCCCTGAGAGGCCGGCACATCCATATAAGTCGTCCATCCGGAGCGCTGCTGGTACTGTACCCGCGAATGGATCGAGTAGTTCCGGCTCGTGATAAATCCTCCCAGATATCTGGACATCAGGGTCTTAACCCGGTACGGATTCAAATCTCCGAACAGGATAAGGCAGCCGTCATTCATCTTGGTAAACTGCGAGTTATAATACAGGTCGACCTTCTCGGGCCGCAGCGACTCCAGCTTCGCCGTCTGTTTATATGCCAGATACGGAAAATCCGGTCTGATCAGGCTATCCATGACTGTATAGATAACCCCGTCGCCACGGTCGTTTAATATCCTCAGGCGTTCTTCCTCACCGTAGCTCCGGTACGCATCGCTATCGGTCACGCGGGCATTTGCCACCGACAGCAAGACCTTCATAAGCAGCTCCAGCTTCTCCCGCGGCGCAGAACCGCTCAGCCGCAAGTCGGAAAGTGTAACCCGTGGTTCCATCGAGATGCCGTTCACCTCCAGCATCCTGGCAAAACGGCGCGGAGACATCCCCGCCACATTATGCAGGTTCAGCAAGTCCGACACGAACGCCGACTCTCCTTCCTCCAAGCCCGGAATGTCGGAAAAACCTCCCCGGAGCATCAGCGCATAGCTGAACACGTCTTTGGTGTCGCTTTTCTTATAGATAACCCTCATCCCATTGGCGAAAGTCCACATCGTCCCGCCGGTCACAGGCTCGCTGCCCTCCAGCGAAAGCTTCACTTTTCCGGGCAATTTCCTACTCCCCAGCAGTGAAAGCGTATCCCCTGCCGCCGGCGTATAACCCGCGAACGGGACGGCACTCTCCTCGGAAATCAGTATCGAAGCCGCGAAAGTATTGAACAGGCCCGTCTCGCGCTCCGCGGTCAGGTCCTTCTTCACCAGGTAGTCATAATAGCTTCGCGGGTACGACAGCGGCGAGCCGAACACAAACGCGTCCGCGCACACCTTCAGGCTCCCCATATTGCTCATCTGCCGCAGCGAAGACGACTTCAGTAAGTCATTCATGTACTGCGTCTTGACCTCATTAAACTCAGCGTCATCCACGCCATTCAGCTCCAGCGTGGCGATCGTGCCCATCACCAGTCTCTCCGACTCATCCGCCTTTCGTCCGTCCACTGTCACCCTCAGCCCGAACGCCTCGTCTCCGAACGTATCTGTACTGTTTCGGCGCAATATTTCCACTTCCCCGAGCGGCAGCCTTTCCCGGGCGAATGCGCCCACCATCCTGTTTTTAAGGACAATACCCAATTGTCCGAAAAGCGCCTCCGTAATCACCGGCTGCACCGTGCCCATCCTCGCACGTTCCGTACGCGGGGAGCGGAACAGCACCGAAATCTGGGCGACGCTCGAATCGGGAGTGAACGTCCGCACTATCTCCGCGGACCGGTCCCTGTCAAACACATACGGAGCCGGGGCGGGAAGAGCCGTGCGTGGTGAAACCATCATCGAGAAGACGGTCAGGCGTTCCTTTACCTTCGCCGTGACAATATCTCCGCTGACCACGATCGCCTGCCGGTACGGGCAGATGGACGCCAGATCGAAAACCATAAGGGCGGTCGTATCTGAAATAGCCACGTCACCCGCATCTACACCGCTGAAAGTGTAAATGCTCGCATCTTCGCATCCTTCCGGATAGCCCCCGCACGAATAATGGATGCCGTTCGCGCGCAGGAAGCGGTGAGGCTTACGGTCCCGGAAATGCGGCAGCGCGTCCAGATCGAATCCGTCCGCCCTCAGGTCCGCCGGGCCTTGCTGCACGAGCGCATATACGGCCCGTCCAGGCTCCGTCTTGTTTGTGACAATATAGCAGTTGATTCCGTTCGGAAGAGTGAATTGTTCGATCTGCGGGGCCTTCTGCGGCACCGGGATCTTCTGTGCCTGCACGGGCGATGCCGCACAGACAGCCCCCAGAAGCAGGACCGCTACGAATGGCAAGGATTTTGTTTTAGCAGACATTATCGGCAATTCATTTTGTGCAAAAGTACGAGAAAAATTGCTATTTTTGTGGTTCAAACACCGAAATAAAACAATTAAAGATATTATGAAACGATTCTTTATTACACTTGCAGCGCTCGTCCTCGCAGCAGGACTTGCATCTGCCCAGGATCTCGAGTCTGTCACCGCTATCTACAACAGTGGTGCCGAAGCCTACGCCATGGGTGATAAAGCCCAGGCTGTCGAGTATTTCAAAAAAGCCCTCGATCAGGCCGAAGGACTTGGCGAGGCCGGAAAGGAAGTCGTAGAAAATTGCCAGAACAGCATCCCTGCGCTGGTTCTCTCCATCGCGAAAGACATGATCAGGGAGAAAAAATACGCCGAGGCCATCCCTCAGCTGAACGAGGCCATCTCCTTCGCCGAGAAATTCGGTAACCAGGATGTCATCGACGAGGCTAACGAGTACATGCCGAAAGCCATGATCCAGTACGGAAAGGGACTGGCCGCCGCTAAGAAATACGACGAGGCCATCGCCACCTTCCAGCAGGTTCTGGATAAGAACGCCGAAGATGGCACCGCCGCCCTCTACATGGGACAGGCCCTCGCCGCCTCCGGAAAGACTGAAGAAGCCGTCGAGGCCTACAAGGTAGCTTCCGCAAACGGCCAGAAGGCAGTCGCCAATAAGCAGATCGCGACGATCCTCCTGAAGAAGGCCGCCGCTCAGCTAAAGGCCAAGGAACTGGAAGGCGCCATCGCCACCGCCATCGAATCCAACGAGTATAACGAGTCCGCCACCGCCTATAAGATCGCCGGCACGGCCGCTACATCTCTCGCGAAAAAGGACGAGGCCATCACCTACCTCTCCAAATATCTGGAGCTCTCTCCTAAGGCAGCCGATGCCGAGCAGATTAACGCTGCCATCGACGCTTTGAAGAAGCAGCAGTAGTGAGAACACTCGAACTTCTCGCCCCTGCGAGAAACGCAGACATCGGCATCGCAGCTATTAACTGCGGTGCCGATGCCGTGTATATGGCCGGTCCCGCTTTCGGCGCCCGCAAGGATGCCGCGAACGGCATCGAAGACGTGGCGCGTGTCTGCCGCCACGCCCACCTCTTCGGGGCGAAAGTATTCCTCACCGTAAACACCATAATCTACGGAAACGAACTGGACGAAGTCCACGCCCTGATGCTCAGCGCCCAGGAAGCCGGGGTCGACGCCTTCATAGTCCAGGACCTCGCACTCACCACCTTCAGCGATATCACGGTCCCCCTGCATGCCTCCACCCAGTGCGCTATCCGCACTCCCCAGAAGGCTAAGGAACTCAGCGCCCTCGGCTTCTCCCGCCTCGTCCCCGAAAGGGAACTCTCCCTGGAGCAAATCAAAGCCATACGCTCCGCCACGGAAGCCGAAATTGAAGTCTTCGTACACGGAGCCCTCTGCGTCTGCTACAGCGGCCAGTGCTATCTGTCCGAATACCTCAGCGGCCGCAGCGCAAACCGGGGCGAATGCATCCAGGCCTGCCGCTCGCTCTACGACCTCGTGGACGGCGACGGACATGTGCTCGGGCGGGACCGTGCGTTTCTCTCCCTGAGGGACCTCAACCTGCTCCGCAGGCTCGAAGACCTCGCGGAGGCGGGTGCCGACTCATTCAAGATAGAAGGCCGCCTGAAGAACGCCTCATACGTAAAAAACATCGTCTCAGCCTACTCGCAGGCCCTCGATGCCCTGGTGGCCGCGCACCCGGATCAGTACAGGCGCGCCTCCTTCGGCAGCAGTGAGATTCCCTTCACTCCCTCCCCGGAACGCACATTCAATCGCGGTTACACCGAGCTCTACATAGACGGCCGAAGGGACAAATGGTCCTCGATGGACACGCCCAAATCCGTAGGAGAATACATCGGCACTGTGGAGTCGGTTCGTCCCACCCCCGGCCGGCCCGCCGGCACCGAGATCCGCATCCGTCCCGCAGACCGGAACCTGGTGCTCTCGAATGGCGACGGATTCACCGTGACCGGCCGGGAGATCACAGGTTTTCGCGGTGATATCTGCGAGGGCCGCACGATCATAAGCAAACCGGTGCGCGGCATCCGCCCCGGCGACCGTGTCTACCGCAATCTCAGCGCGGCCTTCGAGCGGGAGCTCTCCCGGGACGTCCGCCGCTCACTGGCGGTAGAACTGGATGTGGCCGTCACCGGCAGTTTCGATATCAGCCTTGTCGCCACAAGCGAAGACGGCCGGACCGTCAGCAGCAGTTTCAAAGCCGACGTAGAGGCCGCGAACGACCGCGACCGCCAGCAGGCCCTGATCACGGGCCAATTGTCCAAGCGCTCCGGACAGTACGACTTTCGGGTGCGGACCGTCACCGGGGCCACATTGCCCCTGCTGGGCGCAGCCACCCTCAACGCCATGCGCAGGTGCGTCGCCTCAGACCTGGACGCATTGCCCGTAAAGCCATTGCCCTCATACCGCGGCGCGAAAACTGCGGTCGTGACGCTCACTCCGCCCACGTATAAGGACAATATTGCCAATACCCGTGCGGCCGGGGTCGCCGGCGGGGAGATGGCTGAGCCGGCGTACGAGCTTTCGCACCGGAAGGGCGTTGAACTCATGCGCACGAAGTACTGCCTGCGCTATGAATTGAACCTCTGCCCCGTGCACCAGGGCGCGCACCCCCCGCGCGAGCTGTTCCTGCTCAATAACGGCCGGCGTCTCGCGCTCGGATTCGACTGCTCTGCCTGCGAA
>JAFSTI010000086.1 GCA_017450585.1 Bacteroidales bacterium
CGCTACATGATAGCCATCGGCGGCAAGCGTATCCGCCCGCGGCTCTGCCTTCTGGCTTATTCGCTGCTTCGCGACACTCTCGATGACGGTATCCTCCAGCCGGCCGTGGCACTGGAGGTTTTCCATACCTTCACGCTCATACACGACGACATTATGGATAAGTCGCCGCTGCGCAGGGGCCGTGACACCGTGTGGGTGAAATGGAACGACGATACGGCTATCCTGTCCGGAGACGTGATGAGTATCGAGAGCTATCGCCGGCTGGCATACGCACCGAAAGAGTACCTTGACGAGGTCTTGATGCTTTTCAATGAAACTGCCGCCCAGGTATGTGAAGGGCAGCAATACGATATGGAGTTCGAGTCCCGCTCCGGAGTTTCGATGGATGAATATATGCAGATGATCGGCTTGAAGACCGGCGTGCTGATCGCAGCTTCCGCGAAGATGGGAGCCATAATCGGAGGCGCCTCCACCGACATGGCTGACCGGCTTTATGACTTCGGCTATCTGGTGGGCCTCGCCTTTCAGGTCGCTGACGACTATCTGGACACTTACGGTGATGAAAAAGTGTTCGGAAAGCCCATCGGCGGGGATATATTGAACGCGAAGAAAAGCTGGCTGCTGACCAAGGCGCAGGAACTCGCCGCCGACCGGCAGGCCGGCACGTCCGCAACTATTCCGAGCTCCGCCGATCTGGAGCGGGCCATTGCCCTTCCTGCCGGGACTCCGGAGCAGAAAGCCGCGAAGATCACCGCCGTCCGCGACATCTATACTGCCCTCGGCGTTGACACTATTGCCCGGGAAGAAATCCGCCGCCTGAGCGACGAAGCACTATCCCGCATTGAGGGCATCGATCCCGACGGCCGCCTCGCCGCCTTCGCCGATTCGCTGACCGCCCGCGCCCGCTAATCCGCCCGCTATGCAAACGAAAGAATTGGAAATAATGGCCCCGGTGGGCAATTTCGCCTGCCTCACCGCCGCGATTCAGGGCGGTGCGGATTCCGTGTACTTCGGCATTGGCCGCCTGAACATGCGTTCGCATTCGGCCAATAATTTCAGCGCGGAGGACCTCCCGGAGGTGGTGCGCATCTGCCGGGAGAACGGCCTGAAGAGCTACCTGACCCTCAATATTGTCCTGTATGACAATGAGTTGGAGGAGGCCCGGCGCGTTCTGGACCTGGCGAAGGAGTCTGGGGTCAGTGCTGTAATTGCCTCGGACATGGCGGCAATCCGTTATGCCCGCAGTATCGGACTGGAGGTGCACGCATCCACGCAGCTGAACGTCTCCAATACCGAGGCGCTGCGTTTCTGGGCGCAGTTCTGCGATGTTATTGTCCTCGCCCGCGAACTTACCCTCGAGCAGGTCGCCGCAATCCATCAGGCCATAGTGGATGAGCATATCTGCGGTCCGTCCGGGAACCTGGTCCGCATAGAGATGTTCGTGCACGGAGCGCTGTGCATGGCCGTTTCGGGCAAGTGCTACCTGTCGCTGCACGCCCACGGGGCTTCGGCGAACCGCGGCGAGTGCATGCAGATCTGCCGGCGCGGGTATGAAGTCACCGACCTTGAGACCGGGTACGGCCTTGATATTGACAATAAATACATCATGTCGCCGAAGGACCTCTGCACGATCGAGTTTCTGGACCGGATCGTGGAGTGCGGAGTGCGGGTGTTCAAGATCGAAGGCCGTGCACGCAGCGCCGAGTACGTGAAGACCTGCGCATCGTGCTACCGCCGCGCCGCCGATGCCATCTGCGCGGGCACGTTCACCCCGGAGCTCGCCGCCGGCCTGAAGACCGAGCTGTCGGCCGTATTCAACCGCGGCTTCTGGGACGGCTACTATCAGGGCGCGTATTTAGGGCAATGGAGCAGCGTCTATGGCAGTCAGGCCACCCACCGCAAAGTCTATGTCGGGAAGGTGAGCAATTGGTTCGACCGCATCGGTGTGGCGGAAATCTCCGTCCAGGCCTGTGAACTCGAGCGAGGCGCCCGCCTCATGGTCATCGGCGAGACCACCGGCGTCGTGGAATTCACAGCCGACGACATCCGCGTCGACTTCAGTCCCGTCGACCGCGTCCCCCAGGGCGTGCGCTGCTCAGTCCAGCCCCTCGTCGACGGCGCTCCCGCCCGTCTCCATCGCGGCGACAAAGTCTTCCTCTGGCGCGACTAGTGTGGTGAAATCCGCCACAAAAAGTATTTCCAGGCTCTCTAACTTTGCGGAGACCTGGAAATACTTTTTTTATGAAACGATTTATCCTACTTCTGGCTTTTGCCGCGTTTCCGCTGCTGGCCTCCGCACAGACGGAATTCCCCGGCGGCTTTATCAAAGGCGGTTTGAACATGCATTCCATTACCGGTACTGATGCCGTCACTGGCAATGACATTTCCGCGGCGGAATACATGGGGTTTGGCTACAACGTGGTAATCGGAATTGAAAAGCCCCTGGGAGAGTCGAACAGCCTGTTTTACACTTACGAAGTCGGCTTCGGTACCAGAGGTTCCTGGCATGCTGAGGACGGGTCGGAAAGCAAGATGGTGGACCACGCGGTTCAGATCGCGGTAAATCTCGTCTATCGAATCCCCGTCGCGGCTAATCAGTCTCTGGACATACATTTCGGACCGGGCTGGACCGGGGATATCGCCGGAAAATCTGTCAGCAAAGTCCAGGTGATGGGAGACACCTACACCTCCGAATCCAAACTAAAGGATTACGGGAGCGATTTTCGCCGTTTCGACATAGTCCTGACCCCCGGTGTAACCTTCTGGTTCGGGCAGTTCGGTATAGACGTGACCTGGCAAAAAGGCATGATGCCGATGACTGCAGATACGGATATCAAAGCATCAAACATATTGTTCCGTCTGGCATATAAATTCTAAGGCAATGAAAAGAATACTTACCATCGCGGCGATGCTGCTCACGGCCTTCGTCGTCGCCTCCTGCACCGGAGATGAAGAAGGCGGATCTGCCAGTGAAGCCAGAGCCGTACGGGGCTCTTCCAGCTCTGTCATCGGAGTCACGGACACCGGTTCATTCTCTGAGGGAAGCGCTTTTATGTACAAACAGGCCCAGACCCTTTATTTCCTCCTGTGCGAAGGGACGGCGCGCTCCTGGAGCGAAGCCCTTAAACTTCCCCATCTGGAGATCCATATCTGGGAGTCCTACGTCGGGACCGACGTCATGGCCATGGCAAATCCCGCTAATGCCATCGATATCAACGGAAATGACAAAAAGGTCTATGTCTGCTGGAAGGCCGGAAACGGGCACCGCTTCTTCGACAAGAACAATTACGCCGTCGCGGACGGGAACTACAAGTTCGAAAGCGGAAGCCTCAGCGTGTATAAAATCATGGGAATGTACACTATAGCATTCTCCGGATTCTGCGCGGATGAAAAAGGGGCATACTACCCCGGCTGGAGCTATTCCGGACAGTTCAAGGGAATGTAAAGCCCACAGGATATGAAAAGGACAGTTATTATGATCGCCGGCCTGCTCCTGTGCGGACTTGCTGCCTTCGCCCAGCCGGACTTTAGCGCTCTCAAATACGGCGTGCGTGCCGGATTCGGAATCGGATCGGTAGACACAAAATACGAGGGTGATGACCCCGAGACTATGGGCGGATTCCAGCTCCATGCCGGAGTCTTCGCCGAGCTTCCGGTTTGGAATTTCGTAAGCGTCACGACCGAAGTTCAGCTGGAGCACACGGGAATATCGGACAGGATTAAGAAGATGCACATGGAGGGCACCGGAATGGCCGGAGCCACGATCTTTACTGAAACCTATACGAAATTCCCCATCAACTACATCCATATCCCGATCCTGGCCAAGGTCCGCTTCCTGGAAGACTTGCTTTATGTGGAAGCGGGTCCCCAGCTCGGTTTTTTGGTCGGAAGGGTGAATACCCACGTCGAAAGCGAGGTGACCACTAAGCTCAATATCGGCGGTAGTTCGACGACCAATACCGAGACTGATACGGACGATACCGACCACTTCAAAAAAGGCCATTTCGCATTCGACATGGGCTGGGGTTTCAAAATCAATAATCTGGAGTTCGGCGTCCGCGTAGGCTTAGGGCTCAGCGATCTCCAGGCCCCCGATTATAAGGTGGACGGTGTCCATGTAGGACATACCGACATCCAGGTCGCCGCCCGCTATTACTTCTAAGCTCCCGCGGACTCCCGCACGGAAACACCTGCACGGCGGGAAAACACCTGCGCCACGGAAAAATGCCTCGGCCGCACTGATTCGCCGGAGAATGTGTAACTTTGCGGTCAATGATCGCGACTGTGGTTAAAAATGCGGGGAGTCATTTCCTCCTGTCTGAGCTTCCGGAGTGGAGGCCCTTCCCTGCGGTGCTGCGGGGCAAGGTCCGCCTGCAGGGGAGCCGTGCGACCAATCCCGTGGCGGTAGGCGACCGCGTAGAGTACACCCTACCCGACACCGACCAAGCCGCTGCGAGCCGCGCCGATCTTAGCGCCGCGCCCGCCATCATCACCGAGATCCTGCCCCGCAAAAACCACCTGATCCGGCGCTCCACCAACCTGTCGCGCGAATCGCACGTCATCGCCGCCAATATTGACCGCGCCTTCATCATCGTCACGCTCTGTTTCCCGGAGCTGAAAATGCAGTTCCTGGACCGCATCCTGGTGATGTGCGGGGTATACGGCGTGCCCGTCAGCATTGTCCTGAACAAAGTCGATTTCTGGTCGGACGCCGCCGCGCCCACGGACGATTCGAACGCTGCCACCCCGGACGAACTGACCGACTTCCGTGATGCGATGCGCGAGCAGGCTGCGGCTTTCCACCGCATCTACGAGGGCGCGGGGTACGAAGTAATTGACACTTCCGCCCGCACCGGGAATGGGGTTGACCACCTGCGCGAGCGCGTCCTGGAGTCGGGCGTATGCCTTTTCAGCGGCGAATCCGGAGTGGGGAAGTCGTCATTGATCAGGGCAATTGACCCGGCGCTCGACCCGAAGGTCGGGAGTATTTCCGACGCCCACCTCCAGGGCCGGCACACCACCTCACTTTACGAAATGTACCCCCTGCGCGCGGGAAATCCGTCCGACGAAGCCAGACCGTCCGGGCGCCCGGGCGGCTTTATCATCGACTCGCCGGGCATCCGCGGCTTCGGGCTGGTGCACCTGGAAAAGGAAGAAATTGCCCGATACTTCCCCGAAATGCTGAAGGTGTCGGAGGGCTGCCGCTTCGTCCCCTGCACCCACACTCACGAGCCGGACTGCGCCGTGAAGGCGGCTGTGGATGAGGGCAATATCAGCGCGGAGCGGTATGCGTCTTATCTGGGCATGCTGGAGGAGGAGAAGAAATTCCGATGAACCGCGAAATCCTGCGCCTCGCACTGCCGAGTATATTGGCCAATATCACCGTCCCGATCGTGGGGATGGTGGACCTCGCGGTGGCGGGGCACCTGCACGGTAACCCCGGCGCCGCCGCGTTTATCGGCGGTATCACCGTCGGCTCGATGATATTCGATCTCCTGTACTGGAACTTCGGTTTCCTGCGCACCGGCACGGGCGGCCTTACTGCACAGGCGTACGGACGGGGCGACCTGCACGACGCCGCCAAAATCCTCGTGCGGGGAGTGGGTATTGCCCTGATCTTGTCGCTGATCGTCCTGCTCATCCAGTGGCCGTTTTCCGCGCTGACCCTGAAACTCGTAGACAGCTCGCAGCAGGTGCGCGACCTGGCGCTCCGCTACTTTTTCGTGCGCGTCTGGGCGGCGCCGGCCACCCTATCGCTGATGACCTTCCGCGGCTGGTTCATCGGCATGCAAGACTCCGTGGGCAGCATGACCATTGACCTTATTGTCAATATTGTAAATATCCTGGCGAGCGTCCTGCTTTCCCTGGGCGTGGGTGCCTGGCAGGGGCTGGGCTTCGACGGCGTGGCGGTCGGTACGCTCGTGGCGCAGTACACCGGCCTGCTGTTCGCATGCGCGAAAGTGGCCGTTTCGTACCGGCATGTGTTCAGGGGTGTCCGGCAGGAGGACCTGAGGGAAGCGTTCCGGAGAAGTGAGCTCCGTTCGTTCGTGCGCTTCAGCGGTGACTTATTCCTACGCTCGGTCGCGCTGACTACGCTTTATGTCTGTTACACGGTTATTTCGACCGGTTTCGGCGACCTGATGACGGCGAGCGCGGCCATCATGATGAAATTGCTCTTGTTCTACTCCTTCTTCACCGACGGATTCGCCTACGCCGGGGAGGCCCTGACCGGGAAATACATCGGCCGCCGGGACGGTGAGATGCTAAGAAAAGCGGTGCGCTATACTCTCATCTGGAGTATGTCCATCGGGGTGCTGTTCATGGGGGTGTACTGGGTGCTGGGCGTCCCGATGCTGAAGATGATGACCTCCGATACCACCGTGGTCGATGCTGCCCGGCAGTTCATCCCCTGGCTGGTCCTGATGCCCCCGCTGGGCTGCCTGGCCTTCGCCTGGGATGGCATCTACACCGGAGCGACCCGGGCCCGCCCCATCCGCGACGCCATGATCCTCGCGCTGATCGCCTTCCTGGCGCTGTGGTTCATCGGAAAAAGGCTCCTGCTCGGCGCCGCGGCTGACACTGCGGCTGGCGCTGCGGCTGGCACTGCGGTCGGCTCGGGCGTCCTTTCCGTGACCGGCGCCGACGCCCTCGCCATCCACATCCTCCTCGCCGCCTACTTCGCCCACCTCCTCATCCGCTCGGTCTACCTCAGCTTGCGGTATAAAAAGGACATCCTTTCCGGCGCGTAAAATAGCTTTGCAAATAATCCTTTTTTCCTTCACGCCGTGGTGGAAACCGCCACAGCGGAGACAGTCGGATGCGGTATCTTTGCAGAAAAGCTATTTGCGTATGAAAAGATTATTTGTCACCATTACTGCATTCGCACTTTTGTTCGCGTGTACTTCTGGGAATAATCCCGGCGACGGGGATCAGCAGGACCATAATCAGGAACAGGGTCATGATTACACCAACACCGACCGGCTGGCCTTCGTGGACATGGGCACGGATGTCCTGTGGGCCACAATAAATGTCGGGGCATTACATTCCACCGAATTTGGCTCATATCTGGAGTGGAGCCCTTTGACCGCTTCCTACGGAGATGAGTTTTCCAATTGCCGCCTACCCACCTGGGCCGAATACGAGGAACTGGTTTCCGTCAAGACGAGCGACGGGAAATACACGAGCGGTCCCTGCCGGGCCACCTGGGGCGATGTGAACGGAGTGTACGGCATAACCTATACAAACAAGAAGACGGGAAACGCCATCTTCATGCCTGCGGCTGGACAATATTCCCAGGGTTTACCTTATTACGTGGGGAAGATGGTATATAACTGGACTCTGGACTCCAAGGAAGAATGGGATGGATTGCGACCTACCGCGACAGAGTTTCAGTCAGGGACATCCCCAAGCGCCGGGGCGCACGCGAAACTGTCTGCCTCAGTTGATCGCTGTACAGTACGCTTGGTGAAGGAAAAATAAAGCAGGGC
>JAFSTI010000087.1 GCA_017450585.1 Bacteroidales bacterium
CTGTCTGATATTTGGCGATTGACGACGAATATAGTAAGCTTTTCCGAAGGAGACAAGACTTATGACTTGTCTCCTTTTTGCTGGGAAACTTACGAATCAATCACTTTCTTATCAGTTGCATTTACAAATTGAATTTAAGCCAAAATGAGGTACATTCTTTTGCGTAATTTGATGTAGATCAATGTATTACATAACACAGTTCCGCCTCCACACCGGTCGCCGGGGAGGACATGTCACTGACAGGCACATCCGTAGGCAGATGGGGGCCGGGCGACCGACGTCATTCAACTATGGGCAGAGGGGGTCTGAGGGAGACAGGGCGGCTTGGACAGCCCGCCAGGTGGCGAGCATGAGGTCGTAGTCTTCGGGGGCGCGGCGCCAGGCCTCGGGGCGGTCGAGGTAGTCGGCGATGCGGATGACGGTGTAGCCGTCTGTGATCATACCGGGTTTGGTGCACCAGAGCCACTCCCAGAGGGGTTCGAGCATGCGGGCGCCGTCGGGGCCGTTTTCAATGCGGAGGGTGACGGCGAGTTCGAGGCGGCCTTCGGGGTCGTTCTGGTTCGAGACGGCGTTGCCGACGCTGTAGAAGACCGGAACAATGACGCTGTCAGCCGCGGCGGACCGGCCGGAAAACACGGCAGAGTCCGCGGCGAACCGTGAAACAGAATCCGCTGCCGAAAACCGCCGGATTTCCCAGTCCTGGACGCGGTGGGGATGGGCACCGACTATAGCGTCAGCGCCGCGCTCGATCATCCAGGTAGCGAGGCTGTCTTGCTGACCGGAGTGAACGGTGTCGTATTCGATGCCCCAGTGTGGCAGGACAATGGTGAAGTCCGAATCGGCCGCGCGTTCCAGGGCGACGGCGATATCGTCGTGCTGCATATAATTGACCTTCGGCCAGCGGACGGGATTGGGCTCGTTCGTGCCGTAGGTAAAATTCACAAAAGCCAACTTCAGGCCGCCCACCTGCATAATGACGGGGTTGTGCGTACTGTCGGAGGCCGGGTCGGCGCTGATGCCGGCGTAGCGGGCGATGCTGTCCGCTTCCATCCGGTCGTATAGGTCAATAGTCCTGCTCAGCCCGGAGGAACCGCGGTCCAGGATATGGTTGTTCGCGGCGAGAAGCAGGTCAAAGCCCGCACCCGTCACATAATCCAGATACGAGTCCGGAGCGCTGAATGTCGGATATCCGGAAAAAGGCGGTCCGGCAAAGGGGAATTCGATATTGCCGATGGCAATGTCGGCGTCGCGGATTTCGTCCGCAATCCCGAGCAGGCTGGTGCTCCAGTCATAGCACTCACCGCCGGCGTCGATCACGGCACCCGGGTGATCCTTCGCATACATATTGAACGCACCCACCACTTGCGCCCGGTGGCACATGATATCGCCAATGACGAATATAGACACGGTGTCCTTCTGGCCAAAGACCGGAACGGAACAGAACAGCAAAAGCGCAGCACTGACAATACTTCGAACTAACATATTGGCAAATATATGGAAAAATCATATATTTGCATGTTATGTTACGTATTGCCTTACAGTCCAAGGGCCGCCTGAATGAAGAAAGCGTCTCCCTGCTTAATGAAATCGGAATTAATATCGATGATTCGAAGAGGAAGTTCCTGTCCAAGTCAGACAGCTTCCCCCTCGAAGTCCTGTATCTGCGCGATGACGATATCCCGCAGGTGGTTTCGGCAGGGACCGCCCATCTGGGCATAGTCGGTCTTAACGAAGTAAGGGAAAAAGGTTTCGATGTTAAGATCGAGGCCCCTCTGGGTTTCGGCGGATGCCGCATCAGCCTGGCCATCCCCAAGGCCGAGGAGTACGACGGACCGCAGTATTTCCAGGGTAAAAGGATAGCTACCTCCTATCCTAACATCCTTCGTAATTATCTGAAGGAAAACAACATAGAAGCCAGCATCGAGGTCATCACCGGATCCGTAGAGATAGCTCCCGCCGCCGGTATCGCCGATGCCATCTTCGATATAGTCTCCTCCGGAGGTACGCTGGTGACCAACGGGCTGAAGGAAGTGGAAAAGGTATTCTGGTCCGAGGCTGTCCTCATCAGCGACGGCCGTCTCAACGCTGAAGAGCAGGCCCTGCTGGATGAAATCCTTTTCCGCATCGATTCCATCAAGATCAGCCGCGGAAAGAAATACGTTCTGATGAACCTGCCGAAAGAATCCATCAACGAGGCCATCCGTATCCTTCCCGCCATGCGAAGCCCCACTGTCCTGCCCCTCGCGGCGGAGGGCTGGTGTTCACTGCATTCGGTAGTCGACGAAGAAGGTCTCTGGGACAAGATCCGCCAGCTGAAGGCCATCGGCGCCGAGGGTATCCTGGTACTGAACGTCGATAAGATCATCCCGTAAATGAAAGTATATATAAATCCGGACAGGAGGCAGTGGCAGGAGCTTTGCGCCCGGCCATCCGCTGACAATTCCGCCATACGTGAGCGTGTGGAGGAGATCCTGCGTCGCGTGCGGGAAGGTGGCGACGCCGCCATCAAAGCCATCGAGGCCGAAATCGCCTCCGCAGCCGCACCATCCGCCGCCACCGGTGCCCGGCAGGAAGTCGGAGGCACACCCTCCATACCGGAAGCCCTGAGGGAAGCGATAGCGGCGGCAGCGGCAAACATCCGCGCCTTCCACGCAGCCCAATTGCCCAAAACAATCGAGGTTGAAACCACCCCGGGAGTCCGCTGCATCCAAAAGCCGGTAGCGATACGGAAGGTCGGTCTGTACATCCCTGGAGGCACCGCGCCCCTGTTCAGCACAGTCCTGATGCTCGCCATCCCAGCGAAACTGGCCGGCTGCGAACAGGTCATCCTCTGCACCCCGGCAGGGCCGGACGGGCAGATCAACCCCGTCGTAAGGTATGCGGCCGAATATTGCGGCGTAGACAGAATCTTCCCTATCGGAGGAGCACAGGCGATCGCTGCGATGGCATACGGCACCGAGACCGTCCCGAAGGTTGACAAGATCTTCGGCCCCGGAAACCGTTACGTCACGACCGCCAAACAGATACTCGGAGGCACGAGCGTCGCCATTGACATGCCCGCCGGCCCGTCCGAGGTAATGGTTATTGCTGACAATGGCACCGATGCCGACTGCGCCGCGTCCGATCTCCTGTCACAGGCTGAGCACGGACGGGACAGCCAGGTGATGCTTGTCTGCACTTCCGAAGCCAAGGCCGCCGAGATCCAGGCCCGCGTACAGGCCCGGCTCGAGCAACTCCCCCGCCGTGACATCGCTTCCAGCGCGCTGAATAACAGCCGCTGCGTCATATTCGAACGGCAGGAGGACATCATCGACTTCGCCGACACATACGCCCCTGAACACCTGATAGTCAGCACTTCGGACCCGTGGGCGATCAGCTCCCACATCAGCGCGGCAGGCAGCATCTTCGTCGGTCCGTACACCCCCGAAAGCGCCGGCGACTATGCCTCCGGCACGAACCACACCCTCCCCACCAGCGCCTGGGCACGTTCGTACAGCGGGGTCAATATTGACAGCTTCATGCGCAAAATGACAATCCAGGAAATCAGCCGCGAAGGGCTTGAGCGCCTGGGTGGCACTATAGTGACAATGGCCGAAGCCGAAGGTCTGCAGGCACACGCGCAGGCCGTAAAAGCGCGACTGAAATGAAAGAGATAGAACGATTGGTACGGGACAATATCAGGGTCCTGAGCCCCTACTCTACCGCACGCGACGAGCTCAGCGGCAGTCCGGACATTTTCCTGGATGCCAATGAGAGTCCGTACCCGGGCGGAGGCTGGAACCGCTACCCCGACCCGCGGCAGAAAGAGCTGAAGGAGGCCATTGCCCCGATCAAGGGCGTACGAGCCGGCCAGATCTTCCTCGGGAACGGATCGGACGAGGCTATTGACCTGATATTCCGAGTTTTCTGCACGCCAGGCGAGGACAATATCGTCGCCATTGCCCCCAGCTACGGCATGTACGAGGTGGCCGCGCAGATCAACGATATCGAGGTGCGCAAGGTCCTGCTGGGCGCGGAGGATTTCTCCCTGCCCTCCGAGGGGCTTCTCGCCGCCTGCGACTCGCACACCAAGGCCATGTTCCTGTGCAGCCCGAACAATCCCACGGGCAATGCGTTCCGCGCCGGAGAGATTCTCGCGCTGATGGGCGGGTTCAAGGGAATCCTGGTCGTGGACGAGGCCTACATCGACTTCTGCTCGGAGCCGAGCCTGCTTGGACGGCTGGATTCCTATCCCCGTCTGGTGGTACTGCAGACTTTCTCGAAAGCCCGCGGTCTGGCGGCCCTGCGACTGGGCATGGCGTTCGCCTGCGAGGAAATCATTTCATTGATGTCGATGGTCAAGTACCCTTACAACATCAATGCCGCTACCCAGAGACTGGCCCTGGAGGCCCTGCAGCGACCGATCGATGACGAGGTCCGCACTATCGTCTCCGAACGCGAAAGGCTGGCGGCTCTTCTGCCGGGATTTGACTGCGTGCAGAAAGTGTATCCCAGCGAGGCTAACTTCCTGCTGGTGAAGGTGGACGACGCCGATAAGCTCTATGCGCACCTGATCGCGGACGGCATCATCGTCAGGAACCGAAGCCGGGTGAAGCTGTGTGAGGGATGCCTGAGGATGACCGTGGGACTGCCTTCGGAGAACGACGCGCTGCTCGCATCATTGGCTACATACAAGACTTCCGAATAATATGAAAAAAGCGTTATTCATAGACAGAGACGGGACTATCATAGTCGAGCCCGCAGACGAGCAGGTTGACTCCCTGGAGAAACTGGAGTTCATGCCCGGGGCGATTTCCGGTCTGAAGGCCCTGACCGGGCTGGGCTACGAGCTTGTGCTGGCCTCCAATCAGGACGGTCTGGGCACTGCGGCCTTCCCGTATGAAGCTTTCAAGATTGTGCAAGAGAAGTTTCTTCGCACTCTCGAAGGGGAAGGCATTGTCTTCGACGACATACTGATAGATCCCAGCACTCCTGAAGAGCACTCCCCCAACCGGAAACCGGGGACCGGAATGTTCGGAAAGTATATGGACGGTTCCTATGACCTGGCAGGATGTTTTGTAATCGGAGACCGCGAGACTGACATGCAGCTTGCGGCCAATCTCGGCGCCCGCGGCCTTAGGCTGGGTGACTTTTCCTGGCCCGAGATCGTGGAGACCGTTCGCCGCGGTGTGCGCACCGCCCACATCACCCGCAAAACCGCCGAGACCGACATCGACCTCTGTCTCGACTTAGACGGTACCGTCGCGGGCCGGGAGGTCGACACCGGGCTGAAGTTCTTCGACCACATGCTGGAACAGTTGAACCACCACGGAGGAGTCGGGCTGCAGATTAAGTGCAAGGGAGACCTGGAAGTGGATGAACACCACACGATGGAAGATGTGGGAATCGCCCTGGGAGAAGCCTTCAGGCAGGCTCTCGGCGACAAGCGCGGAATAGAGCGCTACGGCTTCGCCCTTCCGATGGACGAAAGCGCCGCGCTTGTACTGCTGGACTTCGGCGGCCGCAGCGAACTGGTCTGGGACGTGACATTCACAAGGGAATACGTCGGAGACGTGCCGACAGAGATGTTCAAGCACTTCTTCAAATCATTCTGCGACGCAGCCCGCTGCAACCTCAGGGTGCAGGCTGCCGGTGAGAACAATCACCATATCGCCGAGGCGGTGTTCAAGGCCTTTGCCCGCAGCATCCGCCAGGCCGTAAGAAAGGATGTGTTTAATTACGAATTGCCCTCAAGCAAAGGCTTGCTATGATAGCTATAGTGGACTATGATGCCGGCAACATCTGCTCGGTCGAGAACGCGCTCCGAAGACTCGGGGCGGAGTACGAACTGACCGCCGATGTGCAGAAACTGGATGCCGCGGACAAGCTCATTCTTCCGGGAGTGGGCAATGACGCCCGTGCCGTCGCGAGTCTCCGGGAGAAGGGGCTCGTGGATGTCCTGCGCGGACGCCGCAAACCGGTTCTGGGCATCTGCGTCGGCATGCAGATTATGTGCCGCCGCTCCGAAGAGGGAGCCGCGCCCGGAGCATGGACAGAGTGTCTGGACATCTTCGACTGCGATATTGTCCGCTTCCCCGAGGGTGCTCTACGCGGGCAGGGTGCAGGCGAAGTGGACAAGGTGCCCCACATGGGCTGGAACGCCATCAGCAACCTTGAGAGCAAACTCTTCAAAGGGCTGGACGAGGGCAGTTACGTCTATTTCGTACACTCCTACTACCCCACCCTCTGCACCGACACCATTGCCACATGCCGCCACGCGGGAGTGCTTTTCAGCGCGGCGCTCAAATACGAAAACTTTTACGGCACGCAGTTTCACCCCGAGAAGAGCGGTGATACCGGCGAGCTGATACTCAACAACTTTCTGGCATTATGATTCAGATAATCCCTGCCATCGATATTATCGGCGGACGCTGCGTGCGTCTGACGCAGGGAGACTACGCCAGCGTGAAGACCTACGACGCTTCCGTCCTGGATATGGCCCGGCGCTATGAGGACAGCGGCGTGCAGCGCATTCACCTGGTGGATCTGGATGGCGCGAAGGCTTCCGATACGGTCAATCTGGCGGTGCTGGAGCAATTGACCTCAGTCCTGAAAATCGAGGTCGAGTGGGGCGGGGGCATCGCTTCCGCCGAGGCACTGAAACGGGTGTTTAACGCCGGTGCGGACTATGCCATCATCGGCAGCGTCGCGGCGAGGCAGCCCGAGCTTTTCGAGGACTGGCTTGACGAATACGGTGAGCGCATGATACTGGGAGCGGACGTACGGGACGGACGCATTGCCGTAAAAGGCTGGCAGGAGTCCGTAGATCTGGGCATAGACGACCTGGTGTCACGCTTCGGCGCGCGTGGGCTGCGGGAATGCATTGTCACGGATATCAGCCGCGACGGCATGCTGCAAGGCCCCTCCACCGCTCTGTACACCCGCCTGCAGGCCGGTTTCCCGCAGGTCAGTTTTACCGTCAGCGGCGGAATCTCCTGCATGGATGACATCCGCGCGCTGGACGCCGCCGGACTGCGGAAAGTGATCGTGGGCAAGGCAATATATGAAGGACGCATTACTTTGGATGAGATAGGACAATGGTCGCGAAACGCATAATCCCCTGCCTGGACGTCAAGGGCGGCGCCGTGGTGAAGGGCATCAACTTCGAGGGTCTGCGCGAGGTCGGGGACGCCGTGCAGATGGGCGTGGAGTACAGCGCGCAGGGGGCGGACGAACTCTGCTACCTGGACATCAGCGCCTCCCGCGAAGAGCGGTCGACATTCACAGCGCTGGTCGAAAAAATTGCCCTGGGCATCAATATCCCCTTCACAGTGGGCGGCGGAATCAGTTCGCTCGACGACGCCTCCCGCCTGCTGGACAGCGGTGCCGATAAGATTTCGGTCAATAGCGCCGCGGTCGCGAGGCCGGAGCTGATCAGCGAAATCGCCTCCAAATACGGAAGCCAGTTCGTGGTCTGCGCCATTGACGCGAAGTGCGTTGACGGTGTCTGGAAGGTTACGACTCACGGCGGCAGCCGCTTCAGTGCGCGCGAACTGTTCAGCTGGGCGCATGAGGCTCAGGAGCGGGGCGCCGGGGAGATATTGTTCACATCCATGGATCACGACGGCACGCGCGGTGGCTATGCCTGCGCCCAATACGCACGTCTTTCGGACGAACTGAGCATCCCGATCATCGCATCGGGTGGAGCCGGGAGCCTGGAAGATATTGCCGAAGTGCTGAGCGATGGGCGGGCCGACGCCGCTCTCGCAGCCAGTATCTTCCACTACGGGCAGATCGGGATTCCGGAGTTGAAGCGCGCGCTCGCCGAGAGGGGCATAGCGGTACGGCCAGCATAGCCGGGACGACAACGGCCAAATGTTTTGTATATTTGAAGATTAAGATATGAACTTTGAGGATTTTAAACTTGAGAAGACGGGCGACGGACTGCTGCCGGTAATAGTGCAGGATGCGCGTACGCTAAAGGTCCTTATGCTCGGGTACATGAATCGCGAGGCTTTCGAGAAGACTGTCGCCGAAGGGAAGGTTACTTTCTGGTCACGCTCAAAGGGCAGGCTGTGGACTAAAGGCGAGACTAGCGGGAACTTCTTGACCGTGGTGGAGATGCTGCCGGACTGCGACAGTGACACCCTGCTCATCAAAGCGATCCCAGCCGGGCCGACCTGCCACAGGGGGACTCTGTCATGCTTTGATACCGAGGATTCCGAAGGGTTCATACGCACGCTGGCCGCTGTAATCCGCAGCAGGCATGAACAGATGCCCGAGGGATCATATACTACGAAACTGTTTATCAAGGGCCCCAAGGTGATCGCGAAGAAAGTGGGAGAAGAGTGCACGGAGAGTGTGATCGAAGCGGTGAGCGGAAATCGGGAGCGTTTCGTTTATGAGTGCTCTGACCTGGTGTATCACCTTCTGGTGCTAATGGAGTCGATGGGGGTTTCTATCGAGGATTTGGAAAAAGAGTTGGCGTTAAGACATAAATAGATATGTGGTCAATACCTTCTGATTACAAGGATATCCTGGGTGGCAGTGAGGCTACCGAGAGGGCAATCAAGGCTGTTAAGGATATGTTTCAGCAGAATCTGTCGGCGCAGCTGGCGCTTCTGCGGGTGACCGCGCCGATGGTAGTGCTTTCCGGTCAGGGTCTGAATGATGACCTGAACGGAGTGGAGCGCCCGGTGCGTTTCCCTGTTAAGTCTCTGTCCGATGCCGGCGCCGAGGTGGTGCATTCATTGGCCAAGTGGAAGAGGCTTAAGCTTGCCCAGATGGGTACAAAACCCGGCCGCGGGATATATACCGACATGAACGCGTTGCGCCCGGATGAGGATCTGGATAACCTGCATTCCATCTATGTGGACCAATGGGACTGGGAGAAGGTTATCCGTCCTGAGGACCGCAGTCTCTCTTATCTTAAGAGTACCGTCCGCCGGATCTACGAGGCCATCAAGGTCACCGAGAACCGGCTCTTCGTGGAGTTCCCCCAGCTGGAACCGCAGCTGCCCGAGGATATTTTCTTTATAACTTCTGAGGACCTGCTGAGGATGTTTCCTGGGATGTCCCCGAAAGAGCGTGAGAACGCCATCACCAGAAAGCACCGCGCCGTGTTTATCATCGGCATCGGCGGGGCCCTCTCAGACGGCAGCATCCACGACGGCCGCGCCGCCGACTACGACGACTGGAGCACCCCGAACGGAATCATTTCCGGGGCGGCGTGTTCGGCTGCGGGCGAGGGCAGTTTGGCAGCGGACGGCAGCGCTTTGGCTGCGGGCGAGGGCAGCTTGGCAGCGGACGGCAGCGCTTTGGCTGCGGGCGGCGAGGTCGAATGTCAGGGCCTTAACGGCGACATACTGCTGTGGAATTCGGTGCTGGAATGCGCCTTCGAAGTTTCCAGCATGGGCATCCGCGTAAATCCTGAGGCCCTCCACCATCAGCTGTCACTCCGTGGCGAGCTGCATAAAGAGTCACTGTACTTCCATCGCGAACTCCTCGCCGGGCACCTCCCTCAGACCATCGGCGGCGGCATCGGACAGTCTCGCCTCTGCATGTACCTGCTTCGCAAAGCCCACATAGGCGAAATCCAAAGCAGCATCTGGCCCGCCGACCAGCAGGCCGCGCTGGATGCCATCCGCTGAGCAGACCGGCCGTGGCGCGTGACGCTTTCTAAATCAGGCGATTGATTAGTATATGAGTGGTCAATACAGGGCAATCATAAATATAGCAAAAGACTGATTCTCAAACTGTTATCCGCCACGCACATTATTTAAATCCGCGGAATTATTTACCTTAACAGCCGAGCGAAAGTCAAGATCAAGTCGTTAAACGAGAAAAACTAGCATATGGGAGCAGGAAAATGGATTGGTGGAATTCTTGGATGGGTCACGCTTGGGCCCATCGGAGCGCTTTTGGGCATACTCGCCGGCAGTGTAATAGAAGGGGCAATGGAGGCAGGCCGGATGATTTCCGGTGAAGCGAGCGGAAGCGGTCGCACCTTTTCGTCCGGCGGGACCGGCCGGTCCTACTCGGCTGCCGAGCAGCGCAATAGTTTTCTGGTGAGCCTTCTGGTACTGGCCTCTGCAGTCATCAAGGCAGACGGGCTGACACATCCAAAGGAAATCGAATTAGTCAAAGACTTCATCCGCCGCAGTTTCGGAGAAGCATCGGTAGCTGAAGCCATGCGCATCCTCGACAGGCTGAATACACAACAAGTCAATATATACGAGGTGGGCGAGCAGATTGCCAGCTACATGAACTACTCGCAGCGCCTCCAACTCTTCCATTTCCTGGTCCAGATAGCCACGGCTGACGGATCGTTCGACAAAAATGAGAAATCTGTCCTGGAAGCTATCGCCCGCGCCATCCATCTCTCCCCCTCAGACGCAGCCTCGGTGATAGCGATGTTCTATAAGGATACGGAATCCGCATATGCTGTTCTGGAAATCAGCCCGAGCGCCACTGACGACGAGGTCAAAACCGCATACCGCCGCATGGCGATGAAAAATCATCCTGACAAGGTCGCCACCCTGGGACCCGACGTCCAAAAAGCGGCCGAAGAAAAATTCCGCAAGATTCAGGAGGCCTACGAAACCATCAAAAAAGAGCGCGGAATCAACTAGCACACCAAGATCTCCATTCAGTAAAACAGCCAACCCATCCCAGCAGACGGGTTTTCCCGGGCCGGCAATTGTCACACGCATGAGAAGAGGGTTTTCCTGGGACGGCAAGGCCGCCGGGCCCTCCCCATAGCCCGGCGGATGCGCAGCCGGACCGGAGGAAACCCGCGACGGTCTGAATTTTTGCTGCCGGCCCGGAGGAAAGCCTCTCTGCACTGAGAACTGGATCTGTAGCCCCGAAGTACTCGCTGGGTGTACTTACCGGTCCCCCGAAGGCGCTTTTCGTACACCAGAAGGGCTCTGATGTACCAGTGCGAGGGGTCTGGCGGTTGGAGGAGTGAGAAACGAAGTGAATGGTATTTGCTCCGGCGGTTTCCTCCCGTCCCGGGTGCGGAGGGCAGGGTGTGCGGTTTCCTCCCGTCCGGCGGTCCGGGGAGCAAGTCGGAGCGCTCTCCTCCCGCCGGCCGAGGAAAACCGCCGGAACGACATTGCCAGAACCGCACCCGGGCCGAGGAAAACCGCCGGAGCATGGCAGTGTCGAATAAACTAATTACTGGTGCAGGTGTGGGTAACGGGTCGAATTTTTTCCCGTTACCTGCACTGGA
>JAFSTI010000088.1 GCA_017450585.1 Bacteroidales bacterium
CACGGTGGGGATATTGTCCAGACCATCATACCAGGTCACATCGCAGGCGGGCATGGAGCCCCTGCGGGGGAAGCGGAACAGGATGGTCGAAGACATCGGGAAGAAATAATCATTATGTCCCTCGGCACGGAGCAGCTGAACTTCATACGGCAGTCCCAGATCCAGGAATTCGTGCGCGGTGTCCAGGATGTGTGCACCCCAGTCGCCAAGGGCTCCCATGCCGAAGTCATACCAGCAACGCCAATTGCCCCGATGGAATTTATCCGAGTAATCATGGTAAGCGCACTGCATCAGCCAGGTATCCCAATCCATCGTTTCAGGCATCTTGTCAGCATCCGGGAATTTGCGGATGGCGGGGTCGAAACCGTGCCAGCGGCGGGAAGAGTTCATATGGGCGGTAATGGCCGTGACATCGTGGATGATGCCGGCCTCTTTCCATGCCTTGAACTGGAAATAATTGGCCTCCGAATGGCCCTGGTTACCCATCTGCGTCACCACGTTCGGGTGGGCGAGGGCGGCCTGGATCAGCAGTTCCGTCTCATGGAAGGTGCGGGTAAGAGGCTTCTCGCAATACACATGGATTCCCTCCTGGATGGCCCGCATACATATCGGGAAGTGGGAGAAGTCCGGGGTGGCCACCATCACGGCGTCGATCTTCGAGGCCATCTCGTCGAACATCTTCCGGAAGTCCTTGTACCGCGGAACGTTCGGATACTCGTTCATGATCTTGAGGGTATGGGGTGCGCCCATATCCACATCACAGAGTGCCACGACGTTTATCATACCGGTTCTCGCCAGCTGTCGTGCGTCTTCCTCGCCGCGGAAACCGATACCGATCAGCGCGACATTGACTTTATCATTCGCTCCGGCGATTTTCTTCTTCTGGACACCGGCCGCAAAAGCATGAACCGGGCCCTCCAGCGCTGCAACGGCTCCCGCAGCCGCAGCGGTCTTAATGAAACTTCTCCTGCTTACCATTGGTATTAGTTTAATTCAAACCTTCAAATATAGTAAAAATTCATTTTCCCTGCATCTGCATGGCAATGGCAGCTTCAACCCCGCGCAGTTCGGCCAGCGACCGCAGGCGCCCGTAACAAGAGTAGCCGGGATTTGAGCGCCGTCCCAGGTCGTCGCACATCTGATGTCCGTGATCCGGACGCAGAGGAATGCTGACCTCACGCTTCTGTTCGACTTCCAGTACCGCTTTCATCATCTCATAGACCGGCACGTCTCCCTCCAGCAGATTCGCCTCGAAGAAATCTCCGTCAGCGTTCCTTTTCGTGCTGCGCAGGTGCACGAAGTCCACCCTGTCGCCAAACTCTCGCATCATCGCCGGGCAATCATTATCCGCACGTACCCCGAACGAACCGGTGCACAGGCACAGTCCGTTCGACCAGTTTGGGACGGCCTCCACCAGTTTGCGGAAATCCTCCGCAGTGGACAGGATGCGCGGCAGACCCAATATCGGATAGGGCGGGTCGTCGGCGTGGATGACCATTCGGGTTCCGCATTCGTCGGCCACCGGACAGATCTCGCGCAGGAACTCGATCAGATTCGAGCGCAGGACCTCGGCACTCACGCCGTCATAGCGCCTGAGAGCCTGGCGGAACTGCTCCAGCGTGAACGACTCCTCGCTTCCGGGCAGACCCGCGATCATGTTGCGGGTGATGAGCTCTTTCTCGGCATCCGTCATTGCCCCAAAGCGAACCCGCGCCCGCTCTATTTCCGCGGGGCTGTAATCCGCCTCCTCCCCTTCCCTTTTCAGGATGAAGAGGTCGAATGCCATGAACGCGGCCTTTTCGAAGCGCAGGGCCCGCGATCCGTCCGGCATCTCGAACGCCAGGTCGGTACGGGTCCAGTCAAGCACCGGCATGAAATTGTACGTAATACAATGGATGCCGCACTCCGCCAGGTTCCGGATGCTCTGTTTGTAATTGTCAATATAGCGCCGGAACTCACCTTCGCGCGTCTTGATGTGCTCGTGTACCGGTACGCTCTCCACTACGCTCCAGGTCATCCCTTCCGCCGCGACCATCTCCTGCCGTGCGCGGATCTCCTCCACCGGCCAGACCTCCCCGTTAGGGATGTGGTGAAGGGCATGGACAATATCGGTGACTCCCGCCTGCCGGATGTATTGCAGAGGCACGGGGTCGGAGGGGCCGTACCACCTCCAGGACTGTTTCATCAGGTACATAACTGTCTAAATGGTAAAACTGTTGAAGCCTCCGTCCACAGCCATGATGGTACCCGTCACTCCCGCGGAGGCATCGGAGGCCAGGTAATGCAATGCTCCCACCAGCTCGCCGGGCTCCAGGAAGCGGCCGAACGGCGTATGGGACAGGATCTTGTGCGAGCGGTCTGTCAGACTCCCGTCCGGATTGGTCAGCAGCGAGCGGTTCTGGTTCGTCAGGAGGAAGCCCGGGGCAATGGCATTGACCCGCAGCCCGTCCCCGTATTTCATGGCAAGTTCACCCGCGAGCCACTGCGTCCAGCTGGCAAGCGCCGATTTGGCCATGCCGTACCCGGCCACTCTGGTCAGCGGACGGAAGGAGGACATCGAGCAGAAATTGACAATAGTTCCCTTCCCCTTGGCGGTCATCTCGCGAGCGAAGACCTTCGTCGGGATAATTGCGCCCATGATATTGAGCTCGAATACTTTTCTGGTCGCGCCCAGGTCCATGTCGAAAATGGTCTGGTCGGGGGCGACGTTCGCGGGGCCCATATTGCCTCCGGCTCCGTTCAGGAGGATGTCAATGCCGCCGTAGGCCGCGACTATCTCCTCCCGGTTTTTCTCCACGATCGCCTCGTCCAGCACGTCCGTGGGAAGGAACATGGCCTCTCCTCCCGCTGCCTTGATCTCCGAGACGATACGCTCCCCGATGGAGGCGGCCCGCTCCAGGTCCAGAAGGACGACACGGCAGCCTTCGGCCGCGAAGTATTTCACAATTGTTTCTCCCAAAACACCGCAGGCTCCGGTCATTACCACCACCCTGCCACGGATATCAAACAGTTCGTTATTCATGATGAAAGGTCATTAGTATTCGCAAATGTAGTAAATAATGTGTACGTACACAAAAAATTTTCTATCTTTGTGACAAACACTTGTTACTATGCCTTTCATTACCGAAGACTTCCTGCTTGGCAGCCCCTGTGCCCGCGAATTGTATCACAATCATGCGGAGCGGATGCCGATAATCGATTATCACTGCCACCTGTCTCCGAAACTGATTGCCGAGAACGTCAAGTTCCCCGACATAACCAGTCTGTGGCTGGTGGAAGGTCATAGCGGCGACCACTATAAGTGGAGGGCGATGAGGGCCTGCGGCGTGAGCGAAGATTATATTACCGGGAGCCGCTCGCCATGGGAGAAATTCCAAAAATGGGCGGAAACCGTCCCCCATACTATGCGGAATCCTCTCTATCACTGGACTCATCTGGAACTCAAGAGGGTTTTCGGCATTGACAAGCTGCTGACACCGGATACCGCACGGGAGATATTCGAGCAGTGCAATGCCATGCTAGCCTCGGACGATTTCTCTACCCAGTCACTGATCCGTCGTTTCAATGTGCACACCCTCTGCACGACAGACGACCCCGCCGACGACCTGCGCTGGCACAGGCATATTGCCCTTAATCCCTTCGGCACTGCGGTCCTTCCGGCATGGCGCCCCGACGCGGCCATGGCTATTGACAATCCCCAGACATACAGGTCCTATCTGGAGCGGCTTTCGCAGGCGGTAGACATCGAGATCGGCTCATACGCCGCGCTGATCGAGGCCCTCCGCAAGCGGCATGACTACTTCCGCGAGAACGGCTGCGTCCTCTCCGATCACGGGATGGATACCTTTCACGCCGCGGACTACACCGATCGTGAAGTCGAGGCCATCTTCGCCGCCGTGCTCAAGGGTCACTGCCCCGATCCTCGCGAAAGGGATATTTTCATGAGCGCATTCCTGCACGACATGGCCGTTATGGATGCCGAAGACGGTTGGGCGCAGCAGTTCCACATCGGCCCCTTGCGGAACAACAACTCCCGCATGTTTGCCGCCGTCGGTCCCGATACCGGCTTCGATGCCATCGGGGACCTCCCGTGCGCCGCGGCCGGACATCGCTTTTTCGACTCTCTGGAACGGGAAGGGAAGCTCGCCAAAACTATTGTCTATCCCCTCAACCCTAAGGATAATGAGGTCCTCATGGCCATGGCCTACACCTTTAATGACGGCTCAGTTCCCGGGAAGATGCAATTCGGCTCGGCGTGGTGGTTTCTGGATCACGAATACGGCATGCGCACCCAGATCGACCTGCTCAGTTCGCAGGGTCTGCTCAGCCGCTTCGTGGGCATGCTCACCGACTCCCGTAGTTTCATAAGCTACCCCCGCCACGAATACTTCCGCCGCATCCTCTGCGATGTTCTGGGCGCCGACATTGCCTCCGGCCGCCTGCCTTCTTCCGAAATGGAATTCATCGGCGGCATGGTGGAGGACATCTGTTTCCGCAACGCCGCGGAATATTTCGGATTCCGTCTGTAAGGCGAGAGAGGCTGGCCTGTGAAAAAATGCGTATCTTCGCAGTCGTTGAGTATGACGATTGAAAGCGAATACGACGAAGGCCTCGGCCTGTTTGCCGGCCGCGCGGAGGGGATCATGGGCACGCGCTTGGAGCTCCTCTGTGCCGGTGTGGAGCGTAGCGTGGGGGAGAGGGTCTGGCAGGAAATGACCGACGATGCCGCGGCGCTGAGCCGGATGCTGAACCGCTTCGACCCGGCGAGCGAAGTCTCTCGCTGGAATGCCGGCCTTTCTGAGGGCAATATGTCCGCGCCCCTGCAGGACATCCTCTCGGTAGCGGAAGACTATCGTGCGCGCACCGGCGGCCTCTTCGACATCTGCACCGGCACCCGAAGCCTTTCCGCCAGACTCCCCGGCCCGTCCGCCATCCTCTCCTCCGTTCTCTCCAGCTCACCCGGCCCGTCCGCAGCCTTCCGACGCCGGCGCCTGGACTTCGGCGGCATTGCCAAAGGATATGCACTGGCGCGGATGGAGATAATGCTCCGCGCAGAGGGTATTGGCAATGCTTTCGTGGACTTCGGCGGCAGCAGTATGCTCGCCCTCGGCCACCACCCCCACGGCGACTGCTGGAAAATCAGCCTCCCCGACCCATGGACCGGCCAGATACTGGACATCTTCTCCCTGCGGGACTGCGCCCTCTCTGTTTCTGGCAATCGCCCTGGCTACACCGGCCACATTGTCAACCCCCTAACCGGCGAACACTGCGACAGCCGGGCCCTCGTCTCCGTCGTCTCCCCCGACCCCCTCGAAGCCGAAATCCTCAGCACTGCCGCCTTCGTCGCCGGCACGTCTCCCACCTCTGAGTCTACTCTCGCTGCAATGTCGCCCGCCGCCCCCTGCCCTGATGCCCCGGACGCCCGGACCCCCTCGCTGCCATTCCTCCGCGCCGCCTTCCCCGAAGCGAAAATCACTCTCTACCGCCCCGGCTCCCCCGCCACCCTCTGATTCCCCCTCCTCACTTCTCTCCTCAAGAAATACCGCCTATAGTGTGGGTAACGGGAAATTATTCGACCCGTTACCCTCAAATAAGGCCATTTTTGTCGGCAACGGGCATTATTTCGACCCGTTACCAACACCGGCTCCGGTAATTAGTTTATTCGACACCGCCATCGCCTCTTCGTTCATCGTCAACTACCAGACCCCTCTCTTTTGTACAGGAGAGGCCCCTCTGATGTACGAAATGCGAGTTCGAGTGCGATCGGTACAGGAGAGCCCCTTCTGCTGTACGAAATACGTCTTCGAGGGACCGGTAAGCACACCCGGCGGGTATTTCGCGACGGATTTTTGGGAAGGTGTGAATAAAGTCATGGGACCTTCACCACCAGAAGTATGTCAGATGCCGATTTGCGTGGATTCAGGAAAAAATCACACCTCCCCCCTTCGCCGGGAATCTGCCGCCCCATCCACCGGAAGAACGGGTTTCCTCCGTGCCGGCAGCAAAAAATCAGACCGCCTCGGGTTTCCTCCGGTCCGGCTGCGCATCCGCCGGGCTATGGGGAGGGCCCGGCGGCCTTGCCGTCCCAGGAAAACCCTCCCGCATGCGTGTGTCCTTCTGCCGTCCCAGGAAAACCCTCCCGCATGCGTGTGTCCTTCTGCCGTCCCGCATGCGCAGGCAAACGCCGTCCCAGGGACCCCCGCCCGGCAGCGGCGGCACTTGAAAGAAGGCACGGCGGCGTGGCGGATAATTTTTTGATTAATGGTTTGTTACTGGAAATATGATTGCTTCATTTCGGTTACTCATATATTAATCAATTCCCTGATTCAGAGTGTGTTACGCGCCACGATCGAATTCCTGCCGCTCGTTTTTTTCCTTCGTTGTCGCAACGCATGGTGTTTTCATCCCTTCCCGGCTAGAGCGGGAGTGAGAAAATATCACTACCTTTGG
>JAFSTI010000089.1 GCA_017450585.1 Bacteroidales bacterium
AAAGTTCCGCATGGTCGGCGCTATCGAGAAAACTCACGAAGAGAGGTATCGCGCCCTTCTTAAGAACGTCGAGACCGCGAAGGTGTTCGAGAAATCCGAGGTCAAGGTATGGGAATGCCGGAACTGCGGCCACATCGTGGTAGGCACCAGCGCCCCCGCCGCCTGCCCCGTATGCGCACATCCCCAGGCATTTTTCGAAGTTCACAAGGAGAATTACTAGATGGCGGACAAACATATCGAGGATTTCATAATCCCGAGTTATCTGGTGGACGGGGACAAACTACTGTCTCCGTCCTCTGTTCTCTCAATCCTGCAGGAACTATCTTATCGCGGCTCGGATGAACTGGGCTGCGGGGTGGATTTCATGCTCAGCAAGGGACTGGCCTGGGTTCTTTCCCGCGACCAGTTCGTTATCCACCGGTATCCGCGAATCTCGGAAAAAGTACGGCTGGAGACCTGGTACAGAGGTTTTGACGGCCTGATGGTACTTCGTGACTACCGCATCCTCTCCCCGGACGGCGAGCCCCTGGTCAGCGCGACCAGTTCATCATTGATTATTGACATCAATACCCGCGAACTTAAGCGCACGGACCACCTGCCGGACGTGATCTCCCCCGAGCCTCAGAACCCGGAGCCAGCCATAGGACATAACGCCGACCGTATCGTACTTCGGGGGCTTGACATAAAGGACTGCGGCATCCGGCGCACGGTACGCTATACCGACACCGATTTCGTCGGGCATCTGAACAATACCTGCTACCTGAAGTGGGCGATGGACTGCGACCGCGAGCTTGGTGAAAGTACCAGGCCGAAGGAGGTTTGCATCAATTTCGTCAAGGAGACGAAGTTGGGCGAGGTTCTGTCATTCGGCAGCGCCCGCACCGGCGACGGCATCCTGTACACCGCATCGACGGGCGTGAACCCGCACATGGCGGTACTATTGAAATAAGCGATGCCCTTCCTGCTTGCAGCCATCCTCTTCGGCTCGACCTTCTCCATCCTGTTCCGCCTCTGCCAGAAATGGGGCATTGACAGGATGCAGGTGATTTTTTTCAATTACGTCACCGCCGCGCTGACGAGCTGGGCGTCGATCCTTTGGCGTACCCTCTCCTCCGCTGCGGATCTCCCTGCCCCGGGCGTGGGGCTTCCGGTCACCGCCCTGCTGCTCGCACCGGTGCTGGGCTTCCTGTTCATGAGCAGTTTTATTGTCAATGACCACAGCGTGCTGCGAGCCGGAGTCGGGCTAACGACTGCGTCCGTGCGGATTTCGCTGGTCGTACCGGTCGTCCTGTCCTGGCTCGTGCTGGGAGGTCCCGCGCCTCAATGGCTGCCGGTAGGGATGTTGATATTGGCAATGGTACTGATTGCCCTGAGCGGCGGGAAGACTGCTGGCGGACGGCTGTCGGAGGGCGGCGCACTGTCTCTGGTGCTGGTTTTTCTCTGCTACGGCATCTGCGATTTTCTGCTCAAATTCACGCAGCATACCGTGAGTTCCGCGGGCGGAAGTCTGGACCTGCTGAAGGCAATGATTTTCCTCTGCGCAATGGTATTGTCCCTGATCATCTGCCTTCTGCGCGGGAGTTTCCGTCACTGCGCAAGCGAGGGCGACGGGGCAGTCAGGCGGCCGGCTACGGACCTTCGCACCGTGGCGGCGGGAGTATTTCTCGGGCTCGCGAACATGATTTGTACGACACTGGTTCTCAAGGCTTTAACTCTGCTGCCCGCGGGGGTATTCTTCCCGGTTTACAACATCGGCATTGTCACGGTAGTCACGCTGACCGGGATTCTGGCATTCAAGGAACCGCTGCGTAAGGCACAGATCGCGGGACTCGCCCTGGCCGTCTGTGCGATAATCATACTTTTTTCGTAAAATATTTGCAGAATAAAAAAAATGTTGTAGATTTGCCCTTGACATATGCGTAACGCTTCTAACATATCCTTCTTCTGGTGGCGCCTGAGCGATATTTTCGGTCAGACCCGGTAGGAGCGTGTGCGCACACGTATAGCGACTTCATATTATTACCCATACCGAGGCTGTCCGAATGCGGATGGCCTTTTTTATTGCAAATAACCTTTAATAAAATAGTATTATGAAACAGAAAAAGTTCATGCTTCCGGAGTCTGAGATTCCTACCCATTACTTCAACATTCAGGCTGTGATGCCCAACAAGCCTCTGCCCTTCCTGCATCCGGCTACCAGGCAGCCTCTGAAGCCTGAGGATCTTTATCCGATTTTCTGCAAGGCCTGCGCAGACCAGGAACTCAACCAGACAGATGAATGGATTCCCATCCCGGAGGAAGTACGTCAGCAGTATGCTTCATACCGTTGCACTCCCCTCGTGCGTGCTTATGAACTCGAGCAGGCTCTCGGCACTCCCGCTCATATTTATTTCAAGAATGAGAGTGTTTCTCCCGCGGGAAGCCATAAGCTGAATTCCGCATTGGCTCAGGCATATTACGCCAAGGAGCAGGGAATCACTAATCTCACCACGGAGACCGGAGCAGGACAGTGGGGCGGCGCCCTTTCGTATGCCACCAAGAAGTTTGGCATTGACTGCGCTGTCTATATGGTTAAGGTGAGCTATGAGCAGAAGCCTTACCGCCGTTCCATAATGCAGACTTTCGGGGCTGCCATCACCCCTTCTCCTTCCATGTCCACACGGGCCGGTAAGGATATTCTCACCAAGAACCCTAACGATAAAGGTTCCCTGGGAAGCGCTATTTCCGAAGCTATTGAACTCGCGGTTTCTACCCCTAACTGTAAATACGCCCTCGGTTCTGTACTGAACCATGTGTGCCTGCATCAGACGATTATCGGACTTGAGGCTGAGAAGCAGATGGAACTGGCCGGAGAGTATCCCGACATCGTGATCGCATGCTTCGGCGGAGGTTCCAACTTCTCAGGTATTGCCTATCCTTTCATGCGTCACAACATCCTGGACGGGAAGAAGACCCGTTTCATCGCAGCCGAGCCCTTCTCCTGCCCTAAGCTGACGAAGGGAAAGTTCGAGTATGACTTCGGCGACGAGGCCGGAATGACTCCCCTGCTGCCCATGTACACCCTCGGCCACTCCTTTAAACCCGCGTCTATCCATGCCGGAGGTCTCCGCTACCACGGTGCCGGAGTTATCATGAGCCAGCTCATGAAAGACGGTTATATGGAAGCTGTAGATATCGAGCAGCTCGACTCTTTCAGGGCCGGTGTTCTCTTCGCTCAGACCGAAGGAATCATCCCCGCTCCGGAGTCTTGCCATGCTATTGCCGCTACCATCAACGAGGCTCTTAAGTGCAAGGAGACCGGCGAGGCGAAGACGATTCTCTTCAACCTGTCAGGCCACGGTTTCGTGGATATGAGTGCATACGACAGTTTCTTCAACGGCGAAATGCAGAACTACCACATTTCCGAAGAAGATCTTGCCGAGTTTATTAAGAGCGCTGACGAGCTGAATAAGTAGCTCGCTATTGCATCTGACGCAATAGCACTTTAATGCCAGAGAGCCGCGAGGGTAACTCACTGAGGTCAGTATTTCCGAAATGATAGGGAATCAGCACTTTGGGAGAGAACAACCGAGCGGCTCTAATGCATTGCTCTACGGTCATCGTGTAGGGCTGGTTCACTGGCAGGAAGGCCACATCGATGTCTTTAAGCTCAGCCATTTCGGGAATGTCTTCGGTGTCTCCCGCGATGTAAATGCGAAGTCCGTCGATGTTCAGGACGTAACCATTGTCCCGGCCCTTAGGATGGAACTGGGTATGGCCATCGGTAGTGTTATATGCGGGTACGGCTTCCACTTTGATGTCTTCAGCAAGATCGGCTGATTCTCCGTTTGAAAGGGCCGTTCCCCAACCTAGAAGCTCCGCACATCTTTTGTTGCTGACCAGTACGGTACTTTCTTTCTTCAGGACTTCGATGGCATTCTTGTCCAAATGATCCCCATGCTCATGGGTCAGCAGGATGACATCCGCCTTGGGAAAATCCGCCGCATAGTCGGTGGTTTTCCCATGTTTTGTTACAGGGTCCACCTGTATCGAAATCCCATTATAGCGGATAGCGAGACTGCCGTGTTTGATGAGCGTTATCTCTACCGGAGCCCCGCCCTCGGTGAAGAAACGCTCCACTTCATAGGTAGTGACAGGCGCTCCGCCCTCTACCCACGACTCGATGCCCCCGATCAGGTTATAGACTTCAAATCCCTGTTCTTCCAGCTTCTCAGAAGCCTCCGCGCTCCGATTCCCCGCACGGCAATACACTATCACGACCCGGTCCGGGTCGAGCAACGCCACGGCATTATCCAAGAAAGACTCCGAACGCCAGTCAATATTGACCGCACCCGCGATATGTCCCGCCGCGAACTCTTCCGGCGTCCGCACATCCACGAGCTGCACCATGCCGTCAGCCTCCAGGATCGCCTGTAAAGTGTCAAATGTAACGTTATCATAGCCCCGGCAGCTGAAGAGGCTGAGCAAAGTTAATGTCAGGACGGTAGCAATCTTTTTCATATACTGATAGTTTGGGTGCGAAGATAATAAATTGAAACGTTATTTCAGATAGCTCTGCCGCTCGGGTTCGGGGAATTTTTCGATAGCGTAGCGGAGCATGGTGCGCGGCATGGTGCGGTATCTCGGTCCGCGGTGCGACGGGTCTGTATTGTCCTCCGAATTCAGATATGCCGTGAGCGCGGCCTTGTCCCGTTTTCCCGCCTCGCGCAGCAGCCAGCCCACCGCCTTATGAATCAGGTCGTGCGGGTGATGCAGCAAGATATCGGCGATCCGGAACGTGTCCTTCGTCTGGCCGTGGCGGATGAATGTCATTGTGCTGACAATACCTATCCTCTGCTCCCAGATTGTGCGTCCGTGCTCCGCCAGTTCGTACAGCAGGCACCGATCCTTGTCCAGCAGCCACTCCCCCAGCAACGGGTAGCAGCTCAGGTCCACCAGGTCCCAGTTATTGATTCGGTCAGTGTGTTTTAGGTAAAAGTCAATACACTCCTGTCGGGAGATGGCCGCCCTGGCTTGGCATGACGGTTTCCCGGAAACGACCGCCGGTCTACGGTCCGCGTGCGCAAAAATCTGGACCAGCGCGAGCAGACCGGCAAGACGCAGTTCGTGGTACTCACTCTGCAGGCATTCCCTCAGATCCTCCAATCCCACCTCCCGCCAGCAACGCTTCACCACCTCGCGAGTCACAGGAACCTTAATACCCAAGAACTTATCCCCCTCTCCATACTGCCCCGGTCCAGTCTTAAAGAAACGTGCCAGCCCCGCCACCTGCGCGGGATCCGCCTTCGCCATCATTTCCGAAATCAATGTATTCATACTCTCCGGTTGTTTGCTCTGTTATTTCTCCGGTTGCTTCTCCAAAGATAACAAAAACCCAAATCGACTACCCATATCTCAAAAACAAATCCAAACTCAAACGCTTAGGTCTGGAATGACTCCCTGCCCAGGCCTGGCCTACCCTGGCCTGGCCTGTTTTAGCTTGCTCTGGCCTTGCCTGCTCTGTCGGGCCAAGAACACCTCAGACACACATGCATGCGGAAAGGGTTTTCCTGGGCCGGCTTTGGCCTACGCATGCGAGAGGGTTTTCCTGGGACGGCAAGGCCGCCGGGCCCTCCCATAGCCCGGCGGATGCGCAGCCGGACCGGAGGAAACCCGGGACGGTCATGCTTTGTTCTGCCGGCCCGGAGGAAACCCGCTCTTCCGGGATAGGGGCAGCAGATTCCCGGCGAGTGGGGAAGGTGCGACTATTTATTGGGGAAGGTTGACTTTTCCTGATTTTGGTTCCTTAGGAAATAATCACATCTTCCCAAAAGTCCGTCGCGAAATACCCGCCGGGTGTGCTTACCGGTCCCCCGAAGACTCCTTCCGTACACCAGAAGGGCCTCTCCTGTACCGATCGCATC
>JAFSTI010000090.1 GCA_017450585.1 Bacteroidales bacterium
ATCCACGGGCCAGATAACTGACGGCACGGGTGTAATATGCATCGGAGTTAATATCCTGCTCGAAAGGACCGCGCTCGAAACTCTCGAAGAAAGTATTGAAATAATCAGTATACATCGCCTTTCCGCACTCTCCGGCATGCTTCCAGGCCTCGCTGGCATCGGCCTTGCGTCCGAGTTTAGCGAGTGCAAGTCCCTTCTCATAGAGATACTTGGCGTCCTTATCTTTTACGAAGACCTCCGACGCCTTCCGGTACCACTCTTTGGCCTGGTCCCCGTCTCCGGATTTCTCATAGGCGAGGCCGATATTGTACCAGACCTGAGCGTCGCGGGGAGAGTACTCCAGGTGGGCGTAGTTTTGGTTTTCGGGATAGCGGTCGGCGAGCAGCATGTATTTGATAGCCTTGGAATGGTCACCGGCTTTCAGCGCCCGGTGCCCTGCCAGCAGGCAGCAGTCCACATAGGTATCATGCAGGTCGTCAATATGCTCGCGGCGACTATAGAAGCGGGTCAGCAGTTTATCCAGGACATGGTCATAGTCGCCATGCAGGATCAACTGCTTGAGAGCCCTGGTCTCGGAGTCATAGCGGAGCTCGTACGTGGCTTCGCGGCCCTCGAAGAGTTTGTATCGGTCCGCAAGAGGGGCGTTGGCGTGTTCCATGAGCTCGTCACATTCGGCGAGGAACAGAGGGCTCTTGCCTCCGTCGGCGGCAATGGCTTTCAGGTAAAAGTCGATAGCCGTGTCATAGTCTTTCGGATCCTTCTGGTAATACTCGTCCTTGAAACGCCAGTACCAGCCTATGTTACGCAGGCTCATCGCGTGGGACGGGTCTGCTTCCACGGCTTTGGTCCAGCATTCCAGCGCCTTCTCGGGCTGTTTGTGATACCAGAGATTACCCAGATAGTACCATGTCATAGCGCTGCCGGGCATGTATTCCAGAGCTTTGTTCAGCACGCGGACCGTCTCCAGGCGGAACGGGTACACATAGTCGCTGCTGAGGGAAGCGGCACATTCAAAGCGTGCCTTCGCCGCGGACTTATCCCCTGCCATATCGTCGAGATAGCCCAGATAATACTCTACGGTAGGATAAGGCCTGATAGCTTCGGCCTGTTCCAGTACGCTGCGGCCGTCACGGGGGAATCCGTTATTAAAGTAGTACAGTGCCAGCTCCATGTAGCTCTCGCTCTCGTCGCGGAGCAGGTCTTTCAGTTCAGCAGCTTTCGCGGCTCCCAGAAGCACCAGTTCGCGGGTAGCGTAGAAGTTCAGAGGATCGAATTCCTTCACGGCCTTGGCCATCGCGATAGCCTCGCTCTTCTTTCCGGCTTCGCGCAGCAGGCTGGTCTGCAGGTTCCGGGCTTCGACATTCATGCCATTGTAGGCGACCGCCATTCCGGCTTCCTGAAGAGCCTGGACCTTATTGCCGGTTATAGAAGAAATCTGCGCGAGCTGGTAGTACGCGGGCGAGGCGTAGGCGTAGTCCCAGGCTGCGCGGTAGAGGGTATCCACCGCAGCTTTCCAATTGCCCTCGCTTTTCAGCACGAGGCCGAGGTTGTACATGGCTTCACCGTCGCTCGGACGGGTGTAGTTCGCGGTCTGGCGGGAGATAGCGGTGCGCAGATAATGCTTCGCGCGGCAATAGTCCCCTGCCTGACGATAGTAGATGCCCATCTGCGTATTGGCACGCACATCGCCCGGATCGCGGCGCAGCACTTCCAGGAAGTAGGCGTTGGGATCCACGTGCGCCTGGTGGAACTGCAAGTTGCGCATGCCGATGTAGTAACACTCTTCCGTATTTTTCACACTGCGGGGATCCGGGTTAACGGGCTGCAGATCAGCGGGAAGCGGTGAATTGATATCCTTCTTTATCGGGTGGTAGTCGATCAGCAGGCTGCCGTCGGCCGCATACAGGCTCATGGTCACTGCGGTCGGGTCTTCCAGTTCCCGGGCCGGAGCGCTGAAATCGTCAGCAAAGGGGCGGTCAGGGGCAATAAGGGCGGTCTTCTCATACAGGACCTTGTCCCCGTGCTTTACTTCAATACGGGCGCCCTTGCGGATGCAGGTCGTATTGGCGGCGACATGAACGCGGCCGGCAGGGTCGATGTCCATATTGACAGTAGCCTCAGCATTGCCGCGATTCACGTTCTGCAGGTCGCGGATGCCATACCAGTAGGCCGTGAATTCCTTCGTCTCATAGGGGTTCAGCCAGCAGTAGTCGGGCTGATTGTCCGAATACGCGGAGGTCATCAGCTCCACGTACGGGCCGTCGCTGTCGGTCAGGGTTTCGCAGTCCCAGGCATGGCCGTAGGCGTGCGGGCCCCAGGTCCAAAACTTACCGCCCTTGTTGATGTTGTGATTGCCGGCAAGCATGGTTCCCGCGTTCACTCCGTGGTCATAGCCTCCCACGTAGTCATCCTGTAGGTCGTGGATGAACACCGAGTCGCCGGTCAGCGACGGCAGATTCTTCCACCAGCTCACGTCCACGCCCACGAAGTCCGGATTGCCCTTATAGGGCTCGTTCGCCACAGGCCAGTGAATATGGCTGAGTTTGTGGTGGAACATTCCGAATCGGGTGTTTTCCGGGAATATGATCTGGTAGTTCTCGTTGCAGTGCGTCGCCACATTGTTCCAATGTAGGATCGAATTACGGTCCGGGCTGTCATTGAACAGGCGGCCGGTCACCATGATGTAGCTGCGATCCGGACGGAGTGTAAGGCCGATGGCCCAGCTCATGCGGTGACGGCGCTCCACTTCTCCGACCCAGATGGTCTTCGAACCGTCGCCATTGTCC
>JAFSTI010000091.1 GCA_017450585.1 Bacteroidales bacterium
AGTGAGGGGTCTGGCAGTTGACGATGAACGAAGAGGCGATGGCGGTTTCCTCCCGGCCCGGGTGCGGAGGGCAGGGTGTGCGGTTTTCTCCCGTACGGCGGTCCGGGGAGCAAGTCGGGGCGCTCTCCTCCCGCCGGCCGAGGAAAACCGCCTGAGCGACAGTGCCGGAACCGCACCCGGTCCGAGGAAAACCGCCGGGGCGTCAGTGCCGAATAAACTAATTACTGGTGCAGGTGTGGGTAACGGGGCGAAATAATGCCCGTTACCGACAAAAATGGCCGTATTTTGAGGGTAACGGGTCGAATTTTTTCCCGTTACCTGCACTAGAGACGGTCTTTCTTGCAAAACCCGAAATTCGGAGTCCACGGTAATGTGCCTTACAGGTCACTCCAGGGCAGGTGGGCGTGGACTCCTAGGCAAAATCGGCGGGGAGTCCACGCTGATGTGCCTCTCACGTGCGTAGAAGCCATGTCGGCGTGGACTCCAAATTTTGGGTTTGGACCTGCGAATAACAGGTCTCTTTATGTGATTTATAATGCCGCTGAGTTGGCAGTGTGACGCAAGATTATCCGGATACGATCCCCTGCTGCGCCGACGGGAGAAACCGAGTTATGCGCAGAAGCGGGATAGTCCTGGCAGCGAGAATCCGAAGGGTAACCAAAGGCGTTTCGCAGATGTTTGGCGAGGGCCTCGGCGCAATAGACAGACCGATGCTGGCCGCCGGTGCAGCCAAAGGCGACTTGCAAATGAGTGAAACCGCGATCCAGGAAGCGTTTCACATGAGCATCCACAAGTGCATATACCGACTCAAGGAATGTCAAAACTTCACCGTCATCTTCCAGAAACTTAATCACTTCCGGGTCCCTACCGGTCAGATTCTTATACTCCGGATAGCGGCCTGGATTGTGCACGGCGCGACAGTCAAAAATGTAACCGCCACCATTGCCCGATACATCTACCGGCAGGCCCCTCTTGTAGGAAAAGCTCAATATTTCCACAGTCAGCGGCTCGTCCTGTCCCACGGCGGCGAAACCCACAGGAGAAGCCTTAGAGCCGACGGTAGTGGGAGCCATGGGTGAAGCCGCAGTGCCCGCTACTGTGGGTGAGGTCGCAGCAGTGGCGGGCATGGCACACAGCGTCGTAAGGACCTCACAGAGGTAGGGATAACGGCCGAAAGCACCAGCACCAGCACCGACACCTGCCGCAGCATCAGAACCAGAGCCACTGAGCAATTCGCCCAAGCCTGCGAGAGCATAGGGGATGCTTTCGATAAAATGTGGTTTGCGTTCAATAAGGCCGCGGAAGCCGTAGGCTCCGAGGGTTTGCAGGTCGCGGAAGAGCATGAAGAGCCGTAGTGTGGAACGGAATGGCCCGTCTTCCAGAATCGACGCGTCTATCCCCGCCGCAGAACCAGAACCAGAGCCAGAGCCAGAACCAGAACCAGAGCCAGCACCTGCCGCAATCTCCCGGGCGGCGGAGAGGTATTCCGAAACAAGGCGTTCTTTCAGCGCGGGCGAAAAGCGGGAGCGTGCTTGGCAGATAAAGGACGCCAGATCGTAGTAGAGAGGTCCGCGGCGACCGCCCTGGAAATCGATGAACCACGGCTCCAGCGCCAAATCACGCGACGCATCGGAAGTGCCGGGCCGTTCGCGGAGCATTACATTGCGCGCTTGGAAATCCCGGTACATAAAGCCCTGGTTGCCGACAGAGAGAAGATCGGCGGAAAGCCGGTCGAAATCATCCTGCAGCCGCACCTCATTAAACTCCACTCCCGAAGGCTTCAGAAAACAATATTTAAAGTAATTAAGGTCAAAGCCAATTAACCTGGAGTCAAACTCGGCAGAGGGATAGCAGCGCCCAAAATCCAGCCCGGCCGCACCAAGCAACTGAAAACGGGGAAGTTCCCTTACCGCCCGGCAGAGTAGTTCCACCTCACGGGCGGAATACTCCCCCGTAGCGCGTCCCTTAGCCACGGCATCATAAAGCACGCAGTCGCCAAGATCTTCCTGGACGTAGGACATACCGTCACTGCTGACCTCATATACCTCAGGAACATTCAGTCCTAGCGAACGAAAATGCCGGGCGAGGTACACGAAAGCCTCATTCTCCTCCCGGCAGGTACCCTCAGTGCGAACGGCGCTCAACCCGGAAGGCAGAGTCACCCTCTCATATTTACGGTTGCTTCCTCCTTTCATATATTTTATATATGGTAATGCGTAAAATGCGCCTGGTCTCCCCGGTCACCTTCAGCGAATCATCGATCCTCTCCGGGAGCAATGCCGCCACATGCGATCCGGACAATTCCAGCACCGCCGCTCTCTCCTTATCTACCAGGCTGTAATCCAAATCGTTAAACAAGTCGCTCAGCTTCTTTCTGCCCTTCATCCCAAACGGCCTCATCCAGTCACCCTCCTGCCACGGGCGCACCATCAGCGGGAAAGACAGCTTATCGCCATCAAAAATCAAAGTCCCCCTCTGCTGTCTGAGCCCCAGTTCGGAAGGCCGATCGAAAAGCTCCACCTTCAACCCCCTCTCCCCAAAAGCAAACTCCCCTTCCCCGGAGACAGAAAGCGCAGAAGGCGAAATCATCTGTGTGTCAATCACAAGAGCCTCCTTACCGGCACTGACTACCCGCCCGCGGCTACCAGCAAACACCTTCCCGGAAGCATAACGGCCGCCACGGACATAAGACAGCAACGAATCAAAACTCTCCCCCGAAAGACCGCAGTCCTCGCAGAAACGGTAAAGCCAATACTCCCATCCCCCCTGCCGTTTCAGGATTTTCAGGTCAATACGTCCGTCTGGAGCTATCCTGTCCCGAAGCGCAGGCAGAGCCGCATCCAGAGCCGCGTTCATTGCCCCAAAGACCTCCGTCTCCCGGTTCAGCGTACGCAGGAACGAAGGATTCAGCTGTTCGAAAAGCGGAAAAACGGAATGCCGGACCAGGTTTCGTTTAAAGGCAATATCAGCGTTCGTGCTATCCTCGCGGTAGGCAATCCCGTGCTCTGCGGCGTAGCGGGAGATCTCCGCACGGCTCATTCGGAGCAATGGCCTCAGCAGCCGGACATCCGGAGCTCCGGGCACGCGGCCGTCCGGACTCATGCCGCAAAGTCCGCGCGAACCAGTACCACGCAAAAGATTGAGGATCAGTGTCTCGGCATTATCATTGGCATTATGTCCAACGGCGACAGCGTCAAAACCCTGCTCCCTGCACAGCTGCGCAAACCACCCATACCGCAGTTCCCGAGCCGCCATCTCAATGCTCAAGCCATGCTCACGTGCATACTCGGAAGTCTGGAAATCAGCGACATAGAAGGGCAATCCACTCCTCTCTGCCCAACTCCGCACAAACTCGCAGTCAGCGTCGCTCTCCGCTCCGCGCAGATGGAAGTTGCAGTGAGCTACCGCGAAGGCACCGGCCCGTGCGCCCTGGCCGGTCAGAATATCGGCCATACACATCGAGTCGATGCCTCCACTTACTGCAAGCAGGATTTTCATCCCGTGCCGTTATTTCTTGTTCGTAATGGTGTAGCTGAATCCGAAGCCTATTGCCTCTTTGAACTGAATCCTCTGCTTCGCGATACCTGCCTCATCAGCAATCAAGATAGTGTCATCATAAATCAGATTGGTCACGATAGTCAGAGTAAAGAGTTTAGTGAGCTTCCAGTCGATACGGTTATCCCAGTTCACGCGCAGATTCTGCGGATTCTTAAGATAATTAGAGAAGAGGATAAGCTGTGAATTAGCGGACAGATTGTCATTGATCACGAGCTTGACATCGGCCTTGAACTGGGCACCAAGCTCGAACTGTGCCTGCTTGTAAGCGCTTCCGTCCGCGATAGCCGCCACCTTCTCAGGGTCATCATCCGCCATCTCAGCATATTTGGGGAGAATATCCATACCGTAATTCTTCCTCAGCGTAGGGTTCGTCACCATCTTGAGACCGCCGGTCAGAGGAGCGAAGTTCATGCTCAGCCACTTATTGGGCACATAGCCGACACCAAGACCGAGGGTGGCATTAGCAGGAGAAAGGAAACCTGACTTAACCACACGGGCGTCCTTCCATGCAGCCTTCTGCTGATCCATGGTCAGTTCATCCATGTTAGTCGCACTCGCACCACCATATTTGGTGATCAGATCAGCACCCGGTGTCTTATAATTGTAACCGTCGGTAAACTGGGAAATGAAAGTAAAGTCGGCAGTCAGGGACCACTTGTCCTTAATGTTGCGGCCATATTTACTCTCGAACTTTATCTGGTCGGTATTCTTCTGGAAAATCGGCTTGGAATCGGCATAAATGAAACCGTAGTTGAGTTGCAGGCGGTTGTTAAAGAACACCTTGTCCTTCTTATAGTTGGCATTGCCATCCACATAACCGCTCATAGTGTAGGTATTGTCACCTCCGGCCGCCCAGTTCGTCAGGCCGGTCTGGTTCACATTGATATTGGTCTTCAGTGAATTGGTCCAATAATTAGGCTTCACCACAACTTCGGGGGTATCGGGGGCGCCGGCGATAGCCTGTGCCGCAGCATCGATGGCCTCGGCCGGGTCCTGTGCAAACGCAGCCGC
>JAFSTI010000092.1 GCA_017450585.1 Bacteroidales bacterium
ATTTCCAGGCTTGAAGTGCCAGGTGCACTCAATGTGCATTCCAGGGTGCACATTGAGCGAAAAAAACGCTGTTTTTGCACTTAATGCACAGTTTATGATGCACATTGCGAGCACTTGGCACAAACTCGGCAGGGAATCGGTCTTCTCCCGGCCAGGGTGCAGAAGTCAAAGGGGTAAAGGGCAGAGGTCGGAGTGCGGTTTTCTCCCGTACGGCGGTCCGGGGAGCAGGTCGGAGCGCTCTCCTCCCGCCGGCCGAGGAAAACCGCCAGTGCGACAGTGCCGGAACCGCACCCGGGCCGAGGAAAACCGCGTGCGACCTTCCTGGGAAGAGGATGTATATTAATAGTAGAAAAGAATTAAAACTCTTTGAGATATGATTCGAGTTGCTCTTTAAGTGGTTGGAGATCTTTCCCTATGACGTACCAGACTTCTTCCGGATCCACTTCATAATAGCCGTGAACGAGGAAATGACGCATACCGATGATTATCCTCCAAGGGGTAGATGGATGAGAGTCTCTGAACTCGGGAGTAAGCATATATGCAGCCTCGCCAATAATCTCAATGTTTTTGACTATGGCGTAGTACAATACGCTATCCTGCTTAATCTCACTATGAGATTTGCCTTTAATGAAATCGTCGATACGTTCGATGGCTTGAATCATGTGCTAAAGACGAGCAGGATCTTTAACAGGCTCTCTCATATATAAGAATTTTGTCTTTCTCTGCTGAATCCGCAATGCGTGGAAGAAGTGTCCCCTCAGTTACCAAATCTACCTGCATGCCAAGGATATCCTGGAGCTCATAACTCATGCTGATATGATCGAAGAGGCTGACTTTTGCGTCCGGGTCAAACTTGACCAGAATATCGATGTCACTGTCAGGATTGTTTTCTCCTCTGGCGAAAGATCCGAATACGAAGGCCCTCACGACGGGTTTCGTCGAGAAGTACTTACAAATCTTAGCTGTAACTGACTGGTTCATAAGCTATGTTTCTGCAAAGATAGAAAACAATTTCTATATTTATAAATCCATAGGCATATGGAAGGCATATTAGCGAAGGTGTTTTCGCGTTGTCCTCGTATAGAATCAGGACTTTGTTTGAAACGGCTCCACACCTTTGTTGTATAAAAACCGGGTGTGGAGCGAACGCACTTTCATTTACAAACCGAAACAAATCCTATCCAAGTAGAAATAACTCCTATTGTGTACGTGCTGTTCGGAGTTTTGTCCTTCATAAATGAAGACGAAAGGATAGCATAAAGCCGCCGTAGAGCCTAAACTCTGCGGCGGCTTTTGTACCCCCGAGGCGAATCGAACGCCTATCGTCGGAACCGGAATCCGAAATTCTATCCATTAAACTACAGGGGCGTGGCCTAACGGGCTTGCAAATATAGCAATTATTTCGTTGCTCGGAACGACGCGCTGGACGAAATAGCGGACTGATTCGCCATCCGTCGGCCCCTGCCGGCCCCTGCCGCCCCTGTCAGCCGATTAGTTTTTCAGCCACTGGTTGAGCCAGTCGAAGAAGGTGCGGTGCCAGAAGAGGGCGTTCTGGGGCTGCAAAATCCAATGGTTTTCCTCGGGGAAGACCACGAGTTTGGAGGGGACGCCCATCATCTGGGCGGCGTTGAAGGCTGCCATGCCCTGGTCGTAGGGGATGCGGAAATCTTTGCCGCCGTGGATGCACAGGATGGGAGTGTGCCAGTTGCGCACGTTAAGGTCGGGGGAATTGGTGTAGTGCCGCACGGCCTTGGGCTGGGAGCTGTAAGGAGCGCCGCCCTGGCGGATGCCGGCAATGACCTCGCCCTGACCCAGGCCGCCGTTGTCCCAGTTAGGGAACCACATCTCCTCGGTTGTAAACCACATGTATTTCTCATCAAAGATGCCGGCATGAGCGATAAACGCATCGAATACATCTCCATGAATACCAGCCAGATAGTATACGGAATACCCGCCGTAACTGGCTCCGCAAGCCGCCATCTTGCCGACATAGGGCTCCGCCTTCAGGGCCTTGGCCGCGCAGAGGTAATCCTGCATGTTGAGGCCAATATAGTCTCCGGATATCTGTTCTTTCCATTCCTGGCCGAACGCGGTGGTCCCACGCCTGTTCGGCAGCACGACGATAAAGCCCTGCTGGGCCATCAGCCGGTAGCACCATCGATAGCTCCAGTCCTGGCTGATGGAGCCCTGAGGTCCGCCGAGGGTTATCAGGATCGAAGGATACACCTTGGATGGGTCGAAATGGGGCGGGTACAGCACCCAGGTCAGCATTTCCTTGCCATCCACCGTGCGGATCATTCGCTTCTCCTGCGTGATCCCGTCCACCTGGGCGAGAAGCGCGTCATTTTCGTGAGTAATCTGGCAGAATGACGGCTCGGAAAGGTCCACGGCCACCAGCTCGGTAGGGAAGTTGAGGCAATAGTATGAGCAGAGCAGTACGGTGCGGCCGTCTCTTTCGACAATGCCCCACGGGCTGAAGAAGTCGTACATCCAGTCGTCGGTGGTCAGCTGCCTGATATCGGCAGACGCGCCAGAACCGGCAGCCGAGCCCGCACTGGCTGAACCGGCAGCGATATCATCTAGCGAAGCGAGGAAGAGTTTCTGGGTGCCGTCGGCGAGGGCCTGGAAGTAGATTCCGGTGCCGTCGGGCGTCCATACGGGAGAGGCGGCATCGTATAAAAAGTCAGCAGTCAGTTCGCGTATACCGGAGAAACTAAGCCCGTCTATGTCGCAAACCATAAGCCGCTGCTTGTCAGCCTCATAGCCATCGCGCGCCATGGAAATCCATGCCAGGTGCCGGCCGTTGGGAGACCAGATAGGATCGGTGTCGTAGCCGCCGCCCATGGGAATCACCACAGTCTGTCCGGAAGCAATATCATAAAGGTAAATCTCAGTGTCGGTTGAGAAAGCGTACTCCTTACCGGTCTTCTTCCTGCAGGAGTAGGCGATAAACCTGCCGTCCGGGCTCCAGGACAATTGCTCCGCGCCGCCGAAAGGTTCGGTGGGCAGTTCGTAAGGCTCGTCGCCCAGCAGATCGAAGGAATTCTCAGCGGTGATCTTACGGCCGTTCAGGGGGGCAACGAAAGTACGCGGGGTCTCGGTCACCCAATGATCCCAATGGCGGTACATCAAATCCTCCGTCACGTATGCGGAAGCCTTGTCCAGGGCGGGGTCAAACGAAGACGGGGTCTTGACCGGCCCGGGAATTGAGCTGATATACAATATATTAGCTCCGTCCGGAGAAATCTTGAATTCACTTATGCCGGCGGGCACGTCACTTAAAAGATGTGCTTTCCCAAGCTTAAGACCGTGCAGGCGGGCGTTCCACAGCTGTCCGCCGCGCAGGAAATACACCGACGATCCGTCCGGGCTCCAGCGCGCGCAGGAGATACTGCTTTCGGACTTGGTCAGCTGTACCTTTCCGGAGCCGTCGATATTGCTCATAAAAATATTGCGGCAGCTGCGGTTCTCCTCCAGCGAGGTGTAGCTCACGCCATATATAACCTTGCTTCCGTCGGGGGAAAGCTGCGGATCTGACAGTCGTCCGAGCGATAGCATATCCTCCGGCGTCATTGTCCCCATGGATGGCATCTGGGTCACAGGACCGATGCAGGTCTTACGTTCGTCATTGTTCTTCTTCATAGTTCCGATGATTGAACCGATTCCGTAGCCCAGCAGCAGGCAGGCCGCGATAATGATGGCTGCGATGGCGGGAAAACCGCCTCTGTTAACCTTTTCATTCATATAATTTTAATGCTTTTTTATGTTCTTCAATCACAGCCGTGCGCAGACTCTCCGGGGCGAGAACCTCGATGCGGCTGCCCAGGCGGCAGAGTTCCAGCAGAAGGGCATTGTCCGGAATAACCCTCATGCGGAATACCGAATAGCCGTCGGCACTCTGGATTTCCCTCTGGCTGGGATGCAATGGCAGGTCGCGCAGGTAACGTGCCTGCTCTTCGCTCGCGCGGAAATCCACCGAAACGGCCTTACGCCCCTCCGGGAGATACATTCCGAAACTTTCGGCGAAGAGCGCATCCACATCGAATCCCACTGGCGAGGGGAACTTCTCATCGGTCAGTTCCACGCCTGCGATCCTGTCCAGTCCGTACACACGCATGGCATCGCGCTGCTCGCACCAGCCGACCAGATACCAGCGGCGCTGCATCTCTTTAAGCGCGTAGGGATGGATATCCAGCCATTCAGACTCCTCCCTGGTATATTTCCTATAGCACATCCGCACCTTCCGGCACTCGGATGCCGCCTCGATAAGCGTTGTCAGGTAAGTCTGCCCGGAGGGGATATCCTCGACCGACACGCGGCCAGTCAGACGCTCTTTTCCGAGGGTCAATAAATTATTGACAGTAAACGTGTTGATAAGCCAGCGGCGGGACGAATCCTGGTCGGTGACATCCGAACCGTAGGAGATGAAATAGCGGTTCGAACTGCGGTTGCAGCCGATCTCAATGCCGAAGATCTCCTCGATGGCGGCGCGGTGATTGTTGAAGGTGCGGCGCGGATAATATTCGTCGTAACGGTCCTCCCACCGGTCGGCTATCTCAGGCAGGGTGAGGCCGCGCTCGCCCGCGTCTATCAGTGTCTGGATGAGCCAGATGTACTTGTCAATCAGTTCCGATACCATCAGCTTATCTTACTGTAGTCTTTGATTTCATATTTGGAAGAGCGAAGCTCGCGGGAGAGCACCGCGTTCCGTGGATCGCTCAGCGAAGGATCCACGGCCAGTATCCGGTCTGCATATGCGCGCGCCTCGCTCAGAAGTATACCGTCCCGGGCCAGGGATGCGATGCCCAGATTGATGGGCAGGCCGCTTTGCTGCGTGCCTTCCAGGTCTCCCGGTCCGCGCATTTTCATATCCTCTTCGGCCAGCTCGAATCCGTCCTGCGTCGCGCACATCAGGTCCAGACGCTTGCGGGACTCGTTCGATAACTTATTGTCCCTGACCAAAATACAGAATGATTCCTCGGCACCGCGGCCGACGCGTCCGCGCAGCTGGTGGAGCTGACTCAGGCCGAAACGCTGCGCACTTTCAATGACCATGACGCTGGCGTTCGGCACGTCCACTCCGACCTCGATCACGGTCGTGGAAACGAGGATATTGGCCCTGCCCGCCGCGAAGGCGTCCATATTGAAATTCTTCTCTTCGTTGCTCTGCTTTCCGTGCACCACCGCGACCTTGTAATCCGGGAACGGGAAGGCTTTCACGATGTCTTCGTAGCCCAGTTCCAGGTTCTTCAGGTCGATTTTTTCACTCTCGAAAATGAGGGGATAAACCACGAATACCTGCCGTCCCTTCGCGATTTCGCGCTTCATGAAGGCGTAAAGCTGGGCGCGTTTGGCCTGGCCGATCTGCAGGGTCTGGACGGGCTTGCGGCCGGGCGGCATCTCGTCGATGACGGACACGTCCAGGTCGCCGTACAGGGTCATTGCCAGCGTCCGGGGAATGGGCGTGGCGGTCATGACCAGAACGTGCGGGGGATGCAGTTCGTCCGGACCCTTGCTCCACAGTTTCGAGCGCTGATCCACGCCGAAGCGGTGCTGCTCGTCGATAATGGCAAGGCCCAGCGAGCGGAAGATGACATTGTCCTCCAGCAAGGCGTGCGTGCCGACGATCAGGCCAATGCTGCCGTCTTCCAGACCGGCATGTATCTCGCGCCGTTCGCGGACGGTGCTGCTGCCGGTCAGGATGGCGCTGCGCACGGAGGTGGGGGACAGGTACTTCTGAATATTGGCAAAATGCTGACGTGCGAGCACTTCCGTCGGAGCCATGATGCAAGCCTGGTAGCCGTTGCCTATGGCAATCAGAGCGCTGAGCACGGCGACCATGGTCTTCCCGGAGCCGACGTCCCCCTGTAGCAGGCGGTTCATCTGCCGTCCGCTCATCAGGTCGGCGCGGATTTCCTTGATCACGCGTTTCTGCGCTCCGGTCAGGTCGTAGGGCAGGCTCTCGTAGCAGGCGTTGAAATCCGGTCCCACCTTCGGCATCGGAATGCCGCCCTCCGCGCGCGTGCGGATGTACTTTTGCTTGAGCAGGGACAATTGCAGCAGAAACAGCTCCTCGAACTTCAAGCGGCGCGTGGCCTTCGCCAGGGCGTCCTGACTGGCAGGGAAGTGGATGTTCTGCAATGCGAAGCGCAGGGTGCAGAGCCCTTTTTCTGTCAATATGTAGTCGGGCAATGTGTCTTCGACCTGCGGCAGGCATGCGGCCAGCGCGGCGCTCATCATGCGTCCGATGCTGCGTCCGGTGATGCCGGCGTTTTTCAGCTTTTCGGGGATGGTGTACACGCCGGTCAGCGTCCCGGCTGCCTGAGCCGTGCCCGGTGCGGGAGGATTATCCACTTCAGGATGGACAATATTGATGTGTCCGTTGAATTCGGACGGTTTACCGAAAAACAGGAAGACCGAATCCGGGCGCAGACGCTCCCAGTTCCAGCGTATGCCCTTGAAAAAGACCATTTCCAGCTCACCGCTGCCGTCAGTGACCGTGACGGAAAGGCGTTTGACTGCATTGAAACGGAAGCCCGGGGCATTTGGATCAAAGACGCTGCCGCCCGGGCCGCAAAGATCCGCGCGCAAAACGCGGCCGACGACCTGTATGTATGCCAGTCCCGTGCGGATGTCGCCGATGCGCATGATGGTGCTGCGGTCAATATAGCGGAACGGATACATGTGGATGAGGTCTCCGAACGTAGCTACGCCGAGCTCCTTGGTCAGAAGTTCGGCCCTCTTAGGCCCGACGCCGGGCAGGTATTTGATGTCGCTGAGAAGTTCGTTCATAGTATTCTCCCGCGTTCAATAGTGCCACGCTCTGGCACAAATATACAAATAATAAATTGAACTTTTCCGTGAAATGTAGAAAAATGAGTATATTTGAAACACTATGACAAAGGCAAGACTTGAATGTTACAGCGTCCCGGTTTGTGAATCGGAAACGATGATTTCCGAAGGAATGATTTGCGTAAGCACTGCTACCAGTGAGGGCTTTAGCGCCACTCCCGAATTGGATCTTTCCACAGGTTGGATTTTTTAAATGATTGCAGTCATGAAAAGGATTATTTCTGTATTTCTGGCGGCTGCAATTGTGATTGCAGTATCATGCGAGAGGAGTACTGACGCACCGGAAACGAACGATTGCTTTAATCTGGTCGTCACGGCCGAACAGCTTGCCCAGGGCGTTAAGACCGCCTTGGACGCCAGTTTCCATGTGACCTGGTCTACCTCTGATGAGATCGCTGTCTTTACTGATGCCGGAAAGTTTAAGGCTAAGGTGGTATCTGTCAATGCTGATGCTACAAAGGCAGTTGTCAGTGCCGAAGGAGTTTCCGGTACCGAAGTTTATTACGCAGTCACTCCGTTCAGCGCAGCTACAAGTGCGACCAAGAGCGGTGTAGAGGTGATAGTTCCTTCTACGCAGGTCGCCACTGCGGGTAACTACGACCCCGCAGCGATGGTGTCTTTTGCAAAAATTGGGGATGCGACAGCATCGTTCAATAATGCCATCGCCATCGCGGAGTTTTCTGTGACGAGCGATGATGATATTACAAGCGTTACCCTTCAGGCAGAGGAAGGCAATGCTATCGCCGGAACTGCCGTGCTTGGCTTCGCCGGAGATATGATTGATATCGTACCTCAGAACCCCGGTTCTACCAATGTTATCGAAATGACCGGTCCCATTGCGAAGAATACCAAGTATTTCTTCACGATGCTTCCGAATTACGGCGGCCTCAAGCTGACCTTTACCCGTGCAGACGGGAAGGTCGCCGAGTATACATATCCCGAGGCGGTCTTTATCGGACGTAACCAGCATGTCCTTCTCGGATCTTTCGATATCCCCGAAGGTGCTTGGAAGGGGGTGGAACCTGCCCCTGTGCCGGCAGATTTCACTGCGGGTGATGTCTTCAATGTGAAGGGTGACGGCGTGGCGGATATCGATAAGGATCATCACATGAGTTACCTGCCCTCTCTGACATATGTCCCGGACAGGACCACTTATGCGAATTCCGCGTTCTCTGATTTCTGCTCATATAAGAATAATATGGGTACAAATCCAAAGGCTGAATTCTTCAACTACTGGCCGGGGATGTATAATGAGACTACCGATGTATGGGATGCATATTTCGATTATGAGATATTCATCAGCCTGGTCGGCGGACAGCCTCTTTATATTTACACCGGAAAGGATGCCTATGTAAAGCAGAAGAGTGATTTTACATGGAAGGATTCCCCCGCTGGCACGCATGTGGGAGGAAAGGCTGACATCATCCTGGTGGGCGCCGAGACGCCTTTCTTCACTGTGCCGGAAAGCGGTATTTATCGCATCCGTTTCAGCACGGAGAAACTTGTGTGCTATGTCAGCAAGGCAAGTTCCGTCGTATGGCGTGTCTGGAATCCCGGTGGCCAGAACTCATCTCCTGCCATGACATACATGGGACATGGAGAGTGGGAACTTACCAGCACGACCATGGATAAGGGCAATGATACCAATGGCGGAGCCGGCTACAAGTTCCTCTGCATGGGATTTGACCAGGATCAGCCCTACGGCGCCCAGAAAGGCCAGGGGACGACCCAGGTGTTTGCCACTGATCCTTCCGATGTGAATAATTCCATAGTCCCTGTTCAGGGCGGACCCTGGAATAAAGACGGTTCTAACGGAACGTTCTCTACTAAGAGTTTAAATATCGCGGGTGACAGCGAGTTCAGCAGCGTTACCGTACATCTGTACCTGAATGACAAGTATGGTTTCTATACTCATTCGGTTACAGGCGTAGCGAAGTAAGAATATTTTTTGTATATTCGTAACCCGGTTAGCAATAATCGGGTTTTTTTATGTCCACACGTTTACAAGGTGCGAGTCTTCGCAAGATCGGGTCAGATGACCGGGTCAGTTTGTATCGGCTTCAGTCTTCATCTTTTATTAATAGGTATTACGTCATAAGCAGTGAGGGCAGCTCCCGCCTCATGGCTTATCCCGAGGTGGTCGGCTACGACTGTTACGAAGCGACTGTGCCATCTACGGTGGCCGGAATGAAGTATATCTTCCCGAATGGCGGGAACGTGGATATATTGACCATACTGCGCGGAGGCCTGAATTACCCGGTCGAGGAGGCCTGCTTCCGCTGCGGAATCAAGGTGCGGGACATTCACTTCCTGTCGTGTGAGAGGGTAATCGAGAACCATGTCATTAAAGGTCTGAAGATCAAGTATGACAAGCTCCGCGTCAGCCCTGACCAGATACTGGTAATAGGGGACATTCTCGCGACCGGGGATACCATACGCCTGTGCCTGGATGAAGTGGTGGAGCGCTTCCGAACTTATGGCGGCAGCATACGCAGGATAGTTTTCTTTACCATTGGCGGTACGCGCGCCATTGACCTTATGGAACAGAAAACCCTGGAGCTCAGGGAATTGTTCCCGGGCTTCGAAGGCTTCGACTGCCTGTTCTACGAGGGCGTTTTCACGGTGTATGAGGATAAGGGTGCGACTGGAATCAATGTGCCGGATATTGACTTCGGCTGGAAAGGCGGAGCCGTGTGCCCTGAATTCCGCCGCTATATTATGGATCATCCCTATGCGCTTCTGGAGAAGTGCATTATCTACGATGGGGGAGCGCGGCGTTATGAGATTCCGGTGCACTTCGATGAGGCCCTCGAGTATTGGGAAGGCGTGCTGGAACGCGCAGAGTTAATAGATCCCGTCAGGCTGGTGGGGGAGAAACTGGGTTACTATGAGAGCGTCTCTTATGAGGACTGGCTGGAACTGACGCATTTCCAGAATCTGGAGGACGAGAGCCTCAGGCATCTCTGGGCTGATGAAATCCGCTTCCTGGAGTCGGCCGGAACCCTGAATCTGGCTGAAATCGCCCGCAAACGTATCTCTGACATCAAAGCAATTCTAAAACTATATGAGTAAACAAAACGTAACCGACATCGACTACACCAGCATGCCGGTAGACAAACAAGGTCGCAAAAGCAACTTGAGCATGTTTATGGTCATGCTCGGATTCACTTTCTTCTCCGCCAGTATGTGGGTGGGCCAGCAACTCGCCGCCGGACTGACCTGGGGAGGTTTCCTCTGGGCTCTTCTTTTAGGAGGCCTCATCCTGGCCGCATATACCGGCACATTGGGCTGGATCGGTGCGGAGAGCGGATTGTCACTGGACATGCTGTCACGCCGTGCTTTCGGAACCAAGGGCAGCTGGCTTCCCAGCGCGATGATCAGTTTCACGCAGACCGGCTGGTTCGGTGTGGGACTTGCGATGTTCGCCATCCCCGTGGCCAAGGAACTTCTCGGACTGGAGGTGACTCCCGATCACATGCCTTTTGAGGGCTATCTGCTCGTGGCTGTCGCTGGTATCCTGATGACCGCCAGTGCCTATTTCGGCATCAAGAGCCTCACCATTGTCAGTTACATCGCCGTTCCGGCCGTAGCTATCCTGGGTACTGTGGCCATGATTCTGGCCATCAAACATGGTGACGCCGGTCTGGTAGAGCAGTTCTCCAAGGGAACGAAAGACCTCGGAATCATCGCCGGCGCCGGTCTGGTGGTCGGTAGTTTCGTGTCCGGAGGTACAGCCACGCCGAACTTTACGCGCTTCGCAAAGAGCGGGAAAGTGGGACTGATCATCACCGTTATCGCATTCTTCCTGGGCAATAGCCTTATGTTCCTGTTCGGTGCTGTTTCCAGTATTTACGTCGGAGGAAATGATATCTTCGAGGTCATGTTGAACCTGAACCTCTTCTATCTGGCAGTTCTGGTGCTTGGCCTGAATATCTGGACCACGAATGACAATGCCCTCTATACAGCCGGACTCGGCCTTTCAAATATCTTTGGCCTGTCGAAGAAGACCATGGTTATCATTTCCGGTATCATCGGAACCGTGGCGGCCGTGTGGCTTTACTGGAATTTCTGCGGCTGGCTCAGCATATTGAACTGCACCCTTCCGCCTGTGGGTATTATCCTTATCCTGAATTACTTCTGCAATAAAGGCAAGGAACCCGCGGATAAGACCGTGGACTGGGGCGCCGTGATAGGTGTAATCGCCGGTGCCGTGGTGGCGAATCTCGTTCACTGGGGCTTCGCTTCCATCAACGGTATGGCTGTCGCCGCTCTCTGCTGGGGACTCAGCCGGCTGTTCTGTTGCAAAAAGTGCGTGGAGGCTAAGTAACTGTAATTCAACTAGATAAACAAAAACGGCCCTCCGGAATAACGGAGGGCCGTTTTTGTGTTCTCGCTGATTCTCAGCTATTTAAGCTCCACGGGCTTAAAGCTTCGGACCGGCGGCGACCAGAGCCTTGCCGGCTTCGTTGGACTCGTACTTGACGAAGTTCTTGATGAAGCGGCCGGCGAGATCCTTAGCCTTCTCTTCCCACTGTGCGGGATCGGCGTAAGTGTCGCGAGGATCCAGGATTCCGGTATCCACACCCTTCAGTTCGGTAGGAACAGCGAAGTTGAAGTAGGGGATAGTCTTGGTCTGGGCCTTGTCGATGCTGCCGTCCAGAATGGCGTCGATGATACCGCGGGTGTCACGGATGCTGATACGCTTGCCGGTGCCGTTCCATCCGGTGTTCACCAGA
>JAFSTI010000093.1 GCA_017450585.1 Bacteroidales bacterium
GCTGCTCATCGCGCTCTTCGCGGTAGATGATTTCGTCGCAGATCTTGCGGACGTCATTTGTGGTGAGCGCTTTGCCTTCCCGAAGTCTGGAGTCGATGGCTGTCCGAATCTCTTCCGTCGTGGCGACTACGAAAGAACCGGACTCGCTCTGGGCGTAATTGGACCATGCGGCGCCGTTGCGGTTTAGCTTCCACTTCTCGGCCGGGACGTCGAGATCAATCTTGGTTCTGATGTTGATTTTGGGGTTTGGATGCTGGATCCGGATGTACAAAGGGACAAGTCCTTTGGCCTCTGTGTTGAGCAGTACAAATGTGGGTGCCATAACTGATATGTGTAAATTTCGTACTGCAAAGATACAAAATAATCCCGAATAAGTGTACTGAAAATGTACTAAAAATCCCGAAAGTACACTATGGGGTGCCGAAAGGTGTTTTTCGTATTTATGCTGATTTTTAAATAGTTATGAAATTTGGCTTTCGGAATGGTATGTTATTTTTTCGTCAAATGCGGTATCGTCCGCACCGCTTAAAGCCCTACAGATTATTCTGCAGGGCTTTTTTGTTTCTCAGGGAATAAAGTTTTTTATACCTTTGCCATACCAACTGCAAGTTTATATGAGACTTCACTTCAGCCACTTCATCCTCCTCTTCTGCGCCCTGGCGCTCACGGTTTCCTGTTCGTACATAGACCTGTCCGGAACCTGGGCTTTTGAAAAAGACCCGGAGAACATCGGATTAAAAGAGTGCTGGCAGGACCGCAGCCTCGCGCAGAAGATAAAGCTGCCCGGAGCCATCCATCTGGAAGGGCTGGGCGATGAAGTAACGGCCGAGACCCAGTGGTACACCGGGCGTCTGACAGAAGTGTGGTACAAAGAACCCATCTACGCCCCGTACCGGGAGAGCGGCAATGTCAAGATTTTCGATTTCCTTCAGCCACAGACCTATTATGTGGGCGCAGCCTGGTACTCCAGGGAGATAAACATACCCAGACACTTCAAGGGCCGCCGGCTCACCCTGAGCCTGGAAAGAGTCCACTGGAAAAGCACACTTTTTATCAACGGAACCGAAGTGGGAAGCAATCTGTGCCTGTCCGCTCCCCAGGAGTACGACGTCACGGACTATCTCAGGCCCGGCAGGAACCGGATCTGCCTGCGTATTGACAATTCAAAAGTGATTGACACCGGCAGCAGACCACACAGCAGTTCAGACCAGACCATGAGCGCCTGGAACGGAGTAATCGGCAAGATGCGCATAAGCTCGCACAGAGGCGCATGGGTGGAAGACCTGCAGGTCTATCCGGACATCGCAGGCAGGACCGCCAGGGTAAAAATGGTTATTGTCAATTCATCCGAAGATGAGACGGAGGCGCAACTGCACGCCGCCCTGCGTTGCTACAACACTCCCTCTCCGTACCGGGAAAAAGGGCTGAGCCGCAGCGTGCATCTGAACTCCGGGAGGAACGAGCTGGAGTGGGAGCTGCCGCTTTCAGAGCGCATGCAGCTCTGGGACGAGTTCCACCCGGCCTTGTACCGCCTCACACTTTCCGTCAGGACGGGTCTTATCTGCAATACCAGCCGCGCCCGTTTCGGCATGCGGGAAGTTTCTACCAAAGACAAACGGATCTGCATCAACGGGCAGAAGCGCTTTATCAGGGGCAATCTTTACTGCGGAGAATCGCCGCTGACCGGACTGCCGTCACTGGACATCCGCTGGTGGCGCAGGATTATGCAACGCCACAAGGACTACGGGCACAACATGGTTCGCTTCCACTCCTGGTGCCCGCCCGCCGTGGCATTCCAGGCCGCTGACGAGCTGGGTATCTACCTACAGCCCGAGGACGAGGAATGGGTTATTGTCAATACCGACGAGCAGGAAAACTTCCTTCTGGAGGAAGCGGAACAGATCGTTAGGAACTATGCCAATTCCCCCAGTTTCGTCTTCTTTGCAATGGGCAATGAGGCCCGCGCGGAACGGCCGCGCCTGAAGAGGTTTGTCGATCGCCAGAAGGAAGACGGACGTTTTCTGGTCGGCGCGAAGATGAACGGCGGTCCGGATATCCCCGAGGCCGATTTTCGGGTGACGCACAATATAAACGGAGCAAAAATGCGCCACCATGTCGGCTGGCCGCCCGCCCCCGATGTGAATCTTTTCTCCACCATGCCTGCCGGAAGCTCCTATGACTACAGCGAGCCTATGGCCACATACGGGCGGCCTTTCATAAGCCACGAAATAGGTCAATACTGCGTCTACCCCAACTATCGCCGGGAATTACCGAAATACACGGGCGTGATGATGCCCGGCACACTCTATATTGAGAAGGACCAGCTCGCCCAAATGCAGATGGACGACCAGCTGGAAGCCTTCACAATGGCTACCGGCAAGTGGCAGATGCGCTTGTATAAAGCTGAATATGAGGCCATTTTGCGCACCCGTGACATCGCCGGCTTCCACAGCCTGTCGCTCCAGGACTTCACCGGTCAGGGATACGCCCCGGTGGGCGTGATGGATGCGTTCTGGGATGACAAGATCTACACATGTCCCTCAGAATTCAAGCAGTTCTGCGACACCACTGTGATCTTGTCCCGCATTCCCCGCTTCGTCCTGTGCGAGGAAGACTCCCTTAAAGCATCAGTGGAGCTATTCCACTTCGGTTCTGAGCCCATTGCCTCCGGCTCACTGGAATACAGCATAGAGTCCGCTGACGGGCAGGCAATCGCGGGCGGCTCGATCCCCTTTGAGAGCGTAGACAACCACTCGAACAACCATCCCCTTGGGCAGATTTCAGCCCGGCTGCCAGAGTCTTCCCGCGCCAAGAAATATATCCTAAAGACAGGTATTGCCGGGTCTGACATAGATAATTCGTGGGAAGTCTGGTCATTCCCCAACCCCGGGGATATCCGGACCGGAAACGTGATGGTCACAAGGGAACTGGATGAGCAGACAATGGCGGCCCTCAACGAAGGTGCAAGCGTACTGTGGGTTCCTGATTATAATCGTCTTAAAGGGCATCTGCCCATCTGCTTTGCCTCCATTTACTGGACTACCGCAAACAAGATGAACGGTGGCGAGACCATGTGTAACAGCATACTTCTCGATCCGGCTCATCCTCTGTTCAAAGACTTCCCTACCGAGGAGCATTCCAACTGGCAATGGCAGGATGTTTTGATGAACTCTCACCCTGTAATCCTGGATGAGTACGGCGCGACCACTGCCTTCCCCAAAGAGTATCGTCCTTTGCTCCAGGCCATTGATTCATGGAGGATTAACCGGAAACTCGCGCTTCTCGCCGAGTGCCGCTGCGGAGAAGGACGGCTGATGATTTCCGGAATAGATTTCCTCTCGGACATGTCGGAGCGTCCGGTATCGAAATACCTCTACTCCTGCCTTCTGGAATACATGAACTCAGCATCATTCGCCCCCGGGACTGAACTGGCCCCGGAAGTTATACTCTCGGTGCTGGATAACGACTAGATGAATTTGGAGAAAGCGGAGCGAAGCCCTGCGAGATAAACCGTATCTCCGGTCTCAAACACGAAATCGGGACGGGGATTGGTATTCAGATGACCGTCGCGCAGGATGGAAATCACCATACACCCGGCAGAACGCATCTCTGTATCCGCGAGACGGCGTCCGACTAGCGGCGATCCTTCGGAAAGTGCCACAGCCTCCACCGCAAAATCCGCCGGCGCTTCTTGCGAAAAATCATCGCACGAAGACTGCATGATGGAAGTGAACGCCTCGATCTGGGCGGTCGAGCCCACGGCGACCAGCCTGTCGAAAGGATAGATTATCTCATCTCCCGAAGGGACTATTATGCCGTGGTCCCCTCTCTGAATTTTCACGATGTTTACCCCGCTGGTCTTACGGAAAGGCATCTCACGCAGCGTCCTGCCTATGTAGCTGAAATTCTGGGGCACGACCACGGTCTCCAGATGAACATCGTAGCCGGACATGGCCGCATTGACCGAAGTACGGACGGGATTACGTTTGCGCTCCATATCCTCGCGTTCATTGAGATTAGAGAAGAACCTCTCCTCCAGGCCAGTAAACCTGTGCAGTGACACTCGCGCGAGAAGTAGCAGAAGTGCGGCCGCCAGCACGATCAGAAGCAGTGTCCAGCCCGCCAGATGGAAGTATTCCAACACCACCAGCACTATAATGCCGACGGCGATAAAAATCCTGAGCAGCAGGAGTGCCAGCACCGGCCAGGCATTCACACGGTTCGCCTTCAGGAGCCGTCCGGCCACGGAGCGGATCTTTGCCCCGCCGATAGCCATACCATATAGGAAGGGCAATAATGCCGCGAGCGTTACGGCCAGCATCACCAGCGAGCGGGGCGTTTCGCCCCACGACGGAGCGATACGGTCCATAAGCAAAGGCAGGAAGTGCCTTCCGGCCAATATCACCGCGACGATCACCACTCCGTACATCACCAAACGCAGCGTGTACGAAGTCAGAAGCGTCTTCCATTCGCTCGGAGCCTCATGCAGCGAAGGTGCCTGCCCTGTCTGCGGAGGATCGATCCGGGACAATAGCGCCGCAGGCAATTTTCTGCGCAGCAGGGCAATAGCCGGGTCCGCCGCCTTAAGCACATACGGCGATACAAAGGTCGTAATCACCGATACGGAAATGATAATCGGATAAATAAAGTCCCGCATCACCCCCAACGACACGCCCAGGCCAGCGATGATAAATGAAAACTCCCCTATCTGCGAAAGGCTGAAGCCCGTATGCACGGCGGTATCCAGACCCTTTCCGGAAATAATCACACCGGTCGTGGAGAAAAACACCAGTCCGACCATCACTGCCACTGTCAATATCAATATCGGCAGCCAGTGCGCCCCGATTACCGCCGGGTCGAGCATCATACCCACCGAGACGAAAAACACCGCCCCAAACAGGTCTTTTATCCCGTGCGTAAGGTGTTCAATTCTCTCTCCTTCAATGGTTTCCGCCAATATCGACCCCATCACGAAAGCGCCCAGAGCCGATGAAAAGCCTACCGCGCTCGCCACGACAACCATGCCGAAACACAATCCGATGCTCACCAGCAGCAGAATCTCATCTGACAGATACTTCTTCGCCCGCTTGAGGAGAGACGGAATGACGTAAATGCCTACCAGGAACCACAGAATGATGAAGAACGCCAGGCGGGCCAGCGCCTTCAGCATGCTCGCCCCCTCGAAATGTTTCGACGCGGCAAGCGTCGACAGCACCACCATCAACAGCACGGCGATCAGATCCTCCACCACCAGGGTACCGAAAACCAGACCGGCATACGGCCGGCGTTTCAGTCCCAGTTCATCATAGATTTTTATGACAATAGTCGAGGACGACATCGAGATCATGCCACCCAGGAAGATACTCTCCATCATCGACCAGCCCAATGCGGACCCGGTGGCGATTCCGACGATAAACATGCCGGCGCAGATGGTCCCCGCCGTCGTAAGGGCGGCGCTTCCGACCTTAAGCAATTTCTTAAAACTGAACTCCAGTCCGAGGCCGAACAGCAGGAAGATAATGCCGATCTCAGACCACTGGTGTACGCTCTCCACGCTGGTCACCGTCGGAAAAAGCCCCAGATGGGGGCCCACCAGGAAACCGGCTATGATATAGCCGAGAATCAGGGGTTGCTTCAGCGCTTTAGAGATAATCGTAAAGACACCCGCCGATATCAGTATCAGCGCGAGGTCTCTCACCAGGTTCAGTTCTTCAGTCATAGTTTAAAGTCCCAAAACGAGCTCCACCGGACAATGGTCGGAGCCGAAAATATCATTGCGGATATCAGTCGAAACGATCGCAGGCGCCAGGTCCTCCGACACCAGGAAATAATCAATTCTCCATCCCACGTTCCTCTCACGGGCAGCCATGCGATAAGACCACCATGAGTACTTGGCCTCATCCGGATGCTGTAAGCGCCAGCTGTCCACGAATCCCGCCGACAGGAGTTCTGTCATCTTATTTCTCTCTTCGTCTGTGAAGCCGGGATTGAAATGATTGGAATCAGGATTCTTAAGGTCGATCTCATGATGAGCCACGTTCATGTCTCCGCAGATCACCACTGGTTTAGACTCGCGCAGGCGGCACACATAAGAGCGGAAATCATTCTCCCAACTCATCCGGTAATCCAGGCGGCGAAGACCGTCCTGCGAATTCGGAACATATACATTGACAAGATAAAAATCCGGCATCTCAAGCGTGACGCAGCGGCCTTCATGTCCGTGTTCCTCCACCCCGATGCCGGTAGAGACCGACAGCGGCGTATGGCGGGTATAAATCACAGTACCGGAATAACCTTTTTTCTCGGCATAATCCCAGTAGGAGGTATAACCCATAAACTCCAGGTCGATCTGACCGGCCTGGAGTTTGGTTTCCTGGAGGCAGACGAAATCCGCGTCCAGCTGCTCGAATATTTCCGGAAATCCCTTTCCGGCCACGGCCCTCAGGCCGTTCACATTCCAGCTTATAAACTTCATTTAAATTCTTTTCAAGATAGCCTCGGTCTGAGCCTCATAGCCCGGCTTGCGCAGCAGGGCGAACATATTCTTCTTATAGGCTTCGACACCGGGCTGGTTGAAAGGATTCACTCCAAGCAGATATGCGGAAATACCGCATGCATACTCAAAGAAATAGAAGATGGCGCCGAGGTTAAGCTCATTGATGCGCTCGATGCTCACTTCCAGCTGAGGCACGCCGCCGTCGATATGGGCGATCTTGGTTCCGAGCTGGGCCATCGAATTACAATGGTTCACGCTCTGTCCGGCCAGATAGTTCAGGCCATCGAGATTCTGGGCGTCGCTGCCGATCACCACGCTGCGGTTCGCATTTTCGATATTGACCACAGTCTCGAACATCACGCGGGAGCCTTCCTGGATGAACTGGCCCATGGAATGCAGGTCAGCGGTATTGGTCACGGATGCAGGGAAGATGCCCTTGCCATCCTTACCCTCGGACTCGCCATAGAGCTGCTTCCACCACTCAGCCAGGTAGGTGAATTTAGGATTGTAAGTCACCATGATTTCGACAGCCTTTCCACATTCGGAGTACAGGAGATTACGCATGGCGGCATATTGCACGGCGGGATTAAGGGCGCTGCGCTCCAGAAGAGCCTCACGCTCGGCGGCGGCACCTTTCAGCAGGGCGCGGATATCGAAACCGGCGAGGCAGATGGGCAGCAGGCCGACCGGAGTAAGCACGGAAAAACGGCCTCCCACATTATCAGGAACGACGAATGTCCGATAGCCCTCATTAGTCGCGAGGGTTTTCAGGGCGCCCTTCTTGGCATCGGTAATCGCCACTATGCGGGCAGATGCCTCGGCGGCGCCGTAACGCTCCTCCAGATATTGCTTTACGATCCTGAAAGCCACGGCCGGCTCGGTGGTAGTTCCGGACTTAGAAATCACCACACAGGCGACATTGCGCAGAGCCATCAAGTCTGACAGTTCAGCCAGGTACTCTTCGGAAAGATTATTTCCGGCAAACACGACCTGCGGCACTCCTTCAGGACGCACGAAGCTATGCGAGAGGGCCTCAATAGCGCAGCGGGCTCCCAGATATGAGCCACCGATACCTATGGTTACCACCAGATCCACCCCACGGCCTTTCCAGTCGTCACGGACAGCCTCGCAGGCCGCCACGAGCGACTCGGGAGTATCAGAAGGAAGATTCTTCCATCCCAGGAAATCATTACCCGCGCCCTTCTCGGACGCCAGTACATCGAAGGCATCCAGCGCCTTAGCTACATAACTGTCAAATTCTGCGCTTTTTACGAAGGAGTCGCAGCCTCCCAGATTAACTTTTACCATATCTTTTTTATTCAGTAATTTCACCGCGTCTCAGAACGGGAGAACAAATATAGCAATTTTACCGGACAGATTCAAGCCAGCGGGAGATGAGGAGAGTGCGGCGCAGGAGCACGTCGAAGTCGAGGCGGTCCGGAGTATCCTCGGGGCGGTTTGTGTAGTCGGTGATTCCGGAGGTGAACATGACGGCGGGGACTCCGTGGTCCAGGAAGATCTTCTGCTCGCTGACCCGGCGATAGAACATCTCGGTAAGGCCAGGATTGCCATAATAATCAAAGCCGAGCTCGAGCGGAGCCTCATCGCGCAGATTCTTTTCCTTCAGCAGCGCTTTCTGCTGCGCGCTGCCGCCGAGCATGAGCAGATAATCCGTCCGGCCGGCGGTGATAGGTGCAAGGGTAGAGCCGATGGTGTCCAGATTGACGAATAGGACAATATTCGCAGCCTTGACTCCCCTGCCCGATAGCGGGTCGGTCAGATCCTCGGCGACAAGCATCCGCCAGAGCTCGGCCGCCCCTGCCATATCCGGCTGCCGTGCATCCAGAGCCACGAAAATAATATTGTAGGGCAATATCTTTCCGCCGGCGGAAGCGTCGACGATCTGTTTCGCCACGCCAAGCATGGCCGCCACGCCGGAGGCGTTCGAGTCGGCGCCGGGATAGAAGCGTTCATCCACGGGAGCGAGATTGTCGAAGTGCGCGGCCATAATAACATAGCGGCTGGCGGAAGCGGCGCCGAAGGCCGGGACCATGCCGATGACATTCGTCGCCGAACGGCCGTTTGTGTCGAAGCGGTGCATGTAGGAGCTGCCAAAGGGCCTCAGGCCTATGCGGCCGAAGCGCCAGGCGGTGTATTCAGCCGCGAGAGCGCCGCCGGGAGTGCCACAGACTCTGCCGCCGCAGGATTCGGAGGCATAGAAGTTGATATCGTCCTCCAGGCCCTGCGCCGATGCTGCAAATGAGAGGCACAGAGCGAAACAAATTGAGGATGCGACCAGGTTCAAAATTTTTCTGCCAAAAACCACGGGATGCCTGCAAATAATGTTTAACTTTGTAAGTTAAGGCCAAAATTACATATTTCAGGCCACAAACAAAAATAAATGAGAAGATTCTTCCTGATACTCGCGCTTCTGGCGGTCTCTCTGGGCACATGCATGGCCCAGTGGGACAGAGATGTGTTTGAGTTCAGGGGACGGGGCGCCCTCGCCGACGGGAAATGGGCCCTGGCTATCGAGAACTTCAACCATCTGGCACGCCTGGATACCACCGATTACTGGACATTCTTCTACCGCGGCATCGCCAAATATAATCTGGGAGACATACGCGGAGCACAGAAAGATTTCGACAACTCCGTCCGCCTGAATCCGGTCTTCACAAACGGTTATCATTACCGCGCCATCACCCTGAGCCGCTTCGGCCGCTATGACGAGGCGCTGGACGACCTTCAGAGAGCCATAGACCTCAGACCCGGCCAGATGGGCCTTTACTTCAGCCGTGGAGTTACCTACTTCCTCTCCCAGCAGTTTGAATCGGCCGTAAAAGACTTCGACAGATATATCAAAAAGGAACCCAAAGACCCCTCGGCATATCTGAACCGGGGAGCCTCCTATTTGTTCCTGGGTGATACGCTGAAAGCCGTCAGCGACTATAACAAAGCTATTCGCCTGGACCGCTTCGAACCCGAAGGATACATTCGCAGGGGACGCCTGTATGCCGCCCAGGGGCGATTCGAAGACGCCCTGAAAGACATGGACAAAGCCGTGGAACTGGACTCCACCAGCACGCTGGCATACTTTAACCGCGCCCTGATGCATTATGAGGCAAAGGACTACAATGCGGCGATGTCCGACCTGAACCGCGTGCTGCGGGACGAACCGGGCAACGCCCTCACCCTCTATAACCGCAGTCTCATCAGCGCGCAGGTAGGCGACTACGATGCTGCGCTGCGCGACATGGACAGGGTTATTGACATAAATCCCGGCAACGTCCTGGCTTACTTTAACCGCGCCGCTTTCTTCATGGAAATGGGACGATGGGCTGACGCGCTGGACGATTACGACCGCGCCATCGAGCTATATCCCGACTTCGCGAAAGCTTACCTGAACCGCTCGTATGTGGAGAATCTGCTCGGGATGAAGAGGGCCTCGGAAGAGGATTACCGTACCGCCGGCCGGAAGATCGCCGAATACCGGGCAAAGACCGGCGGCGAGGGACAGTCATTCGCTGACACTACCCGCAAATACAGCAGCCTGATTGCTCTTGACGGGGATTTCGCGAAGAAAGACTTCGACAACGAGCTGCTTCAGCACCGCGATATCGACATACGCCTGAAGCCGCTGTACAAGTTCCGCATCAGTTCCGGCGACCCGTCCACCCGCATGGCGCTCAGCCGACGCTACGAGAATCCGCTCATCGACCGCTTCATGCAGGACAGCCCCGTTCCCATTGACATAAGCAACCGCGACTCACTGGTACGCGTGCAGCTGAAAGGCAGCCTCGCGAATTATCTCTACGGCGATTCGGCCGCCGGCGCCGGGAAGGCGGATCTGCCCCAGTCCGAGGTTTACTTCATCTGGGGACTGTCCGAGCTTCAGAACAAGCAGTACAGTTCCGCCCTGAACTATATGGACATGGCCGTACGGACGGCTGAAGAAAAGACGGACGAACGGAGCCTGGAATCATTGTACAAGGCCTTCTACCTGCTGAACCGCGGTGCGCTGCGGGCCGAAATGATCGACATCATCGCGTCCATCCAATCGAACGTCCAGACTTTGAAGATGGATGACAAGGGCGCGACGCGCGCGAGGGTTAACGACCGCACAGACTACCAGTACGACTACAGCGAGGCCATCGACGACTTGCTGAAGGCAGTCGGGATCGTACCGGATATTCCGTACTTCCACTACAATCTGGGCAATCTGTACTGTCTGTCGTCCCAGTTGCCAGCATCCATTGCCAGCTACACCGAGGCGATACGCCTCTACCCGTACATGGGCGATGCGTTCTACAACCGAGGACTCGTACTTATCTATCTGAAGGACAAGGAGAAAGGCTGCATCGACCTGTCCCGTGCCGGAGAGTTGGGCATACCGGAAGCGTACGGCGTCATCAAAAAATACTGCGAGGAGGAGAGGCAATGATACGGTTCCAGAGTTTTTCCAGCGGCAGCTGCGGCAATTGCTATCTTCTGGCCTACGAACAGGACGGACGGATCAGCGCCGGAGTGCTGATTGACGCCGGAGTAAGCCTGCGCCGTCTCAAAAAAGAACTTGCATCCGAGGGTCTTTCCACCGATGATTTTGACAATATCCTGGTCACCCATGACCACATGGATCATATCCGGAACCTGGGTTCCCTGTGCAAATACCTCCATAAGCCGGTCTGGGCCAGCAGGCAGCTGCTCCATGCCCTCAGTCACAATACTTTCACTCTCGACCACATCGGTGCGGTTAAAAAGGAACTGAAAGAAGATTCCTGGAATGAAATCGTCCCCGGGATGCTGAGCGTGCGCTATTTCACCGTCCCGCATGACGCCACACATACAGTGGGTTATGCCATCCGACTGAACGGATACGATTTCGTGATAATGACAGACATAGGACGCATGACCGACGAGGCCCTCGAACTGGCTTCCAAAGCCGGGACCGTGGTCATAGAATCCAATTATGATATGGATATGCTGATGGGCGGCCCTTATCCGCATGAACTCAAGATGCGTATCTGCCAGGGCTCCGGGCACCTGAGCAATGAGCAGTGCGCAGAAGCCGTGCGGAAATTCTGGCACAAAGGCCTGAAGCACCTTTTCCTGTGTCACCTCAGCGAGCATAACAACACCCCGCGGAAGGCGATCGAATGCACTGCCGAAGTGCTGAAAGACCTTGGCGCCGATGCAGGCACATCACTTGTCGCCCTGCCCCGCCAGACGCCTTCCCAACTATACATACTGGAACAATGAAAGAATTCTGGAAAATACTCAAGCGTTACGTCAGCCCTTACATGGGCAATCTGGGCGGCTCGGTCGTACTGAACCTGCTGTCGGCGGTGCTGAACATATTCTCGTTCTCACTGCTGATCCCCATCATGCAGATTCTGTTCAACACCTCGCAGCGCAGCTATGAATTCATCCCCTGGCATTCCGGGATGGAATTCAATGAGATAACAAACAACGCCTATTACTATGTGACGCAGTTTATCTCCACTTACGGTGCCAGTACGGTGCTGCTTGGCCTGTGCGTAATCTTCTGCCTCATCACCCTGCTGAAGACATCCTGCTATTTCGGAGCCTCAGCCGTGATGATCCCTATCCGCACCGGCGTAGTAAAGGACCTGAGGATGGAGATCTATTCAAAAATACTCGCCCTGCCTCTGGGCTTCTTCTCCCAGGAACGCAAGGGTGACATTATCGCCCGGTTCAGCGGCGATGTCCAGGAAGTGGAGACTTCCATCACCAGCACACTGGACATGCTCATCAAAAACCCCATCCTGATAATCTGCTATCTGGCGGCCCTGATCGGCATTTCATGGCGACTGACTCTCTTTACCCTGGTCTTCGCTCCCCTGCTGATCTGGATCATGACGGCCATCGGTCGGAAACTGCGCGCCCGTTCCCTCGAGGCCCAAGCCCTGTGGAGCGATACGATGAGCCAGATGGAAGAGACGCTGGGCGGCCTGCGCATCATCAAAGCCTTCCTCGCAGAGAAAAAGATGGCAGGACGTTTCGATGACGTGACCACCGCGATGCGGCGTAAGAATAACCGCGTCGCCACCCGCCAGGCCAGCGCCCACCCCGTGAGTGAATTCCTGGGCACGGTGCTGATAGCCGTGGTGCTGTGGTTCGGCGGCACTCTGATTATCGGAGAACACGCCAGCATCGACGCCCCGAGTTTCATCACCTATATCGCCATCCTTTACAGTGTCATACAGCCTATCAAGGACCTCTCGAAAGCCGCATACGGAATCCCCCGCGGTCTGGCATCTATGGAGCGTATTGACAAGATTCTCTCCACCGAGAATCCCATTACCGAGCCCGCGCATCCGGTGACATTAAACAGTTTCAATGACAGCATCAGTTTCGATGCGGTCAGCTTCCGGTATGAGGATGGCGGCAAGCAGATTCTGGACAAGGTTAGTCTGAATATCCGCAAGGGCCAGACCGTCGCCATCGTGGGCGCTTCCGGCGCCGGAAAGACCACGCTGGTGGACCTCATTCCACGCTTCTACGATGTCAGCGACGGAGCCATACGCATCGACGGGACTGATATCCGCGATGTCAGCATCTCCAGCCTTCGCGCCCTGATGGGTAACGTGAACCAGGAGCCTATTCTTTTCAACGATACTATTTTCAATAATATAGCCTTCGGCGTGGAAGGTGCGACCCAGGAACAGGTCGAGGCGGCGGCAAAAATCGCCAATGCCCATGACTTTATCATGGAGAAAGAAGAAGGATATCAGACCAATATCGGTGACCGTGGCGTGCGCCTCTCCGGCGGTCAGCGCCAGCGTATCAGCATCGCCCGCGCCATCCTCAAGACCCCGCCCATCCTGATTCTGGATGAGGCTACGGCATCTCTGGATACTGAGTCCGAGCGCATAGTGCAGGAAGCACTCGAGCGCCTGATGAAGAGCCGCACCACCATCGCTATCGCACACCGTCTGTCCACAATTAAGAACGCCGATGAGATCATCGTCATGGACGAAGGACGTATAGTCGAGAGAGGCACACATGAGCAGCTCATCGAGAAGGCAGGAATGTATAAGAAACTCACCGATCTGCAGGTATTATGAGTAAACGATCGATAATCTGGGCGAGAGCCCTGTTTGTGTTGTATTTGATAGCGCTGGGCTTTCTGTGCTTCTGGAATTTCAACAAAGTGCCGGATGTCAGTTTTATGCTCTTCGGCATCATCCAGTTTGACAAACTGATTCATTTTCTGATGTTCCTGCCCTTCCCGGTGCTGTTTTACCTGTCGGTCGGACAGACTCCCCGCAAACCATGGGTACTCATCCTGTATGTATTGGGAGTATTCCTGCTGGGATGTATAATCGCCGCGGGAACCGAATTTGGCCAGAGCCTGACAAAATACCGTCACGCAGATCCGGCCGATTTTAAGGCCGACTCCATTGCCCTGGCTATCTCAGCACTGGCAGTTTTCATCACCGGTCTGGTACATATGTTCAAGAGGGATCATGAGGCATAAGTCGATTCTGGTCATACTGCTTCTGATGGGAGCTTTTTCCGCGCACGCACAAAACGTGGGAGAAGAGTTCACCACGCTCACGGATTCGCTTCAGGTATTGCTGGAAGCCCGCACCGGCGTGCACACCAGGCCCCTGCGTGTTTCAAAGGTCCTTCGGCGCGGAAAGGAGCTAGACTTTTATTTCAAGCGAGAACTCGGTGACTACCCATGGAGGGAAGACGACGTCCCGTGGCTGCGTACGATGCTGGATTCGCTGATGCCGGCATCCCGGCAGGGCATGCGTACCGGCAGGGTTTTCTGCGAGAGAATCGAGCTTAAGGATCTGATCACCGCCCCCGCCGGAAACAACGGTTACCCGGACATCTACCGTCTGAGCCGCGGCCCCGACCCGGTACCGGTTTTTGTCACCAGGCGCGGAGCACAGGAGTTCAGCAAGGGCCTGCGCGGCCGGAATATTGCCCTATGGCAGAGCCACGGCCGCTACTACGACGCGAATGAAGACGCCTGGAGGTGGCAGCGGCCGCCGCTTCACCGCACGACCGAGGATTTATTGACCCAGAGTTTCGTGCTGCCGTTCCTGATCCCGATGCTGGAGAATGCCGGCGCGTATGTGATGACGCCACGCGAACGGGATACGAACGCGCAGGAATATGTTATTGACAATGACCCCGCTTTCGAAGGAGAGCGTCCGCTTCCGCTGCGGCAGTCCGGCCGGTACGAGGAAAAAGGCAGCTGGAGCACTGCAGGAGCGGGCTTTGCCGATGTCAAGCGTCAATATACGGGCAATGACAATCCCTTTACCATGGGAACGGCGCGCCAGGCCGCCTGCATACGGGAAGGCCGCTCCGGGAAGGCGGAAATCCGCTGGACGCCAGACATAGCGGAGCGCGGGACCTACGCCGTGTACGTGTCATACAAAAGCCTGCCCCAGAGCACGGGCAGCGCTCATTACCGCATCTCTCACATGGGCGGACAGACCGAGTTCCTGGTCAACCAGCGCCTGGGCGGCGGTACCTGGGTGTACCTCGGTTCGTTCGAGTTCGCGCCCGGAGAAAACGGATATATTGCCCTGGACAATACTGTTCCCTCCGGCAGGAAGCTTTCGGCCGGAGATATCGTGACCGCTGATGCCGTGAGGATCGGCGGCGGAATGGGCAAGATCGCCCGCGGACCTTCCGATACGCCCGACAGCCTCTGGCGGACGTCCGGACTGCCTTCATATCTGGAGGGCGCCCTTTATTCGATGCAATGGTCCGGAGTAGACAGCACCATCACGCGCAAGTGGGATGGCGATTACACACAGGATTACGCATCGCGCGGGGCCTGGACCGAGTCTTTGGTGAAGGACCGCGGCATCCCGGTGGATCTGTCGCTGGGCATACATTCCGATGCCGGAGTGACACCATGCGATTCGATAGTGGGCACGCTGGCTATTTACACCTACCGCGAGGATGACGGCACCACGGTGCTGCCGGACGGACGCAGCAGGATGGTCTGCAGGACCTACGCCGATATTGTCCAAAGCCAGATTTGCTCAGACATGCAGGCTCTCTACGAACCGCTGTGGCGCAGGCGCGAGATCTGGGACCGCTCATACAGCGAGTCTCGCACCACCAAGGTCCCGGGACTGCTGCTGGAGATGTTTTCGCATCAGAATTTCGCGGATATGCGGCTCGCCCATGACCCGTCCTTCAAGTTCGCGATGAGCAGGGCCATCTACAAGGGCGTGCTGAAATATCTGGCCGCGCAGTATGGCGTGCACTACGCCGTACAGCCGCTGCCGGTGCAGTCCTTCGAGGTCTCATTTGCAGGCGGAGGCAAAACGGCCCGGCTGAGCTGGGAGGCCGTTTCCGACCCGCTGGAGCCCACCGCCGAGCCCAACGGCTACATACTGCAGACCCGGGTGTCCGACGGGGCCTTTGACGAAGGCCGGGTGATAAAGGCCCGGCAGGAAGGCAGCCGGATGAGCTTCTCCGTCCCGATTGAGCCCGGGCGCCTGTACAGTTTCAGAATTATTGCCTTCAACGACGGCGGCCGAAGCTTCCCCTCCGAAGTGCTCTGCATAGGGAAGACTAGTCGAACTAGTCCCTCCGCGCTGGTAGTCAACAACTTCACCCGGGTGAGCGGTCCGGCCTGGTTCGACGCGGGATCTTACGCCGGGTTCCTCGGGGACGAGGATGGCGGCGTGCCGTACATCAGCGATATCTCTCTGGCCGGCGAGAACTACGAACTCCGCCGCTCCATTCCATGGACGGGTGACCTCAACGCCGGATTCGGAGCCAGCCGCACCGACATGGCCGGAACGATTGTCCCCGGCAATACTTTTGACTTCGTCAGCATCCACGCCGCGGCGGCCCTCGCTGCCGGCTACGATGTCTGTTCCAGCTCCGTGAAGGCCTTCTGCGACGGGTACGCAGGCGCCGCCGCGGCGAGTGCTTCTGCAAGCGCGGCTGGTTCGAGTGCCGGCGCGAGGGTACTGGACCTGCTCTGTGGCAAGCAGCTGACCACCATCGTCGGCCGCGGCGTCAGCGGGCCGTCACACCAGGTACTGCCTCCTGCATTACAGCACGCCATAGGCGACTGGCTTCGCGACGGAGGCAGGCTGATTATTTCCGGAGCCAATATTGCCACAGACCTCTGGGACAGCATTTTCCCCATGCCGGACGGCGCTTCCGCAGAAAGCACTTCTCAGAACGGGCCCTCCGCTTCTCAGAACTGGCCTTCTGCTTCTCAGAACAGGCCTTCTGCCGGCGAGCGGGCGGCGGCGCAGGAGTTTGCCAAGGGCACTTTGGGGTACCGCTGGATTTCGGGGCACGGCTCGCAGACCGGCGAAGTGCGCTGGTGCTTGCACGACGGTCAGCCCTGGTCCGAAGGCTGCACCCCGGAACACAGCATCCATATTAAAAACCGGCCCGGCGGGCGCATATACGGCGTTGAGAATCCCGATGCCATTGCCCCAGCCTCCAAAAACGGTTCGCACATCTTGATGCGCTACGCCGACACGAACGCCCCGGCCGCCGTGATGCTGACCAGACCTTCCGAGGATGGCACTCCCCTGCCGCAGGTCCTGAGCTTCGGATTCCCGCTCGAATGTGCCGACGACCCGGCATTGATGACGACACTATTTAAACTGATCCAATAACATGAAGAACGTCCTTTTCACAATCCTTGCGGCACTGGCCGTGCTGTCTTGCCAGTCAGATAAAGTCCGCGGGGGCATCTCTTTTGACGAAGTTGTCGCATCCCGACGGAGCATACGTCACTTTGATGCGTCCAAGACCATCAGCGAGGCCGAAGTCCGCACCCTGCTCTCTGCCACGCAGGAGGCTCCTTCCTGGATGAACCTGCAGCCCAACCGCTATTATGTGGCCATGAGCCCTGAGAAACTCAGCGCCGTGAGGGAAGCTATCGGAGAAAGGAATGCGAAGAATACTGAGGGTGTCAATGTCTATATCGTCACCAGTTTCGTCCGCGGGCAGTCAGGATATTTTCGGGGAAATGTGGCCAATGAACTCGGCGACGCCTGGGGCGCCCATGACAACGGTCTGGGCAATGCTTTCCTGCTTCTTAAGGCGAGGGCCATGGGTTTCGACACGCTTCTGATGGGAGGACGGGACGGCGACGCCCTCCGGTCGATTTTCAATATCCCTGAAGAGGAGACGGTTATGGCTGTAATTGCCGTAGGTTACCGGGCCACCGACCCGCAGAGGCCCAATCGAAAATCCTTTGACGAGATTGTTAAATTCTATTAATCACTGAACGCCATGAAACGACTTCTAGCCGCAGCTACCCTGATCCTGTCTTCGTTGGTCGCCCTTTCGCAGCCAAAACTGCTCGACGAGAACCGTGTCCTGTTCACATTCAGGGCGCCCAGCGCATCTAACGTATCAGTTTTCGGCAATTTCGGAGAGCTGAAAATGACACGGGGGGAAGGCGGCATCTGGACCGCGGTCACCGATGCCCTGCCGAGCGAATTGTACTTCTACAACTTCCGCGTCGACGGGCAGCGCAGCATTGATCCGCACAACGCCTATGTGTATATTGACGTAGCCAATGTGAGCAATTACTTCATTGTCCCGGGCGGGGTTGGCGACCTGTACATGGCACAGGATGTTCCTCACGGCAATGTGGCGAAAGTCTGGTATCATTCAGGCGTGCTGGATTGCGATCGCAGGATGACCGTTTACACTCCCGCCGGATATGAGGACAGCGGCGAGAAGTACCCCGTACTGTACCTGCTTCACGGAATGGGCGGTGACGAGAATGCATGGCCGACGCTCGGGCGTGCGGTTCAGATTTTGGACAATATGATCGCCCAGGGCAAGTGCAAACCGATGATCGTGGTAATGACCAATGGCGACACCACGCACCAGGCCGCCTGGGGAGAGGATGGCGGCGGGATGTATCAGCCCTACGGCACCGGCACGACCAACACCTCCTTCGAGGCGCATTTCCGTAATGTTGTAGACTATATGGACTCTCACTACAGGACCATCGACAAGCGCTCAGGAAGGGCTCTGGCCGGCCTGTCAATGGGTGGTTTCCACACCATGTGGATTGCCGCGAACTATCCTAAGCTGTTTGATTATTACGGTCTGTTTTCAGCCGCAATGAAGGATTGGAGAATCCAGGGCCAGGAGAACATCGTAGCTCCTAAGATGTACGAGGATTTCGAGAAGAAGACCGTGGCTCTGTTCAAGTCACACCC
>JAFSTI010000094.1 GCA_017450585.1 Bacteroidales bacterium
GATCAAACTCTTCTTTGTATATTCTCTATATTACCAGAGCTTGACTCACTGACGTATTCTTATATAAAAGAATCGACGCTCTCGATCTACTTGTTCTCGGTACTTGCTTGTACTTTCCTTCAGTCTTGTCAAAGATCCTTTCTTATCACCCAGCAGGGCGTAAAAAATCCCACTCTCTCAAGCGGGATTGCAAAGGTACAAACCTTTTTTGATTTCGCAAGCGTTTTGCAAGAAAAAATTAAACTTTTTTTCGCGACATCATCCGAATCCGGGCCTCAAGTTCCCAGGTACGGAGGCGGTCCTTGTAAAGATTATTGAGGTTAACTTTCTCAATATCAAGCGCTGCGTCCGAATTGCCATCCCAGCGGCGGCAATTATACACCACATCATAGATACGGCCGATCTGGTATTCCCTGCACACGCGAAGTACTACGGCATAGTCCTCTCCATATTTAGTGGTAGGGAAAAGAATCTCGCGAAGAAGCGGCACATAGAAAGCGCGGGGCGCTCCCAGACCGTTGATACGGAGGGCATTGTTACGCCCATTCTCCGGAGTCCACTCGCGGTGGTCGATCACTCCCGGAGGCAGCGGATTCATATTGAAATCCGTCATCTGGTACGTCCCGATTACCATCGCGCAGCCCTGCTCACGGAAGGCATCCACGAACTTCTGCACTGTGCCGTCGGACGAATAGACGTCGTCTGAGTCGAGCTGGATGGCAAAACGCCCGCACTGCGGGTGGGTAAGGGCCGCGTTCCAATTGCCCCCGATAGCATGATAACTGCTGTCCTGGGCGATGTACACGAGCCGGGGGTTGGAGGCGAAGGACCGGATCACGTCAACGGTACCGTCGGTGGAATTATCATCCACCACTATCACATTGTACTCAAAATCAGTCTTTTGCGACAGGGCGGAACGGATCGCATCGCCGATGGTACCGACCCGGTTGCGGCACGGGATGACGACCGACGCCTCGACGGGGAACTCGCCGCCGGTCAGTTCCACACTCTTGAACACGGGAGGCAGCCATGCGCCTACGGCCTTCAGGTGCGCGGTGCAGGCGGCTTCCATTTCAATCTGGACCTCACGGTTGCGGGGATTGACATAGTCAAACTGCTTCTCGCCGGACTTACGGAGGTCATCCTCCACGTCGGTATACAGGAATTCGGGAATGCGTTCCAGCGCTCCGAGGCGGGACAGGCGCAGGCGCAGGTCATACAATCCGGCATAGCGGTAGTCAACATCCATCTTGGAAACGGCCTGGCGGAGGGCGGAGGTGCGCACCATGAGCACGGAGCCGAAGTCGAAATCGTCACGCAGTGAACCTGCCTGATAATCAATCACCGGCGCATTCTGCACCTGCTCCCCTACCTGCCGGAAATGGTCGGCGTACACCGCCACGGCTCCGGTATATTCCATCACCTGGCGCATCCGCTCGAGGGCGAAATGCACGAAGTGTACGGTAGTATTCCTTATGTATAACAATGCAAATTCACCGCTGCAGGCGGTCGCTATTTCACGGATGCGGGCCGTAGAGACGACCGGCCCGAAACACTCAAAACTCTGCACAGACTCGTTCATACGCAAAAAAAATTTCTATAAATATACGACTTTTTACGAATTATTCCATATATTCGCGATTCGTGTGTATATATTATAAGTAACAATGAAGAAGGTTTTGACTATCTGCACGGCAGTTCTGGCCGGTATCGTCTCTCTGGCGGCACAGCAACCCGCCTCCTGGCTCCGAAACAACTGCATCTCCCCCGATGGAAAAGAAATAGCATTCTCATACCAGGGCGACATTTTCGTCGTATCCTCCGAGGGCGGCACTGCCAGGCAGATTACCAGCGTGGACGCATTCGATTGCGAGCCCAAGTGGACTCCGGACGGAAAAAGCATCGTATTCGCATCCTATAGGGAAGAATCCAAAGACATATACATAACCTCCCGTGAAGGCGGAGCGCCCACCAGAGTGACCCGCTTCACCGGAAACGAGACTGTGATGGGCGTATTGCCGGACGGACGCATCCTTTTCAGCGCGAACATCCAGCAGCCCGCCGAATATGACGGTTTCCCCAGCGGTTCGCAGATCTACAGCATCAACGCCGACGGTACCGGCCTCAAGCTGGAAACGGCCCTGCAGATGGGCGGAATCAACGTTTCGAAGGACGGAGTGTGGCTCTATGAGGACAATAAGGGCTACGAGGATCCGTTCCGCAAGCACCACACCTCCTCGGTCACCCGCGACATCTGGATGATCAAGGACGGCGCCTACACCAAAATGAGCGCGTTCGAAGGCGAGGACCGCAATCCGGTATTCGCCGCCGACGGCCGCAGCTACTACTTCCTGAGCGAAAAGAGCGGCAGCATCAATATATGGAAGGGCAATATTGACACGCCCCTGCAGGCAGAGCAGGTCTCCAGCTTCGACACGCACCCTGTCCGATACATCAGCGTCGCGGATGACGGCACTATTGCCCTCTCCTATAACGGAGCGCTGTACACGATGAAAGAAGGCTCCGAGCCCCGCAAACTGGATATTTACGTCAATATTGACCCGGTCGAGAAGGAAATGACCCGCCGGAGCGTCAGCCTCGGTCTCACCGATTTCGCGGTCTCCCCTAACGGCAAGGAAGTGGCGGTCATAGCGCACGGCGAGGTGTTCGTTACCACCACCGAATTCGACGAGACAAAGCGCATCACCAACACCCCGGAGCGTGAAAGGGGTATCAGCTTCTCCGAGGATGGACGTACGCTGTACTACGCCTCCGACCGTGACGGCCGCTGGGGCATCTGGAAAACCAGCCTCACCGACAAGAAGGACAAATACTTCACATTCTCTTTTGATTTCAAGGAGGAAAGGGTAACGCCGGAAGGCCGTACCTGCTTCCAGCCCGAGGTCTCCCCTGACGGCAAATGGCTCGCGTTCCTGGAGGACAGGGCCGACATCGTCATCATGGACATCAAGAGCGGCAAGGAGAAAGTCCTCCTCAAAGGCGTTAATTACTCCTACACTGACGGCGACCAGTCCTTCAGCTGGAGCCCGGACAGCAGGTATATCCTCTGCAATTATATTGGCAATGGCGGCTGGAATAATCCAGACGTCGCCCTGATCGACATAGAATCTGGAAAAATCACCGACTTGACGCAGAGCGGCTACTCCGACTCGGACTTCCGCTGGGCTTTGGGCGGCAAGGCGATGACCTGGGCCTCCGACAAGGCAGGATTCCGCAGCCACGGCAGCTGGGGCTCTGAGGATGACATCTATATCATGTTCTTCGACGCGAAGGCCTACTACGAGTTCACCCGCTCGAAGACTGAGGACGACCTGGAGAAGTTCCTGACCAAGGACGACAAGAAGGATAAGAAAGAGGCCAAGGACAGCACCAAGACCGAGGAGAAGAAGAAAGTCGAGAAGCTCAATCTCGATCTCGAGCACAGGGAGGACCGCATCATCCGCCTGACCTCTAACTCCGGCCGCATGGGCGACCACATCCTCTCCCCTGACGGCACGAAGCTGTATTACTGCGTGCGCCTGGAGAGGGGCACCGACCTGTGCCAGCTCGACATCAAGGCCAAATCCCTGAAAGTTATTGCCAAAGGCACCAGCGGACGCTTCTACACTTCCCCGGACGGGAAGGAAGCCTATATCCGCACCGCACTCGGCGTCAGCAAGTTCGACCTTAACAGCGGCAAGACCACATCCATCTCCTACCGCAGCGAGTACTTCTATTACCCTGCGAAGGAGCGCGAATACATATTCCTGCACGCATGGAATCAGGTCAATGAGAAATTCTATGACCCTCAACTGCACGGTACCCCCTGGCCGATGATGCGTGACAATTACCGCCAGTTCCTCCCCTACATCAAGAACAATTTCGACTTCCAGGAGCTGCTTTCCGAGATGCTCGGCGAGTTGAACGGCTCTCATACAGGTGCCCGCTACTATCCGAGTTCCCTCTTCTCCAAGACCACCGGCTCGCTCGGACTCATCTACGATCCCGAGTACGAAGGCGAAGGCCTGAAGATTAAGGAAGTACTGCCCGGCAGCTGCCTCGCCACCATTGACCCGGAAATCAAAGCCGGCGATATCATCCTCTCCATCGAGGGCAAGAGCGTTAAGTATTCCGATCAGTGGTACGACGCCCTGTATGGCAGGAATTCCAAGCGGACGCTGGTAAGCGTGAAGAAGGGAGGAAAGAAAGTCGATATCACCGTGATTCCGGTCGCCATCTCCGCGGAGCGGGCGCAGTATTACACGCGCTGGGTACGCCAGAGAGAGGCGATGGTAGAGAAGCTTTCCGGCGGCAAGGTCGGTTACGTGCACGTGAAGAGCATGGATTCCGACAGCTACCGTGAAGTATTCTCCAGGATGCTGGGCAAATACCGCGGCTGTGACGCCGTCATCGTGGACACCCGTCACAACGGCGGCGGCTGGCTGCACGACGACCTGGTCATATTGCTCAGCGGCCGGGAATATATCCGCTTCCAGCCCCGCGGCCAGTACATCGGCTCCGAGCCGTTCCGCCAGTGGACCAAGCCCAGCTGCGTGCTGATGTGTGAGGACAATTATTCCGATGCATGCGGATTCCCCTACTCCTATAAGACGCTGGGCATCGGCAAACTGATCGGCGCTCCGGTCCCCGGCACGATGACCGCCGTGTGGTGGGAGACGCAGCTGGATTCCAGCCTCATCTTCGGCGTGCCGCAGGTCGGCAGCTGGGGCGTGAAAGAAGGCGCCTATATCGAAAATTACCAGATTGAGCCCGACATACTCGTTTACAATGACCCCGCTTCCGTGGCTTCAGGCAAGGATCCTCAGCTCGAGGCGGCTGTAGCCGAGATGTTGGCCCAGACTCAGAACAAATAAGATGGACAGCAGACTGGTCATAATCCCTACCTATAACGAGATCGAGAATATCGGGAAGATAATTCCCGCTATTTTCGCTCTCGAAGGGAATTATCATATATTGGTAATAGACGACGGCTCCCCCGACGGAACCGCCGAGCAGGTCCGTAAGCTGCAGGAGAGCTACGCTGACCGCCTATTCCTGGTCTGCCGCAAGGGCAAGCTGGGGCTTGGCACCGCGTATCTCGCAGGATTCAGATGGGCACTCGAGAAAGCTTACGACTATATCTTCGAGATGGACGCGGACTTCTCCCATGATCCTGCCGACCTCCCCCGCCTGTACGCTGCATGCGCTGATGGTGGGGCGGACCTCGCTGTAGGTTCCCGTTACTGCGACGGGGTCAGCGTAGTGAACTGGCCCATCGGACGCATAATCATGTCCTACTACGCATCCGTCTATGTGCGCACGGTCCTGGGAGTGAAAATCTACGACAGCACCGCCGGCTTCGTCTGCTACAGCCGCCGCGTGCTTGAAACCATTGACCTGGATGAAGTCCGCATGCGCGGCTACGGCTTCCAGATCGAGATGAAATACACAGCACACAAACTGGGCTTCAGGATCGCTGAAGTTCCGGTCATATTCGTAAACCGCAAGGAAGGTACTTCCAAGATGTCCAGCAGCATCTTTGGCGAGGCCTTCTGGGGAGTAATCAAACTCAGATTCCGCAAATTCCGTAGATAGCCGATGAAAGCCATTTTACGCACACTGCTAATTATCAGTACATTAGCTCTATGGGGAGGTCATTTGGCCGCCCAAACGAGATTACTTAAAGGTACTGTCCTCGATAACGAAGGCCAGCCACTCATCGGAGCCGGCATCGCTGAGACCGGCACCAAAAACGGAGTGGTCACCGACCTCGACGGTAATTTCGAAATAAAGATTCCAGCCGGACGCAACGTCATGCTCAAGGTCATGTCCCTGGGTATGGTTCCCAAGGACGTAGTCATCACGCCCCGACAGGAAACGATTACCGTAAAGCTCGAGGCCGATACCGAGCTCGACGCCGCGGTCATTAACGCCGGTTACGGTGTCGTGCAGAGGCGCGAGAACTTCACCGGTTCGGCTTTTCAGGTGAATCATGACGACCTGGTGCTCAAACCCGCCGCCCGGCTCGACAACCTGCTGGCCGGCCAGGTCCCCGGGCTCAACGTCATAGAGGAGACCACCAGCGGACGCCCCAGCGTAAAGATCCGTATCCGCGGTGACGGCTCCCTGAGCGCCTCCAACGAACCACTATGGGTCATCGACGGCGTTCCCATTTATACCGGCTCGAAAACCAATACGGTTACCGGTGTATATAACACGGTCAGTCCCCTTTCATACATGAATCCGGACGATATCGAATCGATGACGGTCCTTAAAGACGCCTCCACCACCGCCCTGTACGGTGCTGACGGCGCGAACGGCGTTATCCTCGTGACCACGCGCAGCGCAGCGATCGGAAAGACCAGCTACAACGCTTCCGTCAAGTACGGCATTTCATCGGTCGACCGTACCACATTGCCCAAATACACCAACGCGGCGCAGTGGCGCGAACTCGCCATGGAAGGATGGGTAAACTCCGGACGCCCCGCAGCAGCCTTCCCCTATCGGGACAACGAACACAACTCCTACAGTACCACCGACACCGACTGGTACTCGATGTACTTCGGTATCGGCCATACGGCCCAGATCAATTTCTCCGCCACCGGAGGCACTGAGCACATGCGCAACTACTTCTCCCTGGAGTATTTCCGCAACGAGTCTACGACCATCGGTAACAATCAGGACCGCTACGCTCTGCGTAACAAGACCACCCTTATCTTTACCGACAAATTCAGGATGGACAGCAGTTTCGGCGTTTCATATAACCACTCCGACATATTCTCCGTGTCCTCTTCCTATAATGAGGTCCTGCCCATCTTCGATCCCTATCTTCCGGACGGCTCATACAGACTGTACAACTACTACAGCCGAAGCGACACCGATTATGTCGAGGAGGCCCGCAAGTTCTTTGACAACGACCTTCCTGAAAGAGAGTATTGCGAGAACTATCAGAACACGATCAGCGCCGATGTAAACCTGATGCTCACCTATGAGCCGGTCAAAGGCCTGAAATTCACCTCTCAGACCGGTTTTAGTAATGTGTAAAAAATAAGTTGCATCAGTTGGCCGGTTTGACGAGGTAGTTCCACTTGCCTAGTTCCTGAGCGAAGACGACCTGTCTTGCAAGCCTCTTCTGGTACGATTCATCAATCGGTCGCTTGATGTCATAA
>JAFSTI010000095.1 GCA_017450585.1 Bacteroidales bacterium
AACAATATCGGGATCGAGTACCGGTACAATGACTCGTACCGCAGCTCGCTCCAGACCGCGTACGATATCACCGACCCGTCGGCATCTATTATTGACCCGGTAAATACGCACTCCTACACCTACGATAACAACGTGCACACCGCCATGCTCGGGTACGTGACGTATTTCGAGAAGGTGAAGGGCAATCTGTCCCTGAATCTGGCGTTCAATTCGACCGGCATGAACCGCAGCGAGGCGTATCCGACCGACTACAGCTACGACCACCGGTACAACTCTATTGCCCCGACAATCTATTACACCACGCAGTCGATGATCAACCGCTGGACGTTCAATTACTCCGGTAGCTCGAGCACCCCGTCGGTGGAGCAACTACGCCCGCGCATGGATAACAGTAATCTGTATTCGGTCAATGTCGGTAATCCGGACCTGAATCAGAGCTACTCGCACGTGATGTCATTGTCCTACTCCACAGCCCTGGGCAAGGAGGTTCGCGAGGCAATCCGCGCCAATGAGGCCGGCGACTTCCGCGAGACGACGGGCAGCGTGAGTACGATCAGCTTCTCGCTGAACGCGCGCATGAATCAGGGGGTTATTGTCAATAAAAGAACGTATTTCGCGGCGGATACCTACCTGCCGGCGTATGATTACACCATGCCCGCACAGTCCACGTTGATCACTTATGAGAACGTGGATAACAGCTACAGCGCCGGTTTTTCTGCGAATTACGATACGCCGATCAACGCGATCATGTGGAACCTGAACGTGAATGCGGGGATGAACTGGGACGATTCGCCTTCGTATGTGAATGAGGTGCTGACGCGTACTGAGAATTTCCGGCCGTCGCTGCGTATCGGCCTGCGGTCGAATTTCTCGCGCAATGCCCGTATCAGCATTTCCGGCAGCGGCTCGTATGTGTATTCGAACAATACCGAGAAGGATGTGACTAAGTATTTCACGGAGCGGCTGAACGTGAACTGGGATTTCAATAATATTTTCAAGATACTGTATGTCGGGGGTAATTACACTAAATCGTTTATCCAGGGCGTGAATTATCTGAATGCAAATGATAATATCCTCGACATGAATGCCGGTGTGCGTTTCGGACCGAAGAATGAGTTCGATTTCCGCGTGTCCGTGCATGACCTGTTTAACAAGAATACCGGGTTCTCCACCTCGATGAATTCGAATTACATCACGAACCGCTGGGTGCATAACTTCGGCCGCTACGTGATGTTCCGCTTCACCTATTCATTTAACTCCATGCCCGGCACCCGCGGCGTGCGCGGCCCCGGCGGCTCAGGCGGCGGCTTCGGCGGCCCCGGCTTCGGGGGGTATGGGGGCTACGGCGGCTACAGGCGGTAAGGAGCGGATAATTGTCTGATTATTCTGCTATATTTGCGCATTGAACATTTAACCATTTGTGATATGCGCAAATTTTTCGTTTTGGTCGCGGCGGTTTTCGCGATGTCGGTGTGCCTGCAGGCGCAGGATAAATTGAAAGGAAAGATCCTGAAACTGGATTTCGCCAGCGGTGTCGCGGAGCGGGGCGGCAGTGGCATGGCCCTTACCCTTAAGGGTTTGTCGAGCAATAGTACCGTTTCATTGCTGAGTATTGAGCGGGCGCTTGAGGCGGCTGCGGCCGATGATAAGATTGCCATGGTATATATTAAGCCGGAGAATTTCTCGGGCGGGATTTCCGCTGCCGAGGAGATCCGTCGCAGCCTTGAGAAGTTTAAGGAGTCCGGAAAGCCTGTAGTGGCTTATGCCGTGGATTTCAGCGGAACGAGTTATTATCTGGCGTCGGTGGCTGATAAGGTCGTGATGAATCCGGCGGGTGAAGGGCAGATGGTGGGCCTTTCCAGCCAGATTATTTATTATAAGGACCTGCTGGATACGCTGGGCGTAAAGGTTCAGCTTATCCGTCACGGTAAGTTTAAGTCGGCGGGTGAGCCGTATATCCGCAATGATATCAGCGAGGCGAACCGGGAGCAGTATGAGACGATGCTGGGTACTATCTGGCGCTCTACCATGTCCGAGGCGGCGGCATCCCGCGGTCTGACCTTGGAGGATATGGACCGTTTTGCTAATTCGCTGGTGCTAGATACCGCTCCGACCTGGAAGGAGAACGGCCTGGTGGATACGCTTATGCATAAGGGCGAGATGGAGGCATATTTGAGCGGCTTGTTCGGAGTGGATAAGGTCGATTATCTCCAGGTGGTGGATATCGAGAAGTATATCTCGAAAATGAAGAAGGGTCCTTCGAAGAATAAGATCGCCGTGGTGTTTGCGAATGGTTCCATTGGGGACGGTGATGATGTGGACGGAGTGAAGATGGCCCAGACTATCGCGGATGTCAGGGCGGATTCGACGGTTAAGGCGATCGTGTGGAGGATTAATTCTCCGGGCGGCGCCGTGGTGTCTTCGGATTTGATCCGCAGGGAGATCGATGAGACCAGGAAGGTTAAGCCGGTGATCGCGACGTATGGTTCTCTGGCTGCGTCCGGAGGATATTGGATATCCTCTTCTTCCGATATCATTTTTACTGACAATACGACTCTGACGGGTTCTATCGGCGTGTTCGGCATGGTGCCGGCGCTGGAGAATGCCATCGAGAAGGTCCTGAAGGTGAACCCCGTGACAGTCGGCACCCACGCCCACAGCGATATGATGCAGGGGATGCGTGAGTTTACTGATGAGGAGCGAGAGTGGATGCAGAAGAATATTGACAATATATATGAGAAGTTTGTCGGGCTGGTCGCTGAGAGCCGCGGCCTGGAGACTGCCATGGTGGATTCTATCGCTCAGGGCCGTGTATGGGCCGGTGCGGATGCGCTGAATCTTGGCCTTGCGGATCGTCGCGGTACAGCACTGGACGCAGTGAAATATGCAGCCGAGAAGGTCGGCCTGGAGAAATACCGTATCGTGTACTATCCTGAGGCCAAATCCGGCAGCCTTCTTTCTGCTCTCCGCGGAAAGAAAGACGATGATGCCCCGCTCGTGGATTTTTCTGAGCTGTCCGGCAGCGACGCTTTATCCTTCGGGTCATCCAGCCGGGTCTCCGCCCTCGGACTCCCCACTACCCTGCAAGCGCCCGTCTCGGCCCTCGCCGAGGCTCGCCGCCTCGCCGGCGACCTCTCCCGTCCCACCATCCAGGCCCGCCTGCCCTTCATAATTCAGTAAAGCCCTCCTTCCTCGGCCGGCCTTTCGCATCGGCAACAGCCGGTCGCGAAGCATTCCAGCCCTGGCCCTCGCACTGGCAATAGCCGGGCGCGAAGCGGCGGTGCCGTGAGACACCCTCGCACATATTCGGCGTGTTATATAACTAGCTGAAAACGAGCGAATTATATAAAAGAATGTACCTAAATCCGAGTACATTCTTTCGCCTGATTAACTATGCATAAGCACCTTGCGTAACACGTTTTTTTCGTCCTCGAGACCTTCGGCCTTGGAGCCGGCGGAGACAACCAGATGTAATTCCGGCAAGACAGAGAACGGGCTGAAAAAAATCCCGTTACCTGCACCGGCGACTATATTTCCTGTAAACCCGAAATTCGGAGTCCACAGCAATGTGCCATACAAGGCGTTCCAGGGCAGGTGGGCGTGGATTCCGAGGCAAAATCGGCGCAGAGTCCACGCCGATGTGCCTCTCACGTGCGTAGAAGCCACATGAGCGTGGACTCTGAATTTCGGGTTGTGATGGTGGCAAGATTTATGTCGCACGGATGTGCTTTAAGATTCCCGAAATCCATAAAAAGAAAAGACACCTCAGTAACTGAAGTGTCTTTTGGAGCGGAAAACGGGATTCGGACCCGCGACCTCAACCTTGGCAAGGTTGCGCTCTACCAACTGAGCTATTTCCGCGTTGGGACTGCAAAGGTAGGAAGAAAATCTTTTATTCCAAATTTTTCTTTAAAAAATCGATTCTTCCGGTCTAAACTGTCCCGAAGTAATTACTCCCCGCCGAGGAGACTGACGATCTTCAGGGCGATGTCGCTGTTTTCCTGGACGCAGGTGAAGTCGGAGGCGTGGGGACCGTAGATGAAGAGGGGTACGGTGATTGGGGAGTGGCTGCTGGTGGCGTAGGAGACTTCGACGGATCCCTTGGCGGAGTTGGCGTTACGCATGGATACGGCTCCGGTTTCATGGTCGGCACTGATGAGTACGAGGGTGTGGCCGTCTTTCTCTGCAAAGCGGATTGCGGCTTCAATGGCCTTATCGAAATCGAGCGTTTCACGGACGGTGCCTTCGCAGTTGTTTGCGTGGGACTCCTTGTCGATGCGGGCGCCTTCAACCATCAGGAAAAATCCTTTTTTGCTTTTCCGGGAGAGAAACTCGATGGCCTTGGCCGTGGTGGCGGGCAGGAAATCACCCCGTTCGCTATATTGAACACTCTCGGGAAGATAAATCACTTTTGGATCGGCGGGGTCGATCTCGTCTATGCTGCCCACGATTTTGAAATTATCGTTCAAACTTTTCCGAATCTTCTCCGATTGCTTTTTCAGGTTGGGCATGGAGCCGGCAGAGGCAAAGCAGAGGTGGCTGGTGGCCAGATCGCCCCAAATCTGAGCGGACATGCTGCGTGAGGGCTGATGTGCGAAGAAGGCGGCCGGGGTAGCACCTGTCATCTCGTCGGTGGAGACGACACCGCAGGCATAGCCGAGAGGTTCAATCCTTTCGGGAATATTGGCCATGGCCTGTTTCGAAGGATCCACTCCGAGGAAACCGTTATTGGTCTTGACGCCGGTAGCATAGGCGGTCCCGGAAGCGGCAGAGTCCGTAGTAAATTTGTTGGCGGACTGGGTGCGGACATAGCCGAAATGACGCAGGTTGGTCATCGTAAGTTCTCCTCCGTTGGCAAACATGGCCGCATTCACTGCGCCCAGGCCCATGCCGTCACCGATCATCAGGATGACGTTCTTAACCTTCTTATTCGTACCGTCAGCGGCGAAAGACGGGGTGTAGGAACCTTGCGGGGCTACGGTGGTCTCGCCTGCGACGGCCTTGATTTCTTTCTTTGCGCTCTCCTGCGCCGGGACCGACAGCGCTATCAGCAGCGCCAGAACGGTAAACAGGACTTTCTTCATATTATCTGTAATTTACAAACTCGATATCCCTCGCAGCTTTCTTCGCGAGATCGGGATCTTTGCCGGCCTTTGCGAGATTCTCCTTAACGGCTTTCTCGTCTCCGCGGCGGGCGGCTATGATGGCGCGCAGGTAGGCGGACTCGGGGTCGTCGCACTTAAGGGCCTTCTCGGCCTCGTCATACTGTCCGGCGAGGATGTAGGCGAGTGCCTTATCCTTGCAGCGGGCACCGGAAGCGGCCATCTCCTGGGCTGCCTTGGCGTAATTACCTCCCAAAATATCCACCGCACCCATGTTCGCCATGGCGTCCGGGGTTCCGGCGGCGCGGAAGTTCTTCTCCGCGGTCTTCAGGTCACCCTTGCGCAGGGCCAGCACGCCGAGGGCGTTGACCATATCGGCGTCCATGTTCTTGACGGCCTTGAAAGCGGCTTCAGCCTTTGCGTCCTCACCGGCGGCCAGATAGGAGGCGGCCAGGTTGAAACGGGCCACGTCGCTGTCGAAATTGTCAATAGCCTTGCGGTACAGCTGCTCTTTCTGGCCCATGTCCTTCGCCAGACCGGCCGCATGCAGGAGGGCCGTTTCGTCAAGGACGTCAATATTGCTCTGAACCATGTCCATCAGTTCTTCGTCGGAGAAGTTCTTGTACTCGACGTTCGCGATGAAGCGGGCGCGGCGCAGTTCGGGCAGCACGTCGCCTTTCAGGGACTTGTAGATCTCGGCCATGTTCTTGATCTCGGACTCACGCACGGCAGGGTCGCTGTACATGGACAGGACGCGCAGGATGAGGTCCTTGTCCTCAATATTGGACTTGGCGACCAGCTCCTTGAAGCCTTCCCAGTCCTGGCCGATGCTCTTCACTTCGGGGGCGGCGGCATCGTAGCCCTTGGTCACCTTGTTCCAGGCCTTCTCGGCGGTGGAACCGCGCTGGTCGGACAGTTTGTCGTTGAGTTTTTGGCCGCCGTCAGGTGATGCATACGCCACGATCTCGGTGCCGGTCAGGGTCTTGCGGCCATCTTTCTGGATTTCGGTCAATGCTTCCTGGAAGGCCTTGATGGACTTCGAGCTCAGCTGGGAACCGCGCACCTCGGAAGAATTGATATTGTACAGAATCTGGCCCTCAGCCGTCTGCTTGATTATCTCCTGATATCCGTCATCCTTGAGGGAGACCACTCCGTCCGTGTTCACCAGCATGCAGGTCGTGCGGGCGCCGTCCGCTACCTTGCGGGCCGGCATGTTCATGCGCTTCTTCCCGAATACCACGGTGCCGCGCAGTTCCAGGTAGCACTTTTCCATTCCGGGGACAAAATCAAATACCGCAGTTTCGGAAACGGTCGCGCCGGTGGAGGGGATGACTTTAAAATTGTCCTTAACCTTCTCGCCCTGATAGCAGAACGGCTTCAGGGCAGACTCTCCGCCATCGTACACGATTACGGGAACGACTTCCAATATGGCTTTCGGGTTGAAATAACTCTCAGGGTAGCTAACGGTCACCTTGGCCTTAATCTTTCCGCCAATTACTTCCAGCACTGCCGGATCGCACTGAATCTGCAGTCCGTCAGCTTTCTGCGCCATTTTGTTCGCGTTAGAGCAGGAGGCTGCCGCGATGCCCAGCAAAGCGACGGTGATGATTTTGCATACTGTATTCATGTGAAAATTCTTTAAATATTCCAGAAAGCAAATATAGTCAATAATTTCGTACCTTTGCATCCGATACGCCTATGGACGCGCAGGATTTACAAAGATTGAAGAATAAGTACGACATCATCGGTAATGATGCCGCGCTGAACCGTGCACTGGAGACGGCCGTGGCGATTGCCCCGACCGACCTGACCGTGCTCATCAGCGGCGAGAGCGGAGTGGGAAAGGATGTCATACCGAAGATAATCCATCAGTTCAGCAGCCGCCGAAACGGTAAATATCTGGCCGTGAACTGCGGTGCCATTCCTTCCGGAACTATCAACGCCGAGCTGTTCGGCCATGAGAAGGGCGCGTTTACCGGGGCGATCAGCACGAGGAAGGGATACTTCGAAGAGGCGAATGGCGGTACTCTGTTCCTGGATGAGATCGGTGAACTGCCTCTGGACACCCAGGCCCTGCTGCTGCGCGTGCTACAGAATGGCGAGTACATGAAAGTGGGCTCGTCCACCGTAGAGAAAACGGATGTGAGGGTGATAGTGGCGACCAATAAAAACCTGATGCACGCCGTCTCGCAGGGCAAGTTCAGGGAAGACCTGTACTACCGCCTGAATTCGGTAAGCCTCGAGATGCCGGCCCTGCGCGACCGCAGCGAGGATATATACCTGCTGTTCAGGAAATTCACTTCCGATTTCGCACAGCGCTACCGGATGAGCCGCATTTCGCTGACCCACGACGCCATATCGATGCTGAAGGGCTACCGCTGGCCGGGCAATATCCGCCAG
>JAFSTI010000096.1 GCA_017450585.1 Bacteroidales bacterium
ATATCTGCATCTGCGTACTGCTCCTGAGCTGCGCCGATGTCCTGGCCGCCGGGAAGAAAAACGCGCAGGCGACCACGCCCTACGACATTGAAGTCGTATCTCCGGATGGAGCATCCGTCCCCGGAGCGATCATTACATCTTCCAAGAACCGCTGCTCCTACGGGGCAGACGCTGAAGGGAAGGTCACTCTCAAACTGAAGCAAGGTGACGTCATCAAGGTCAAGGCCCCCGGCTTCGTAACCGCTACGGCTGACTTGACCGGAGCAAATAACGGCAAATTGAAGGTTACCCTCACCCCTTGCGATATCAGAGAAGATGATTCCCATATTCTCTATACCGTGGACGGTGGCTCGATGTCCGAACTCCGCTCTGTGGGAGCTTTCTCCAAAGTAGAAGGAAGCGCCCTGGAACAGACTCCGTCACTGTACCTGATGGATGCCCTGTCCGGAAGGCTTAACGGCCTGTTCTACAGGAGGGGTGACACCGAACCTGCAGGAGGATCATGGACAGGATTTGTCCGTGCTCCCCAGGGAGGCGCACCCATCATCATGGTGGACGGAGTGGTCCGTAACCTTGACTACATTGAGCCTGAGACCGTCGAAAGCGTAGAGCTCCTCAAGGATGCATCCCTGAAGGCCCTTTACGGAGGCCAGTATGCCAACGGAATCCTGATGGTTACGACTAAGAGAGGCAAATCCTTTGAGAACTATGTCAAGGTGAACGTACAGCAGGGCGTCGAAATGCCCACCGTCAATCCCGGCTGGCTTAACTCTCAGGAGTATACAAGCCTGTATAATTCGGCCCTGACCAATATAGGTCTTACCGAGCTATACGATCCGACCAAGTATGACGGCAGTGATCCTTACCGCTATCCGGACGTGGATTTCACTTCCGAATTCCTGCGCAGTCACATGGACATCACCCGTGCCAACGCACAGTTCAGCGGCGGAAGCCGTAATACCAAATACTTCGTCAACCTGGGATTCCAGAATGAAAAGGGCCTGGAGAAGTACACTTCCTATCCGCAGTCCGACCAGACGATGACCATCCGCGGCAATATCGACAACACCGCATTCGGCTTCATCACCATGAAGGTCGGCGTGAATGCGGCCCTTCAGACGAAGAAATGGTATAATTCCACTTCCTCCAACCTAATGTCCCTGCTGACCAACACCCGTCCCAACGAGTACGCCGTACTCTATCCGGCAGTCCTGTTCGGTGACCCTGACATGACTGAGGATGTATTCGGAGGTTCTGCAGTCAGAATGAGCAACCCTCTCGGGCAGCTGACCAAGAACGGACACGTGACCAGAGAGTTCTCCTACGTTCAGACAGACTTCACTTTCATTATTGACCTGGATCAGTGGGTGAAGGGACTCTCCATCCGTCCCGGCGTGACCTTCGATATCTATAACTACTACTCCAGCCGCAAAGACGGCGGATATGCGGTGTACGATATCAACGGCTGGAATACGGATGGCACGATCGCCTCATACACCAAGTCCGGCATCGACAGCGCCAGCTCCTCCCTCGTGCAGGGTGCCGTAAGCGGCCAGAGGGATTGGCATTTCCGCACTACGGCCAACTACGACCGCAGTTTCGGAGACCACAAGCTTTCCGCCGTATTGATGTACTTCATGCAGCAGAAGACTTACCACAACGAGATTCACTCAGTGCGGAGAATGAACATTGCCGCGCAGGCCAATTACATGTATGCCGGCAAATACATCGTGGACGCAGCGCTGAACTATGTCGGCGTGCCGTCATTCGCCCCGGGTAAGCGTTTCGGCCTGTTCCCCACCATCGGTGCGGGCTGGATCCTGAGCAAGGAGGATTTCCTCAGCAACGCATCCTGGATTGACTTCCTGAAGCTGCGTGCCTCCTACGGTATACTCGGCTCGACCGAGTACGCCAGTTCGGGACTCGTATCCAACTACTATTACAAAGACCTCTGGTCGGTCGGATCGACTTATGGCAATTTCACCGCATTCAACAATATTGCCACCGTCTCCCAGATCGGCAACCCGCTGATCAGTTTCCAGAAGAGCCACGAGGCCAATATCGGACTTGACTTCGACCTTTGCGGCCGGGCAATTACCGGTAGCATCGGGATGTTCAGCAACAAACTCACCGGCGCTATTGCCAACGGAGCAGATGTCACTCCGGGCGTAACCGGCAAGGGTGCCGCTCTGATGTGGGTAAACTACAAGGAGTTTGCATCTCGCGGAGTGGAGGCCGAACTCGCCTGGAACAAGAAGATCGGTGATCTTCAGCTCACGCTGGGTGGCAATATCACCTACGGCAGATCTGAGGTGACAAAGGAGAACGATATCAATTATCCCGATGAACTCGCCGCACTGCGAAAGATTCGCGTGAACGGCGACACCAAGGGTTACACCGTTATCGGAACCTTCGCCGACCAGGCTGACATCGATGCATCCCCCGTCCAGGCCTTCGGAGGCAAGGTCTACCCCGGTGACCTGAAGTATAAGAATGTCAACGGAGACGATGTCATTGACGAGCGCGACCGTAGCGTCATCGCCAACGTGCAGCCGTCAGTCCAGTACGGGCTCAACCTCAGCCTGAAGTTCAAGGGATTCAACCTGGATGTCCTGGGCTATGGTCTTGCAGGCTTCGACACGATGCTTGACACCAAGTATTACCAGATTTACGGCAGCCGCAAGTACTCAGATGTACTTAAGACCGGCCTGCCTAACGGCAATGCCCATCCTGCCTTGCGCGCGGATAATTCCACAAATAACTTCGTCGCATCTGATTACTGGGTGGTTAACGGCAGTTTCTTCAAGCTCCGTAACCTGGAACTCGGATACACGCTCCCGGCTTCGTTCACCGATGCCATAGGAGTACATGCAGTTAAGTTCTTCGCCCGCGGTACGAATCTGTTCACGATATCCAAGATCCGCGACCTGGATCCTGAAAACCTGAACGCCGCCGTAGACAATTACCCGCTGTTCCGCACGGTAACCGGTGGTATTTCGTTCTCATTCTAACCCTTAAAGCGATAAGAGAAATGAAAGATTTAATGAAATATACAGCAATCGCGATTGTACTGTCAATCTCCGCTGCCTGCAATTTCCTGGACCCGGAGCACGACAATACGAGGGATGAGGACATCCTGGATGACGCCGCATACTTCTGCGGTCCCCTGAATGCCGTCTATAACAACCTTCCGTCGGTCTTCGACGTTCAGATGGATGTATTGACAGACAATGCAGTCGACCGTACCCAAACCGGCAATTATTACCGGGCCGCGACAGGAGCGATGTCTCCCAACCTGAATCCAAACGACGTCTGGGCAAGTGCGTATTCGAACATCCGCCTGCTGAACATTTTCCTCAGCAGGATGGTACTGAACGATAAGCACCCGTACAAGACCCCGGTCGCATTCTTCGCTTTCACGAACGACGCGGCATATACCAACAACCTGAACTACTTCTACCGTCTGAAGGGCGAAGCTTTCGGCCTTCGCGCGTGGTGGATGCTCAAACTCATGTATACCTATGCCGGCGAGAGCACTGACGGACAGTTGCTCGGCGTTCCCATCGTAGGTGACGCAATCCTGGACCAGAGCCTGGATATTGCCGACTATCCGAGGGCAAGCTTTGACGACTGCATCAAATGCATTGTCGACGACTGCGACTCCGCACTGGTGGTGGGCAAATTGCCCAATATTTACGCCGGTACAGATCTGGCTTATGGTTCCGCATTCCGTTCCCACATGTCCGGCGCGGCAGTTAAGGCAGTTAAGGCAAAGGCCCTGCTTCTTGCCGCCTCCCCCGCTTTCAACCGCACGGGAGATGTCACGAAATGGCAGGCAGCCGCACAGGCAGCCTATGACGCCATCGCCGCACTCGGGACCGTATCTGCCACCACTCCTGCATGGCAGGCCCGCGACGCCTATTACTTCTCCGGATTATCGAACAATGAGAACGGCGTCTATGACGTCATTTTCCGCGGCAAGTACGTGACCGGAAACAACGCCCTGGAGACCGACAACTACCCTGCCGGTATTTATGGCAATGCCACGGTCAATGTCAGCCAGAACTTTGTGGATGCGTTTACGGACAATCAGGGTTATCCTATTGCCGAAAGCACTAGCTACAACCCTGCCGTGCCCTACGCCGGGCGTGACGCCAGGCTCTCACAGTTCGTGGCATGCAACGGTTACACCTACGCTGTCTCCGGCAAGTACAGTTATACCGTCGATATTTCCGAGAACGGCTATGATACGAACAACACCCTCAACAAGGGCTCACGTTCCGGATACTATCTCCTGAAGACCCTCCGCCCCACACAGGTAAGTCTTATGGCCGGCAACACGCAGAGTACTCCGAGGGCCAATATCCTAATCGGCCTTCCGGACATGCTGCTGATGTTCGCCGAGGCTTCCAACGAGGCATGGGGACCGACCACTGCAGGCCCCGGCATGGCTATTGACGCCCAGACCGCCCTAAAGAGGATTCTTACCCGCGACTCCGGAAACTCATCGATGGACACTTACCTGACCACTGTTATCGGAACCGATCAGGCGAAGTTCCGCGATTACGTACGCAATCAGAGACGCATAGAGCTCGCATTCGAAGGTCACTACTACTATGACCTTCGCCGCTGGTATGCCGCGGATGCCGCCTGGCAGGATAAACTGAACGTTACCGTGTACGGTACCAGCTATAACAGCGTTTCCGGATATTCCAAGATTGAACTGGAAAAGCGCAAGTTTACTTCTCCCTGGACTCCGGTCCCCTACTCGGAGGTATACAACGGCGGCGTGAAACAGAATAAAGGTTGGGAATAACAGACTTGATTGATTATGAAGAAGATTCTATATGTTTTGTTTATGATTCCGCTCTCCCTGGGGCTGAGTGGATGCGGTTTCGATGACGAGCGGGTTGAGTACCCGGTAAAATCGGTGCTCTTCACATACCAGAACTATAACCGTGAGCTGGTAGTAGGTGAAGGACTCCGTTTCAAACCGGGAGTGGTATTCGCAGGACTAGAGAAGAGCGACCGCGACCGGGTGGTGAATTATGTCATCGACCCGACGCTGGTTCCCGCCGGAAAGACACTCCTCCCTGCGGATTACTACACCGCCGAGGATGACGCCAAGTTCGTGGTCAAAGAAGGCGAACTGAAGGGTTATATCAACTACGAACTGGATTCCGCCAAGTTCGTCCGCGACCCCAAGGCCCTTACAGGTGAATATGTATTGCCCTTCAAGATCACCTCTGCCGATGCCGACTCGGTAAATGCCGCGAAGGATTATATGGTGGTGTCATTGAAGTATCTGGCCAAGCAGTTTGGATATTACACTTACACCAGCCGTGTTACCAACACCGTTACCGGTGAAGTCACCGTGCAGCAGAATATCAGCAATGAGACCAATAGCGTCAGGGAGCTGACCACTCTGGCGGCCAACAGGCTGCTCATGCACGCAGATCCTAAGAACACCTTCGATCCTGCGAGTTCATACATGCTCTATATCATCGTGGCTCCGCGCGAGGCGGATGGCGTGGTGATCGGATCCCATGATGATTCGCCGATCAGGATAAGTGCGGACGGGGAGTCCACATATGACGAAGCGACCAAGACATTTACACTTCGTTACAAGTACACGAAAGAAGCTGTCGAGTACAAAGTAGTAGATGTTTTGACCTTCCGTAACCGTATCCGTGACCGTCAGGACGCACCTAACGCCCACGTATACATCAACGAGTGGGAAGGCTTCTAGCGGTGGAGATGGGCGGAGTCGAACCGCCGTCCAAACAACGCACCAGGCAGCTTTCTACACGCTTATCCTTTCATTAATTGTCGGAGCGGGTTTGGGGAAAGGCACCCCGGCCCGCTCTTATCCTTTAAATCTTGGCGCAGCTTAAAGGAGTCACTGCGTGCATCCTGTTTTGGACGATACCCCGTAATCTCCCTGAACAGGCGAAAAGGAAGGCGGGGCATACGCCGCGCCGCATCCTAGGCGGCGACGGTTAATGCGATCTCCTGAGGAGATTAGCAAGCGTAAGAATAGTTGTAGTTGCCTACTGTCTTTTGAGAACTGAGATTAACGGGCAAGCTCTCTACGCCCGACGTGCTTACTGTCCGACATCATTGCTGTCAAAACCAGTACATCCCCATATTGTCATAGAACTTCGGCGGCAAAAGTACAAAGATTTTCCGGAATCACTACGTAAATCCACAGGAAAATCTTAAATTGCAAAAAATTGCGTTTCATGAAAAAACTAATAATCATCGCTGCCGCGGCAGTCCTCATGTGCTCCTGCGCACAGAAAGCCCTTGAACCCATTTATTCACATGTTACCCGCGCCGCGTTCCAGCAGGAAATCGACGGCAAGCAGACAGACCTGTACACCCTCCGAAACAAAGCAGGGATGGAAGTCTGTATCACGAACTTCGGCGGGCACATCGTATCGATAGTCGTTCCCGATAAGAACGGCGTTCCCACGGACGTCGCCCTGGGCTTTGACAAGATAGGAGGTTTCAAGAAGCAGGCAGACATGGGTTCCAGCGTCGGCCGCTACGCAAACCGCATCAAAGAGGGTCGCTTCACCCTGGACGGTGTGGAATATGACCTCCCCAAGAACAATTACGGCCACTGCCTTCACGGCGGTCCGAAGGGTTGGAACCACCTGGTATATGATGTGGTCGAAGCCGACGCCAAGCACTTGAAGCTGCGCATGGACTCCCCAGACGGCGATATGGGCTTCCCCGGAGCCGTGACAGCATTTGTGACCTTCACCCTGACGAAGGACAATAAACTCGATATCACCTACAGCGCCACCACAGACAAGCCCACGATCATAAATATGACCAACCACGCCTATTTCAACCTTTCAGGCGACCCTTCGAAGGGCATTGGCGACCATATCCTGTGGCTTAATTCCACCACCTATACCCCCAGCGACGCTACCTTCATGACCACCGGAGAGATCGCACCCGTAGCCGGTACGCCCATGGATTTCTCCAAGCCGAAACCGATCGGGCAGGACATCGAGTGCCGCGACTTCGACCAGATTTCGAATGCAAACGGTTATGATCACAACTGGATACTGGATAACAACGGCGACATCACCGTCAAGTCAGCAGAGCTCCGCTATGACCCTACGGGTATCGTGATGGAAATGTATACCGACGAGCCCGGCGTACAGATCTACACCGGAAACTTCCTGAACGGTAAAAACAAAGGTAAAGACGGAATCCCCTATCAGTTCCGCGCCGGCGTG
>JAFSTI010000097.1 GCA_017450585.1 Bacteroidales bacterium
GGAAACAACTCGCCGGCATTATGAACCTGCTGAACCCTGAGAGCATAATCATCGGAGGCACACTTTCAAAGGCGGCGTCGTACTATTTCCTCCAATACGCCGCGCTGGCAGTGAAGCAACATTCCCTCAAGTTAATAAGCCGGCATGTCCCCGTGCTGACTTCCACTCTGGGCGACATGGCCGGAATCACGGGAGCATGCCTTCTTGCCCGCAACCGCACAATGGGGTCAAAACTGTAGACAACCTATCTCCCGGAGGGGTGCTCTCTGTCGGAGGGATCGAAGAACGAGTTCGCGGGCTTGTCCGGTCTAATCAGGCCGACGAATTCGGGGCTGTCGTAGACGCAGAGGCCGGGAGCCATGCGCGGGTCGCCGGTTTCTGTCAGGATGGCGTCCAGGCGGGCTGAGAGTTCGGCAAGGACCTTCTGGTGGCGGGCGCTGCGGGCGAGATTGACGGTCTGGTCGGGGTCTTTCTTATTGTCATACAATTCCTCGTAGAGCCTCGGTGCGAAGGCCAGGTCCATGTACCATGACCACTCCGGGTCGAAATAGTGCTCCATCATCCATGTCTTGGTGGGGCCTCCGTCCATGTCGCGGAACTCTGCCTTGTACGTACCCATGGGCCAGCGGGTCGGCTCGAAGTTGCGGATGTAGGTATAGCGCTCCGTGACAATTGCCCTCTGCGGATAGGGCAGATTGTCGTGACGGGCGCCGCGCACGTGGCGTTCACGGCCTACGACCACATAATCGCGGGCCGGGTCCACTTTTCCGCTGCGGCCCGATTCCAGTACATTCTTGAAACTGCGGCCGGTCATAACTTCCGGTACGGGGGCCTGTCCGAACTCGAGGAAGGTGGGCGCCAGGTCCATCAGGCTCACGAAATCATCGACCACCCGGCCGGGCTTAACGGTCTTGGGATAGCGGACCGCCATGCCGACGTGCGTTCCCAGCGCGTAAAGGTTACACTTGCCGCGCGGGAATCCGGGGATGCCGTGGTCACCGCTCACGACAATGATAGTATTGTCCAGAACACCGCGCTCCTCCAGCATGCGGATCAGCACGCCGAGTCCCTGGTCGAAGGCGAGGCACTCTCCCAGGTAATCGGCGACGTCCTCACGCACCTCGGGCGTATCGGGGAAGAATGCGGGCATACGGCCTTTCAGGCGGTCCGGGTCAATACCCCAGAGCTCCTTGCCGGAGCCACGAAGCCAGGAACGGTGGGTGTTCGTCGGTCCCCACCAGTAGCAGAACGGCGCCCCGTCGTCACAGGTTTTCAAGAACGAAGCGAAATTGGCCTCCACCTCTGCGAGCAGCTGCTCCCGCATGCCGTCATGATCCGCGGCCTTTCCGACAATCTCGGAGTAGCCGTTCCAGCGCCGGCCCGCACTCATAAAACGGGTCCTGGCCCCTCCGTACGGCTGGTCCACAGGATCGCCGGGACTCCACACCTTATACGTAAAGCCAATATGATAGCCGTTCGCTTCCAGGATCAGCGGGAAAGTGGGGATGCTGTCGTCCCAGCGCGCTCCCTGCAGGAAAGCGCCGTAACCGGTACGCCAGAAATATTGCCCTGAACAGAGGGAACTGCGGCAGGGGGTCGAACTGGGAGCGGGCGCATAGGCCTGGGTGAACAGTACGCCTTCACGGGCAATACGGTCGAAGTTGGGGGTATTTACCAGCGCGCTCAGACCGTCGTGACGGTCAAGGGCGGCATAGGCAGAGGCGTAACGGCCGTAGTCGTCGCCGAATGCAAAGACAATATTCGGGCGCTCCTGTGCGAGCAGGGCGGAGGGCAGCAGGGCTGCCACGGCGGGAAGGGCAATGTGTTTCATGCCCCAAATATAACATTTTACCGGGAATTATTCTCCTGTCGCCGGAGGGGCGGGGAGGTCGTAGTAAGTGGAGCCGTAGCCGGCCCAGAAGCCATAGCCGCCGCGGATGTTGGAGGGGGCGCCGGAGGTGACAGGAAAGAAGGGGTTGTGGCTGAAGAACCAGGATTCTTCGACGCCTTTCCAATACTCGAAGGTTTCCCGGTCGACGGTGCAGAAGCGCACGGACACGGAAGTGCCGTTCTCGAAGTAATATTTGTAGCGCTCCGGTGTCAGGGCCTCGAAGCCGGGACAGAGCGAAACCTCGACCGGCGAGCCTCCACCGGGAGAGGATGATATCGCACTCCCGTCTATCAGTGAAAACATGTTGGGCAGATAGGTGCTGTCGATCTTTTCGCGGCGGGTGAAGAACATGTAGCAGGATTCATCCATGGCCGTGAATCGGGCATTCAGGGTGAAACCGTCTTTCGCAGGGGCCACACTCAGGTCATCCAGGTTTTGCGGCGCGGGAATCGTCGTGACTGAGCTGGCCTCAGTCTTCCCGTAGCGCACGTTCAATGTGTAAGTTCTCCCGGCCTCACCTTTCATCCATGTCGTAGAATAGATGTACGGCGGGAAATAGTCGTCATTGCGCTGCCCAACCAGGGTGACAGTCTTATCCCCGTCGCTAATGGTTACAGTGGCCAGGTGGAGGACATGCTTCGCCAGGTCGTCCTGCGTCCATTCCTTTTCAAGAGTAGGGAAAGAAGAGGTGACGATGACTATGGGATAGCCGCCATCTTCAATCCAGCCGTCCACGACCAAGTGTTCATCCACGACCTGAGGAGTGCAGGAAGCAAAGGCGGACAGCAGCGCCGACATCAGAATCAGCAACAGATAAATCTTCCTCATGGCCTTAGAACTTTACAAAATATGCCACCGACGGCAGCACGGTTATACCCAGGAATACCGGTCCATACCTAAAGATGCCGTCATCCCGCCCGAGTTTCAGGGTCCTGTAAACCTCCTGGCGATGGGCCGTGGCATTGTAAACCGACAGGTTGAGGCCGTGATGCACACGTCCGACATCCTTGAAGTTCAGACGGGCATTGAGATCCAGGCGGAAATAGGGACGCAGGCGACCGGAATTGTATTCACGATAAACAGCCACCAGCTGATTACTTAGTATATAATACTCCTGTGCCGGAGTGAACGGGGTGCCTCCCGCGGCGACCATCGTTGCACCAAAATCCCAGTTTCCCAGCTTATAAGTAGCCACAACATCCATCTCCACGAGCCTCTCATGGTTGGACGGCCACACTCCGCCGTCGAAGGCGCGCATGCTCCGTCCCACGGAAAGCCCGGCCCAGCCGGTAAGACGACCCTTTAACTTATGCATCATGACATTCAGGCCGTAGGCATGACCGCTGCCCTTCTGCAACGACCGCTCCAGAGAATAGCTTCCGTCCAGTAAAGTCTGAAGCCCGGTCATGTACTCGAGCTGATGCCCCAGAAAACGGAAATAAAGTTCCGAACTCAAACTGAAGGCCCCGTCCCGGATGGATTTGTCCCAGGACACGGAAGTCCCAAGCGACCACTGGGGCTTGCTGTACTTCCCGGCGGGGAGCCAGAACTCCAGCGGCAGGCCTACATTCGATATGCCGGTCTGGAAAAGATATTGGCGATAGATTCCCGCCCGGAAATGAAACTTATTGTCCTCATCTCGAAAATAGGTCCCGGACAGCTGCGGGGAAAGGCCGAAGAAGGGCTTTTCGCCTATGGGTACGAAACACTGGGCAATGAGTGTCGCGCTGTAATCGAACTTGTATCCGATCGTACCTCGCCAGCAGGCAGAGAGGCTGCTTTCGACCGCATTCAAGACACTTTCACTTTCGTATTCGATTCCGCTTCCGCTGATCTGCGGGTTCTGGGGCAATATGTCATGCCACGCCGCATCCAGTTTTAAGCCCAGGGGGCCGGAATTCCACTCGCCCTTGTAGCCGAACGTCCCGATATGCGAGGGGACCGACGCGGCGCTTCCTTCCTCCGACAGGTCCGCATCCAGCCTGAAAGCGGTATAGTAAACGGACTGGGCGAGGTCGGAATGCGTCCAGTGCAGGGCGGCAAGCATATTGCGCCAATAAAGATCCGCCCCCGCGCCCATCGACTGCGCATCGGAGAAGGCGCGGTCGTCCCCGTAGTAGAAGTCCGCCGTAAGCAGATCGGAAGCGGAAGGTTTCCATATCCAGGTCAGATTCGCATCCGAGAACCCGTACGAAAGCGGTATGTCATCCAGCTTCATGTAGTCCCCGTACAACAGGTCCACCAGCGACTTGCGACCCGACACCAGCAATGAGGACTTGTTTGACAGCGGGACTTTGACCGTGCCCTGCGCACTGACGAGTCCCAGTGAAGCTTCTCCCTCGCAGCGCGTCTGAAGCGTTTTTTGCGTATGCATGTCAATCACCCCGCCCAGCCGGTTCACCCCGGACGCGACGGTACTGTAGGCCATGGAATTGAAATGCGTGGGATTGAAAACGGAAAAAAGCCCCATCAGGTGCGTGGCCCCATAGACAGGGACGCCGTTCAGGGCAATGAAATTGTGCTGATGGTCGCAGCCCTGTATGTGGATGCCGGCATCCGCCTCGGAAGAAGTCTGCATGCTCGGGAGCATCTGCACGAAATGCAGCGGATCGGAATTACCCAGGATTGAGGGCAATACTGCCAGTTGCGCAACATCCACCCTGGTCACTTGCCCGGCACCGGCCTCCAGCAAGGGACGGCGGCCCGACACGGAAAGTACCGTACTGTCGAGCTGCAAAGAATCGGTCTGCGCGTACGCTCCGACACATGGTATCGAAAGCAACAGCGCAGACCGTAGAATAAATATGACCAGCCGTGAGCGAGTCATATTTTCAGGTTTATTCGTCTACTATTTTTATACCGTCAAAGTATTCCGTCACCTTGGCGAGCAGGTTGCTGACAGCCTCCAGCACGCGACCATAGTCGGCGGGGTTAAAGAACTCTTCAGCCATCTGATAGGCGGAACCGTCCTCGAAACGGATTACAGTGTAAAGGTCGAAATTGTCATTCTCAACCACAGGCTCGAAACCGAGACGTGCCTGAGCGGTACCGTCCACATAGACAGCCACATTGACGGCCTTCTCCAGAGCGGCGGCATAAGCCTTGAATCCTTCTTCGGTAGGAGCGGCCTCAGGATTCATGGAGTTTTGGGCCCTCTTGTAAGCAGTCCAGTCCAGGGTGCCCTTCAGGTCAACGGTCTCCATAAGAGAAGCGGTCACGTTTACTTTTCCGTCGGTGGACATGATGTCCAGATCGTCGTCCTCTTCGAAGGCGAGTTTACCCTTCGCGCTGAAAGTGGCGGAGAGGATGGAAGTCTTACCCTTCTTGAAGTTGGCCTTCAGCTCGACGTTGGTGTCGCTGTACTTCGCGCGGGAAATGTAAAGGTTGTAACCACCGAAAGAAATGTCAGCGGTAGCGGAAAGCTTATCGGTCGGGCGGGGCTCGTTACCGGCGATCTCGAAGTCGGAGGTCAGCTTGGCACGGACCTCGGTCTTTCCCGCGGCAGTGAGTTTCACATCCACGAAGGAAGGAACGATCAGCCACTGCTGGCCCCTAAGCGTTTCTTTGGTAACATTACCGCTACCATCATACTCACGGTCGTAATCTTCATCAATCAAAATCTTGGTGGAAGAATTCTTGATGGTCGCAGTGGCTTTGCAGAACGTATCGTCAGGCAGATAATAACCCAGGCTGAGGCCGGAACGGGTATTTGTGCGGACGATCTTGCCGTCATCCAGCACGGAGAATTCACCGGTGATCTTGGTCAAATCAACTTCCATCACTTCATAGTCTTTCCCCGTATTGCTCACTACAAACAAGTCATTCAGGGATCCGATCCAGTCCTGCATTGCATCATCCGGTTGGCTGTTCACGACCACTCCGGCAGAAGTGACAAGCATGTCAGCCGTACCTTTCCAGTTATCCAGATCCACAGCCTCAACCGCCTGAACGGCAGTCTCCTCGATTACTGATTTCTGATCATCGGGGCTCAGAACTTCGCCCTTCTTCTCGCAGGCGACCGCAAGGCAGCCGGCTGCCATCAAAATAAACAAATACTTTTTCATTGTTTTTAATTTAGCGCCGCAAATATAGGCATATTCTCGTTAAAGATGCAGCAATAATGAAAAATGTTGCATTGCATCCCTAGCGCAACCATTCGCGCAGCGAGGCGGCTTTCACGGTAAACCAGTTATCCGGTCCCCAGGTGTAGACACGGTATTCGGGATGATTGCCCCAAGAAGCGGGACGGTCGTAGATGGTCATGTCTTCCCGCGTTATATTACTAATGTAGGGGCGAATCCTTTTCTGCCATTCCAGAATACGCGGGACGCTGGAATCATAGTCCATGAGACCTTCTGCGGGGTCGATCAGGCGGAGGAGTTCGTCCCGGTATATGGCTTTGAATTCGTCAAATTGAAGGAGCTTGTAGATTAGAGGCCGTGATGAAAGGCCCCATTCATATGGGTTCTGCCTGCCGCTGTCTGTCTGCCAATCCAGTTTCCTGGAGGTCCCCAAAGTATTGTCATAGTCGTAGGGGATCAAATAGAACTTGTATGACGTAGGATTTTTCGAGTTGAAATAGATGTAATAGTTATTCTTGTTACACCAGTAGTCGTCCCACATGCCAACGGCCACATTGACGGCATAGGTCCGCAAAAGGAAATCCACGTCACATACGCTCGTAATCCACTGTCTAAACTCTTCCCCTTCCAGATGATTCAGCTGATAGATGAAGTTCACCAGCATGGCTTTCGCAGAAGTAAAATCTTCGGGATCCGACTTGAATTCGTATACATGGCGGTTGTCCGATTCGTCATCTATTCCGAAATCATCTTCGGTTTCCCGCAGCGTCGCTCCGTAGCGGCATTTCCACAGATAACCGTTTGCTCCGCCGAAGCCTTTCTTGCGGACCTTGATGAAATTCATATCCACAGCCTCGTACATGCCGTACACACCATAGTCGACCTCGTTCTTATCTTCACCCACATGCAGAAAAAGGCGACAATAGTCCGCACGCGATGCCGACCATATTCCGGCGCGGCGGAAAAGGTCGTAGCAGAAGATTTCCCGGGCGTAGGTCGGATCTTCATGGAAATATTTCAATACGAGTTTACGCTGCCCGTGCAGTTCATGGGCGGCGTCTTTGTAGTATTTGTGGAAATTCAGGCCGAAGTGGACATGGAACCAGCGGGTATTGTCCGTGACATGCATGCGACCGGACGTGCCTTCGGGCCGGCGGCGGGAAGTATTGCCCCGGAGTCTTATGCCGGCATCCCGTACCAGCAGCGCTTTGCCCCCGTTTTTGACGTACGTAACATCACAGCGGACATTCTGCTTCGTTCTGGGATTCCGGTCGAAGAGGGTCAGCAGGCGGTTCCACTCGCCCTCGGTTACATCCACATGGATTTCCGGCAGCTGCTCATTGCCCTCGAACAGATATTCCACGCCCTGCGCGGGGGTGTAATTGACTGCCTCTTTTTTAGAAAGAATCAAATCAAATGCATCCCTGGAGCAGCCGGCGAAGAGGATTGCCAGTGCGAAGAGCCAAATTATTCGATTCCGCACCACTTGAGAAAATCAGCCTTAGAGCATGTGGCGGCGCCGACCGACGAATGACTTTCAATCATGTAGCCGGCGTCTCTGTCCTGCAGGAAGCCTTCAAGGCCCCAGCCTTCATAGTACAAATACAGATTATTTTCCCATTCGAAAATCTCCGGATACCAGATGGCGCACTGGTCCCACTTTCCCCGATGTCCGCGTGTAAAGAGCGGCTGGGGGTTCTGGACCTTCGTCCAGGTAACCAAATCATCGGAGATGGCGACATGGAAGCGGTCCGGGAAGTCCCAGTGGTCGGGGCTGCCCTGATATGCCATGAACCACTTATCGACACCGTCCAGCCGGAATACCATAGTCCCGTGCAGCACCTTGTCATCGAAGTGTGACGGAGCGCCGCCCGGAGTTATAGTCGTGCGCGTAACCACGCCGTCGCGGTTCAGCGGATTAGAGACAATATCCACCCGTGTGCCACGGAAGATGTAGTATTTGCCATCATAATAGAGGGCATCACAGGTGCCGGCATTCTTTAGCCAGGGCTGATCGAGTTTTGTGAAATTGTAACCATCGGTCGACCACGCGAGAGCGATGTCATTGTTTGCGCTGCGCGTGCGAGCCTTATAGTACAAATAGGTTTTGCCGTCGGGGCCGACCACCGGCGCAGGATCAAGACAGCGCCACTCGTCGTAGGAACCGCTTTTACCGACTGCGATTACCGGATTGCCCTTGTAGTAAGTCCAGGGACCGAGGGGATTGAACTCATCGGCTTTTTGCGTGAAGACGCCGATCTGTTCGTTGCTGTTATTAATATCATTCCCGCCGCGGGCATAAAGCCACCAGTTCCCGTCGCATGATTTTTCGGGCGAGAGGATGGCGGGATTGGCAATATGAGTGTTCATCCACTGGTGAGCTTTGTCCGGGGCGAAGACAGGATCGGGGCCTACACGCTTGAACAGGGCCAGGTCGCTGATGTCGTCATCAGGGATACGTATATCATCGAAGTACCAGTCTTCACCGACTGTTTCTCCGCCAGCATCGAACATCAGGGTGATTTTCGCATACTTGTTTGTCATCGGGTTTTTTCCGGTGAGGTCAAAGCAGAGATCTTCCCAGACTCCGGCTTTGGTGGTCAACACAGGGTCGGACTGGATGGTCTGCAAGTAATTTCCGCCGTCAGGGTTAGGATCTATACTCAGAATGACCTGCGCTCCGGCCTTCGGGGCTAGAACTTTCATCCAGAATTTCGCCGGAGTCCCCGTAAAATCGAGATTCTTAGAGAGCTGAGTCGTATACATATACTCATACTTCCCTCCTGCAGTCACGAAATGTCCGCAGCGGCGGCTGGTGTTGGCTCCTTTCTTTCGGGGATTGCCCACCCGCGAAACCGTCAGCGTGGGCGAGATAAAAGACATGGTCTGGTCCTCGAAGTTTACCCGGTCGAAATATCCCGTGAAGTCCGGTTCCACATATCCGGCATCGAGCTCGTCCAGCGGATCCGGATCCTCGGTGTCCGCCGAGGCACCCCCCTGACAGGCAGCTAGCGAGAGAGCCAGTGTCGCAAGTATTATTGAAGTCCGCACCATTTCAAGAAATCAGTTTTTGAACAGGAGGCCGCTCCTACGCGGGACTGGCCGCTGAAGTAGGCCTCATCGCGGTTGGGCACATACCCCTTGCGGCCCCAGCCTTCGTAGTAGAGGTACAGATTGTCGCCGTGCTCGAATATCTCGCAGAACCATATCGCTCCCTGATCCCATTGTCCCGCCTTGCCGCGGGTGAAGAGCGGCTGGTCGTTCTGCACCTTGGTCCAATGGATCAGGTCGTCGGACATGGCAATATGAAAACGGTCGGGAAAGTCGTACACGTTGCTGCTGCCCTGATAGGAAGCGAACCATTTGTCTACGCCCTTCAGCCGGAAGACCATCGAACCATTCACGGCATAGGAATCAAAATTAGAGGGTCCTCCGCCGATAGGGATGGTCTCATAGGTTTGGGCCCCTTCCAATGAGAGCGGATTCTCTGTCACCGCTACGTAGAGCCTACAGGGATTGCCCCCGCCATAGTAAATGTAGAATTTGCCGTCATGATAGACCGCGTCGCTGCATCCCCTGCCCGTGACGAGAGGGGCATCTATGCCGGTGAATGTATATCCGCCGTCGGTAGAATAGCGTACACACAGGCCATGGGAGGCATGCCCTTTCGTCTGTCCGTTGTAATAGATGTAGAGTTTTCCGTCCGGGCCGAAAACAGGGGCTGTATCCAGCAGGAAGCCGTCGTCAAATGAACCGGAAGGGCCGACCGGAAGCACCGGGTTATGCGCGTACTCCGTCCACGGGCCGAAAGGCTTGAAATCCGCGGCTGTCTGGGTGTAAAGGCCGATCTGGTCGCAGTACGAAGGGCAGGAGCCGCTACCGCGCAGATACACTCTCCAGGTACCGTCTGGGGTCTGGTCGGGGGTCAATATGGCCGCGTTGGCCATGTGGTCGCCCCGCCAGCTGCGGCTGCCGTCCGGGTTAAATACCGGATTGCCGGAGTAGCGCTGGAAGAGGCAGATATCCACGAGGTCGTCGCTGGGACAGAAGATATTGTCAAAATACCATTTCTCTCCTTCTGCCTTACCGTCGTCGAAGTAGAGGGTGAGGACATTGTAAAGATTACTCTGCGGAGCCTGGTCGCTGAAGTCAAAGTATAAGATCTCCCACTCGCCTTTTACGCTGGTATGAGTGGTGGCGTCAATCTTCGGTGCTCCGGTTCCGCTCAGCCGCAGCTTTACCTCCACGCCTTTACGGGGAGGGAGGACGGAAACTTTAAAAATGGGAGCATTGGCCGTGAAATCGAGCTTGCGCGGAAGACGGTCGCTGTACACGCTGGCGCCGGGCACCCCGGCTGTCGTATATGAACCACACTTCAGACTGTGGCCCTTACCCTCCGCGGAGGGAGGTGTAACCACGCTGAAAGAGCCCCCTCCGTTTACTCTCCAGGTCAGATTGACATTATCGAAATCACAACGGTTCAGATATACCACGCCGGTGTCGTCCGGCACGACCGGAATCTCGGGTCCATCTTCCTCGCAGGCGGCGAGGACGAGCGAAAGTGCCGCAAGCAATATTATTCGAGTCCGCACCATTTCAAGAAATCAGTTTTTGAACAGGAGGCCGCTCCCACCGACGAGTGACCGACGAAATAATCCTGGTTTCGGTCATAGACCACGGCTTCGGTGCCCCAGCCCTCGTAATACATATAGAGTGAATCTTTGTATTCGAATACATCGGGACACCAGATGCCGCCCTGATCCCATGAGCCCACGGGGCCGCGGGAATAGAAGGGCTGAGGATTCCGGACCTTGGTCCAGTGGATGAGGTCGTCAGAGTATGCCACATGGAAGCGGTCGGGGAAGTCGACATGGTGCGCACTGCCCTGATAGGACATAAACCACTTATCGACGTCCTTGAGCCGCCAGACGAAAGTACCCCAGATTGAGAAGTCGTCAAAATGAGACGGAGCGCCGCCGGTGAAGATGCCGGGAAGGACCTCGGCATTCTCGCCGTTTAAGGGGTCTTCGCTCACGAAGGTCCGGTTCCCGTGGAAGAGCCAGTACTTGCCGTCATGGTATACGGCGGACGTCGTGCCGGAGCGCTCTTTCCGCCAGGGGCGGCCGGTCTTTTCGAAATGGTAACCTCCGTCTTTAGACCACGCGACACCTATATTCGAGCTGAGCTGGTGGTTGCGGCCTTTATAGTAGATATAGAGAGTGCCGTCGGGACCGACAACCGGAGCTGTATCTAGAAGAAGATAGTCATCCCAACCGCCTTCGGTATACTTAATGACTGGATTGCCTTCATACTCTTTCCAGGGGCCGAAAGGATGAAAGTTCGCGGGGTCCTGGGTAAAGAGGCCTATCTGATCGTGATAGTCAGGGATATTTCCTGATCCACGGGCGTAAAGCATCCACAGGCCGGTCGGGCTCTCCTCGGGAGTGAGGATGCCGGTGTTGGCAATATGGGCATCGCGCCAATTGTTCTGTCCTTCCGGACGGAAGACCGGATTACCGGAATAAGGCCGCATCAGGGTAATGGGGCGCAAATCATCATCCGGACCCTCGATCTCGTCGAAATACCAGGTCTGGTCGATGCCGGAGCGCTCCACGTTAAAGACAATCACTATCTTAGAGTATAGATTTGACTCCGGAGCGAACTCCCTGAAGTCAAAGGTCATCGTCTCCCAGCGTCCGCCCACCGCACTGCGTTCGCTGCGCACGGTCACCGGACGAACCGGTCCGTCAAGCCTGGCGGGCTCCAGGGTCATATTGATCCGGATTCCGGGAGCGGGGGCCAGCACCTTCATCCGGAAGATGGGAGGGTTGGCCGTGAAGTCGAAGTTGCGGCCGTGGGGTTCGCACCATACGAACTCGCTCTGACCGCCGCCGGCCACGTAGCGCATGCACCAGTCTGTGGGGTTCACATCATCCGGAGCAGGATTATGCGCGACGCTCAAGTCCATGGATGAGTTGCCCGGGTGGAAGGTCAATGATTTCGTGCCCTTCTCGAAGCCTGCCAGACGGATAAACTTACAGGCATCTTCCTCCTTGCGTGCGCAAGAGAGGCAAAGTGCGGCGAAAGCAAGCGCAAGCGCCGCACATGTCATTATTCTTCTGGCCATCGTTTAGGATGCTCCTCCGGGAGTAGGATAACCGGGGTTCTGCTTCAGTTTCGGGTTCGCA
>JAFSTI010000006.1 GCA_017450585.1 Bacteroidales bacterium
CTCCGCATAGGCGAAGTACTCGGCGCCCTATCCACCCTCGAATGCGACCGGGTTCTAAGCTGCGACCTGCTCCAGCGCTATTCTCTGAGGGGATGCTGATGCATTTTTGTGTATATTTGCAGTCTGTATGGAGTATATCGATACACATTGCCATTACTGCGATGAGGCGTTCCGCGAGGATGCTTCTCAGGTTATCGCCCGGGCGGAGGAAGCCGGAGTGAAGATGATGCTGCAGGCGGATGTGGATTCGCACGAACGGGCCGGCATGTATGCCCTGTGCGAGGCGCATCGGGGTGTGCTCTGTCCCATGCTGGGCCTGTATCCGGGGTCGGTGGATGAGAACTGGCGCGATGAGATGGACGAGATGCTGCGCTGGCGGGACCGCGGAGCGGTGGCAATCGGCGAGATCGGACTGGACTACCATTACGGGGCCGAATACGCCGCACAGCAAAAGGAGGCCTTTCGGCTGCAGCTGGAACTGGCGGCACAGATGAGTCTTCCTGTCAATATCCACCTGCGCGATGCCACGGAGGACTTTTTCCGGGTGATGGAAGACTGCCGGCATCTGGGGTTAAGGGGCAATCTGCATGCATTCAGCGGCAGCGTCGAGACCTTTCGCCGGATGGAACGCTACGGCGACTGGTACGTAGGTATCGGAGGCGTGGTCACCTTTAAGAAAGCCTCGCTCGCCGAGACAGTGCGGCACATCCCGCTGGAGAAGATTCTTCTGGAGACCGACGCTCCTTATCTGACACCCGTTCCGCACCGGGGAGAGCGTAATGACAGTTCCTTCATCCCCCTGATAGCGGCGAAGGTCGCTGAGTTAAAGGGAATTGGCATCGAAGAAGTGGCCGCAGTGACCTCTTCGAACGCCCGGTCGCTCTTCTCGCTTCCGGAGTAAAATCGGCGTTATATCGTCATTAGTGGTTCAACTTTGGAAATTAATTCGTAACTTGCGCAAGATATATAGACAACGATAAATTATTAACAATATCTAATCAAATCACAAAACACAGTTATGAAAAAGTTACTCACGCTTTTGGCAGCTATGACGCTGATGGTTCTTTCCGCTCACATCGCCGCTGCACAGGACGAGCAGGCTGCTGAGCAGACCGCTACTGAGCAGGTCGCCGAGGCTGCCGAAGAGGATGCCGCTCCCGCCGAGGAGGTCGATCCCTTCAATGTAAAGTCTGAGGTTCCCCTTCACCAGGCCCTGAAGACCAAGTTCATCGAAGGTGGTGCCGGATTCATGTCCCTCATCATCATCTGCCTTATCATCGGTCTGGCCCTTTCCATCGAGAGGATTCTCTATCTGACCTTCTCCAAGATCAATGCGAAGGCGCTCGTCGCCAAGGTCGAGGCCGCTCTCGCCGAGGGTGGTATCGAGGCTGCGAAGGATGTTTGCCGCGAGACCCGCGGACCCGTCGCCTCCATCTTCTATCAGGGACTTCTCCGCTATGAGCAGGGTATCGACGTGGTCGAGAAGACCGTCGTTTCCTACGGCTCCGTACAGATGAGCAACATGGAGAACGGACTTTCATGGATCGCCCTCTTCATCGCCATCGCCCCGTCCCTGGGATTCCTCGGAACGGTTATCGGTATGATCGAGGCCTTCGACGCTATCCAGGCTGCAGGTGATATCTCCCCTAACGTTGTGGCTGGCGGTATGAAGGTCGCTCTGATCACCACCGTGGGTGGACTTATCGTCGCCATGATTCTCCAGGTGTTCTACAACTACATCCTTGCGAAGATCGACGCCATCTCCATCGACATGGAGGATTCTTCGATCTGCCTCATCGATGTGCTCACCAAATATCAGGCTAAGTAATGAAAAACTACGGTAAATTCTTTAAGATCCTGATGGTAGTGCTGATTGTCATCAGTGTCGCCGTCCTGGTATACGGGTTCATCGCCGGATTCGAGACCAATGGCGGGCGAAACACTGACATTCTGCTCTACTGGGCCTACGCGATGCTCCTCCTCACGCTCATTTCGGTGATCGTGTTCGGTGCCATCATAAGCTTCAAGAATAACCCGAAGAGCGTCCTCAAACTGCTCATCGGTCTTGTAGCCGTAGCCGCAATATGCTTCGTGGCATATCTGCTCGCCCCTGGAAAGCCTGCTGTGGGCATCCTCGATGCCGATCAGCCCGCTCACACCACGCTTGTCCTTACAGACACACTCCTTAATCTTACCTATTTCACTGGAGCGCTGGCCATCCTGGCTATCATCGCCGGTGAGATCCGTATGAGCGTCCGCAAAAAATAAATTAAGCTATGGCTAGTAAAAAAACACCGGGAATCAATTCCAGTTCAACTGCCGACATAGCGTTCCTGCTTCTGTGCTACTTCCTGATGACTACTACCATGGGATCACAGACAGGTCTGTCCCGTCGTCTGCCTCCCATGCCCGAAAAGGACCAGAAGGTAGAAGACCAGAAAGTTAACCGCCGTAACATCATCATGGTGAGGATTAACTCTCAGGACAGGCTCTTCGCCGGTAACGAACTTATGGAGACTAGTCAGCTTAAGGACAAGATCAAGGAGTTCCTCACCAACCCCCTGGACGATCCCAATCTTCCCGAGAAGGAAGTGAAGGACATCGAGGGATATGGCAAATACCCGGTCTCCAAGGGCGTTATCGCTCTTCAGAATGACCGTGGTACCAGCTACAGAGCTTACATTGAAGTTCAGAATGAGCTCGTCAGGGCCATCAACGAACTTCGTGACGAGTTCTCCTACAGAAATTATCACAAATCATTTGAGAACATCACCAAGGATCAGCAGGAAATCGTGAAGAAGGCTATCCCTCAGAACATTTCCGAAGCTGAGCCCAAGGATGTGGGTAAAAGGAGATAAGAGTTATGTCTAAATTCGGTGGAAGTAGCAATAAGAAAGAGATGCCGGCGATGTCTTCGGGATCTCTGTCCGACATCGTATTCATGCTCCTGTTCTTCTTCATGGTGACCACTCAGCTGCGTGAGCAGGAGAACAAAGTCATGGTAAAGCTCCCTGAGGCTTCCGAGGTTATAAAGCTCGAAAGGAAAGATCTGGCTTCTTACATCAATATCGGTACCCCGACCCGTAACTATCAGGCCAAGTTCGGTACCGACGCACGTATCCAGCTGAACGACTCCTTCAAGACGATCGACGATATCCGCGACTTCATCGCTTCCGAGCGTGAGAGCATGGGTGAGAACGACCGTCCCTTTATGACCACTGTCATCAGAGCTGACCAGGATGTCAGAATGGGTATCATTACCGATGTGAAGCAGGAGCTTCGGCGCTGCTCCGCACTGAAGATAATGTATGCCTCCAGAAAAGCCGCGGCCGAATAAGCTGCATGTAATATAAGGTAAGGCCGCGGCTAAGGTCGCGGCCTTATTAAAATAAAATCGTCAATGGAAATTATCAGAACGAAAGTCAAGGATTTGCTGACCTCGAAACCCGGTAGCGAAGTGCTCGCCAAGGGCTGGGTCCGCACGAAGAGAGGAAATAAAGAGATAGCGTTCATCGCGCTGAACGACGGTTCGACCATCCACAATATCCAGATCGTGGTCGATAAGACCAAGACCGATGAGAGCATACTCGCGAAGGTTACCACCGGCGCCTGCATAGGCGTACGGGGACAGCTCGTAGAGTCTGTGGGCAGCGGCCAGGCCGTGGAAATCCAGGCCTCCGAGATTACCATCTACGGAGAATGCGACCCAATGCGTTATCCCCTCCAGAAAAAGGATACCTCTTTCGAGTACCTGCGCAGCGTAGCGCACATGCGCATGCGTACGAATACCTTCGGCGCAGTGCTCCGCATCCGTAACCAGATGGCTTTCGCTATCCATGAGTATTTCCATTCAAAAGGATTCGTCTATCTGCACACTCCGCTCATCACGGCCTCAGACTGTGAGGGTGCGGGCCAGATGTTCCAGGTCACCACGCTCGATATGGAAAACATCCCCCGTAACAAGAAAGGCGGCATAGACTACAGCAAGGATTTCTTCGGCAAGCAGACCAGTCTCACCGTGAGCGGACAGCTCGAAGGCGAACTGGGAGCCACCGCTCTCGGAGAGATCTACACCTTCGGTCCTACCTTCAGGGCCGAGAATTCAAACACGCCCCGCCACCTCGCGGAGTTCTGGATGATCGAGCCGGAAATGGCCTTCTATGACATTAAGGACAATATGGACCTGGCCGAGGACTTCATCAAGCATCTGGTGCGCTACGCCCTGGATAACTGCCGCGATGACATCCAGTTCCTGAACGACCGCTATGATAAGGGCGACGATGGCGAGGACGGAGGCCTGATCAAGCGACTCGAGAGCGTCGTAAATACCGACTTTGTGCGCCTGGAATACACCGAGGGTATCAAGATTCTCGAGCAGGCCGTGCGTGACGGCGTCAAGTTCGAGTATCCCATCTACTGGGGTGTGGACCTGCAGAGCGAGCACGAGAGGTATCTGGTGGAGAAGCACTTCCGCAAACCGGTTATCCTCACCGGCTATCCGAAGGAAATCAAAGCTTTCTACATGAAGCAGAACGAAGACGGAAAGACCGTGCGCGCCATGGATGTCCTCTTCCCGAAGATTGGCGAGATCATCGGCGGTTCCGAGCGAGAGGCTGACCTTAAGAAACTCGAGGCCCGTGTGGACGAGCTCGGAATGAGCCGCACGAACCTGGAGTGGTACATCGATACCCGTCGCTTCGGCAGCTGCCCCCACAGCGGATTCGGCCTCGGCTTCGAGCGTCTGCTGCTCTTCGTTACCGGAATGGCGAACATCCGTGACGTCATCCCCTTCCCGAGAACTCCTAAAAACGCTGAATACTAATGCTTATCATCGGAATAGCCGGCGGCTCCGGTTCCGGAAAGACCACCGTCGTAAAAGCCATCACGGCGGGACTGAAAGAAAAGGTGGTGGTAATCCCCATGGATTCCTACTACAAGGATTCCAGTTACCTCCCTGAGGAAGAGCGCCAGAAGATGAACTTCGACCATCCTGACGCCATTGACTTCCCCCTGCTCTGCGAGCATTTGAGAATGCTGAAAGCCGGGCAGTGCGTGGATCAGCCGGTTTATTCCTATATCACCTGCTCCCGCTCGAAGACCGAGACGGTCAGGGTCGCCCCCGCGGATGTGATCATCATAGAGGGCATCCTGACCTTCACCTGCGAGGAACTGCGGGACCAGATGGATATCAAGATCTTCGTAGATGCCGACGATGACGACCGCCTGATGCGCGTCATCTCCCGGGACATTCTCGAAAGGGGTAAGACCATTGAAAAGGTCATCGACCGCTACACGAAAACCGTGAAACCGATGTACCTTCAATTCATCGAGCCCAGCAAGCGCTACGCCGACATCATCATCCCTCAGGGCGGGCACAATAAAGTCGCTATAGACGTCATCTCGGCCACCGTCGAGAAGGCCCTTCACGACATGAAATAACGGCCATGCTTCCGAAGGAAGACAGAGCAGGCATATATATCACCGTGATATTCCATCTCGCGGTGATTATTATTTTGCTCGCTTCCCAGATAGGCTATGAGCTAAGCCGCGAGAACAGTTTCATTCTGGATTTCACCCGTCAGGAACAGATAGAAAAGGAAGAAAACGAACGCGACTTCCGTGAAGATGTGAGCCGCCATATCGACGAGCTGCTCGCGGCAGCCCAGGGCGGAGACCTCAACGTGCGCAATATAGCCGTGGACCGCAGCCAGCTCAAGGATGACCGGGGTACCGACGCCCAGAAGCTTTACGAAGATGCGCAGCGTCTGGCCCAGGATCTGGAAAACACCTTCTCGCGAGAAGACAAGGAGACCTTCACCGCAGTGGAAGAGATCCGCCCGGAAAAGAAGGACGTACAGGAAAGCCAGCGGGAGTACCAAGATCCTTCGGTGGTCTCATACGAACTGGAAGGCCGTCACGCCAGCAAACTGCCCATACCGGCGTACAGGTGCATGGGGGCGGGTCTGGTGACTGTCAATATCGTCGCAGATCCTCAGGGTAATGTTTTATTCGCGAAGGTCGACGAGCTCGTCTCGTCCGAGGACCGCTGCCTGCGGGATTTCGCGGTAAGGGCGGCACGGCTGTCGAAGTTCAGCGTGAAGCCGGATGCGCCGGCCAGACAGGGCGGAAATATCGTGTATCAGTTTATTGCCCAGCGCTGAGACTGAGAGGCTCGGCTTTCAGCGCCGCGTGCAGCGTCTCATCCACATCCATATACAGATGATAGAAGGCGTTTTCTCCCTGCTTGGAGTAACGTCCCACCAGTGCACGCACTTGCGGCATCATATACGTAGCTGACTGCTTCCACTCCTCATTGCCTGAAGGCCGGATATTATCTTTAGAAGCGGCAAATTTCAGGAATGCACGGTCCAGCCCGGCCTTGTCCAGATAGTTAATCAGCGCAGGATACTCTTCGATGGAAGTCAATTCTTCCCTGTGGCTGTCGAACCACTCGGAAGCGAAACGCATCGATGTAGCCTTGCGGGTACAATCCAGATAGAAGCGGGTGGCGCGGGTCGTGTCGAGCGGCACGAACACGTCGGGAATGATACCGCCACCGCCATAGACGGGACGTCCGCCCTTGGTATGATACTCCAGGTCCTTATTGACCTTTATACTGTCGGCGGCAAGCATTTCCCCATCCATATAGCGGTTGTAGATGTCGTATGCGTATTTCTCGTCACCCTCGTCATAGGGCTTTTGGATACAGCGGCCTGAAGGTGTGTAGAAACGGGCGACGGTCAGCCGCACTCCGGAACCGTCGCTGAAATAAAGCGGCTCCTGTACGAGGCCCTTCCCGAAGGAACGGCGGCCCACTATCACTCCCCTGTCATTGTCCTGAATCGCACCGGCAAAGATTTCGCTCGAGGAGGCGGAGTTCTCGTTGATAAGCACGACCAGCTGCACGTCACGGAGGAAGCCGCGCCCGTCGGCCCTGTAGGAACTGCGTTTGCGGTGCAGGCCTTCCATATATACTATATTATCACCCTTATTCAGGAACAAGTTCGAAAGGACGAGGGCCTGGTCGAAGTAGCCGCCGGTATTGTCCCGAAGGTCGAATACCAGCTTCTTCATGCCCTTGGCGAGGAGTTCGGCCGATGAGGTGAGGAACTCAGTCGCGGTGGTGCGGGAGAACTTCGAAAGGCGTATGTATCCGGTGGTATCGTCCACCATGAATGAGGCGTCGATGCTATGGACAGGTATCTTTCCGCGGGTGATTTCGAAAGGTATCACCTCATGGCCGCGTCGCACCGTAATGGTGACCTTCGTCCCTGCGGGGCCTTTCATCCTGCGCACCATGCTGTCCTGGGGGAACTTCACGCCGGCTATGTCCTTGTCGTCGACACGCAGGATGCGGTCGCCCTGACGGAGGCCTATCTTCTCTGACGGGCCGCCCGGGATCACTTCCAGCACTATGGCCGTATCGTTGGGGACATTGAACTGTATTCCTATACCTTCGAAATTACCTGCCAGATCGGTCTCGCTTTCTGTAAGTTCTGCCGGCGGCAGATACACCGAGTGGGGATCGAGCTGGTGGAAAAGCGTCTGCAGGGTAGCTTCAGTGACGGACTTATAGTCGATGGTATCGACATAATTGTCACTGAGACTCTGCATCACCAGTTCCATCTTTCTCCAGCCCTGGTCCTGAAGCGCCTTGCGATCTTTGCGGATACGTATGAGGGTGTACACGTTGACCACTATCAACGCACCGATTATCACGCCCAACAGTGTGCTCAGCCAGGTATAGTGCCGATTCCAGTCCATCTATCCGATCTTTTCCACCTCTACTCCGGCTGCCTTCAGGAGGTCGATCCCGTCAGTAAGACGGTATTCATCCCGGTAAACCACACGCTTGATACCGGCCTGGATTATGAGTTTGGAACATTCGATGCACGGAGAGGCGGTCACATAGAGGGTGGCGCCTTCACTGCTGTTACCGGATTTGGCCACCTTACTGATGGCGTTAGCCTCGGCGTGAAGGACATAGGGTTTGGTAACCCCGTTCTCATCTTCACAGATATTCTCAAATCCGGAGGGTGTACCGTTGTAACCGTCCGAGATTATCATCTTGTCCTTAACCAGCAAGGCGCCTACCTGACGTCGCTTGCAGTATGAGTTCTTGGCCCAGACTTCGGCCATCTCCAGATATCTTTCGTCAAATTTTGTCATTTGCCAGATCTTTGATACATATAACGTTTGATGCTGCGTTTAGGCGTGCGCTCGAAATCCTCGGGGAGGAACTCCATCTTCTTAATGTTTGCATAGTTAGGGAGCGCCGCGTTTATCTCCGGAAGGGCATCGATAAGTTTTTTCTCCAGCTGGCCCGTGCTAAGGCCGTCCAGTTCTGCCTGATGATAATCCGGATACACCAGAGCGACCAGAGATCCCTCATCTTCGATGACGAGCGAATCGACCACGTAGGAAACATTGTTCACGACCGCCTCGAGTTCCTCAGGGTAGATATTCTGCCCGGAGGGGCCGAGGATCATGCACTTGGAGCGTCCGCGCAGGAATAGGTAACCATCCTTGTCGATGACACCCATGTCGCCTGTCTTAAACCAGCCATCATCCGTGAAGGATGCGGCGGTAGCTTCATCATTCTTATAGTATCCCATGAAGACATTCGCACCTCGCACCTGGATCTCTCCGGGGATTTTGGCCGGATTCTCGGAATCAATGCGGATTTCGCAGTCGGTGATAACCTTGCCACATGATCCCACCTTGCTCTTATACCACTTGCAATAGGTAATGAGAGGTGCGCACTCGGTCATGCCATAACCGACGGTGAAGGGGAAATGAATCTTGTGCAGGAATTTCTCCACCTCGGGATTAAACGCCGCTCCGCCAATGATGATTTCCTCGAAACGGCCTCCGAAGGCGTCTATGATGCCGTTACGGAAGCGTTTAAGAATGGTCTGGCTCAGAATCGGAATGCGCATGAAAGTTTTATTCCGGTCAATCTGCGGCTTAATCTGCGTCTTATAGACTTTCTCGATAACCAGAGGCACGGAAATGACGATATCCGGCCTGACGTCCTTAAGGGCGTTCAGTATCACCTTGGGGCCGGGCACACGTGTCAGGAAATGTACGTGCGCGCCGATGGTCATTTCGAACAGGAATTCGAACATCATTCCGTACATGTGCGCGGAAGGCAGCATGGCCACCACTTCGGATTCACAGCTCATCTGGGGCTCGGCGGTTTCACCGGCGAAGCGGATATTGGCCATCAGGGCCCTGTAGGGGATCATTACACCCTTTGAGAAGCCGGAAGTTCCGGAGGTATAATTAATCATGGCGAGCTCTTCCGGAGAATCCTCATAGTAATCCATGTCATCCGGGGTGAAGCCTTCCGGGAAGGCATTTGCGAAGGACTCAGGGAGCATGTCGCGCACCTTGGTCATCGACTCGTCACGGGAGAACAGATACTTCAGCGTGTTCATCTGGACGATAACGTAGAGCCCTGGCATTTCCGCCTCGGAAAGATTCTCCCAGATCACCTCGTCCACAAAGAACACCTTCGCGTCGGAATGATTCACCAGATAGTGGATATTGCCCGGCTTGAACTCGTGCAATATGGGCACGGGGACAGCTCCGTATGTCATCACAGCCAGGAAACTGACGCCCCAGTTAGACTGGTTACGGGAGCAAAGGGCCACCTTGTCACCTTTGGCGAGACCGCAGGCCTCGAAACACATATGCAGATGCTTGATACGTTTTGCCACATCTTTGTAGCAAAGCGTGACACCCTGATAGTTGGACAGCGCAGGCTTATCCCAGTTCTCCCGGAAGCTGGCCTCCAGCATCTTATTTAGCGATTTGTACTCCATTTACTTGATTTTTTTCAGGCTTTCGCCGCCCCAGAAGTCATACAGGTAAGTCTTGGACGCAGTCCTCACTTCCCAATACTTCTTATTCCCTTCCTTCTTGAGTTCAGGCAGGGCCGTTACCACATCGGGACAGTTGATACCCTTCCAGGACGCAGGCTTGCGCCCCTGGAGATTGTACATTTCTATGGTATTGTCATCATGGAGGACTATGATATTATAGCCCTTTCCACCGGTGAAATCATATACTGAAGGACCCAGAAGCACGGTTTTGCCCAAATCCACGGGAAACCCGCTCACAAACCTGCCCAGCCGGTCGATAAGATACACGCTCGATCCGGCGCAGAAGCAGAACTGGATCTTTCCGTTCGCGTAATAGTCCACATTCTCGACGCATCCGCAGATCGGGGTATCGAAAGATACACCCCAGATGCCCTTTCCATCCTCCTCCTTCAGGCAGAGGTAGAGATTGTCATTCTGATAGAAGAGATTTGTCCTTCCGGTCGCGCTGTTCTTAACCTTGAACGGTCCCTTGGGGATCTCCATGCTGACCGCAGCAGCGGCGGCTGCCGCAGGAGTAGCGGTACAGCGTCTCAGGCTGTACTTCCATCCGCCCTTGCCATAAGAAAGCACCCTCGGGGCAAAGGAAACCCCTTTGAGACTCCGGGCCATGACGGAAGCGGCGTCGGGTTTAAAGACATTGTCCAGACCGGTAGCGGCGGCGTTGAAGTAAACGACCGGTCCGCAGGCCTTGGAAGGTACGATGTCATGCACTTCCAGTTCGGTGCAGAGGTCTTCCAGCGTCTGTGTGCAAGCGAGCACATCGTCCACTGCCGCCTGCTCGCCGGAGATCATCCACGCCCCCTTGCGGGCACAGAAACTTTCATCGCGCAACGCGAACTCTTTTCCGAAAATATCGGCCAGATAGCCCTGGTATTCACATTCACGCAGGCCGCTGCTCTCTTTCGAAGCCTTGGCTGTGCGGGCGAAATTGGCCTTAAGCAAATTACCGGAAGGACCGCGCCAGTAAGCGGTGACGACTTCACGGATATCCTCGCCCTCAGCCCATTCCAGCTGCTTTTTCACCGGCAGCAGGGCCGCCCTGGAGTCCAGGTACGGCTCATACGCGCTGCGGTACCCGGCGACCGCGGGGATGCAGAGCGAGAGCGCGAAAATCGTGCGTCCGGGAAGGATCAAAGGCATATCGCAGTCGCTCGCGGGCAGGGGAGCCAGTACGTTGGAGAAGTACGCCTGACTTCTCCCGTACCCGGCCTTGCCTGTCATCTCCAGCGACTCGGGATTATTCTTGTCAATAGTAAAGGCGCTCCAGTCCGCACAGCTGCGCAGGAATTCGGCGCAGGAAGAGTACGGGCGCTGTATATACGCAGGCACGAGCTTCCCGGCGTAGCTGTGGTTAAGTAGCAATACCGGCGAGGCCGGAACCTCGGCGCTCAGGCTGGCGAAAGCCTTGTCGTCCAGTATGCTCGAGCGTGAATCCAGGTGACGGATGGCCGAGAGCACATTGGCCTCGGATGAGGACAATAGGAGGAAGGTGCCGTAGCGCGAGCTGCTCACCCGTGCGCAGATCTTCTCCCCCGCCGCCTTCAGGACCGGTGCAAAGACTTCCGATGTATCGGCAATATCGCCGGCATCCACGACCAGCAGCGGCGACAGTGAACCGCCGTAATGCACGGACAGCGCTGCGGGACGGCTCTCCAGAGCAGAAGGAACGCCTTCGCTGCGGAGATTCACCATGAAACCGGTCATCGGACCGCTGAGCAGGTCAAAGGCCTTGGTCCCGTCGGTAAGCATTTCCAGCGTCTGGGCGAGCGTGCCGAAACTGGCGACCGCCGCCGCGTCCGAAGGTATTGCCCTGTACACATTGCCCTCCGTACTTTTACGGCTCACGGCCTTGTGCGAGACTCTGGGCTCACGAACTTTATTTGCTCTGGGCGCCTTTTCCGGGCGCTCGATCCGTTCTTTGGTCACGCTCTCGGAGGGCGCGCCGTCCGAGTAGAGCACCATCACCGCGGCGGCAATCCCCAGAAGCAAGACGGCCGCTGCTATGATGCATGCGATAATTGCCTTTTTACTCATTTATTATTTGTCAAGCATCTTGATGAAGAAGCCGCCTACCACGCTGCGGGCCTTGAATCCGCGGTGGTGCTTGCTGTCGGTCCAGGTCCAGTCGGAGGCGGGGACGCGGTCCTCGGTCTCATTGTAGAACTTGTGGACGGGAGCGATAAAGGCCTCGAAGTCCGCGGCGCTGTCGGCGAGCGTCGCAGTCCAGACGATCCAGTCGGTCTTCGTGTATTCCTTGCGGCTGTCCAGAGGCAGGCCGTATACATTCTGTCTGGTCAGATAGTAAGCTATCTCGGTCTTTGCGATCTGAGGATCGAAGACATTCAGTTTCAGGAGCTTATCCCAAACGAGATTATACTTCTGGCTCCATGTGCCGGGTTTGTCGAAGGTAAGACGGTAATGGTCGCCGTCGAAGGCCATCTTCTGCCACTCCCCTGCCAGGTCACGGGAGATGGCGAAATATTTATCGGCAGCAGCCTTGTCACCCAGCATTTCAGCCATGCGGGCATAGGAAGCGATACCGAGGATAGCTTTGACGGAGAGATTCGCATTGTGGGCGAAGTGACCGGCGAAGTCATCGGTGCAGAGCTGATTCTCGGGATCGAGGCCGAACTGGACGAGGTACTCGGTCCAAGTGGTCAGCACATCCCAGTGCTTGCGGGCATAGTCGGCATTGCCCTTCACATCGCAGACAGCGGCGGTCAGGGAAAGCATGTTTCCGGCTTCCTCCACAGGCATGTCGCCGCCATAGGTCTGTCCATTGGCAATGGGATAGGTACCCACGTCATGTGCGGGGAAAGGTTTTGACCAGATGCCGCTTTCGCTGTAATAGTAAATATGGTTCATAAGACCTTCCGCCAGGACAGGGTTATAGAGCAGGAAGAGCGGAGCCGAAGGATAAGTCACATCGACCGTACCGATGGAACCGTTACTGTTATTCTCTTTGGAGAGCCAGAGGACATCGCCGTTGGGAGCTTCGACCAGCTTGTGGGCGGCGATCGCCTGGCGATATACCAGGGCGCAGATCTCGGCATATTTGCGGCCGCCGGCTTTTTCGGCGTCGGCCATCAGTTTCTCATCGAACGCATCGCACTTGGGAATCAGGGAATTATACTCGGCGAGAGCCTTGGCGAACTGGCCTTCGATGGTCTGGTCGCCGCGGCGGTTCCACCAGGGACGGAGATTGTCCTTGAAATACTGGATGGAGTAAATGTCATCGTAACCAAGCATTATCTTGCCGGATGTGGCGCTGACCTTTCCGATGTTGCGGATGAAAGCCATCTGTCCCTCAGCGTCCTTCGCAGAGGTGACGGTCTTCTTGAATTTACCCTTCGGGAAAGCGGCGCGCAGGTCTGAGGAATTACCCAGAGAGGCTACGGTCATGCCGTCATTCTCGGCCACCATGTAGAAGTAACCCCAGTCGATACGCCTGTCATCACCCTTCTTGCGGAGAATGCCTTGGGACACGCTGCCGGCCTTGGTGAAAATAAGGCCGTCCTTCTCATAGATTTCGGATACGGAAGGCTGTGTGGGCAGGTCGAGAGCCCAGCGGGGTGAAGCCTCGAAGTAGAGGGATACCTTATGGGCTTTGCCGTCACGGGTGGCAATATCGTAGCTGAGATAGTTCACAGGACGGCTCATCAGATCCAGGTCGTCCATGAACATGGGAGCGGTGAAGCTGACTTTCAGATTGACGGGGCCGCACTCGAACTCATAGTGGGTGCGCATGGCCTGCACGTCGGCAGACTTCTGAACGGCGCTCTTCGTCAGGGGGCTGTTAGTCTTAACCTGCACTTTCAGACCGAAGTCCAGAAGGGCATTGCCCACACGGTTCCAGCACTTGGCGGCCAGCACGTGTTTACCCTTTCCAAGTCCCGCCACGATTTCGGCAGGGACGGGCTCTGTGCGGTTCTTATTGCAACGGTTACCGGTCGAATAGACTTCCTTTCCATCTATATAGAAAACGGCATCGTCGTCATTTGAGAAATCCAGATAAATAGGCTTGCCGGCGAGCGATTCCTTGAGCTCGATAGTGCGGCGGACCCAGATATAGGGAGTCTTCCAGGGGGTTTTAGCCTCAGCTTCGAGATGTCCCCACGCTGCGGGGGCCTCAGCCCATGCCGCATCGTCGAATCCGGGATTCATCCAGTCGGCGGCAGGCTCCTCGAAAGTATATTTGCCGCTCCAGTCAGCCTCTATCGAGGTAGGGATGACCACCTTGAATTCAGGTGCCTCAGCACCCATGAAGCGATATACGGTATTATCAACCTTGATCGCTCCGATCAGAGGGAAATCCTTGCCGGTCCAATGCTTGACGGGCTCGTCGTAAAGATTGTCGCTCATCGACCAGGCTGACGTGTTAGGATCAATGGTAACAAGTGGATAGGCTGGAGCACGCAGGGAGTTTTTCTGGGGTGCTGCAAACGCCGACAGGGCGAGGGTGGCGGCCAGGGCCAGGGTAAGGATTCTTTTCATATTGTCATTTTTTCTAATCTTACAAATATACGAATTAATAGCATTATTCCTATATTTGAAGCTATGAAACACTTCTTATCCATTTTGCTTTGCAGCCTTGTGCTCTGCATGTCATGCGCACCGGCTCCCGAGAACGGCCAGGCCAGTCTGGCCGACCGTTATGGCGATGTCCCCGCGGCTCCCGCGGCACAGTTTGTTACATGGAACTCTATGCCCGCGTGGCAGGAAGGCTATTTCGAGATCCATTCCATAGCCACAGGAAAAGGCGAGGCCCTGCTCATCGTGATGCCCGACGGCACGACGATTCTGACCGACTCAGGCGACACTACCGGCAACGGCTGGGAGAGCGATCCCCTGCCAGATGACAGCCGCACTCCGGGGCAATGGATTGCCAAATACATTAAGGATTACCTGGGACGGGACTATGTGGATTATTTCTTCCTGTCGCACTTCCATGGTGACCATTTCGGCGCGACCACGGCCCAGCGTCCCGGTCCGGACGGCTACAAACTGTGCGGAGTCACCGACGTAGCGCAGGAGATAAGCTTCGGCACGATAGTGGACCGGGGCTATCCGGCTTACGATTTTCCGGATGCCAAATATATGAAGCAGCAGCCCATGGCCAACTATGTCGCCTTCGTGCGCCACATGACCGAGTCCAAGGGCCAGAAGGCTGAGCAGTTCATCATCGGCTCCAAGGATCAGTTCGCCATGAAATACAATCCGGGCGCATACAAGGATTTCAGCATCCGGAACCTGGCCGGCAACGCCCGGATCTGGATGGGACGCGGCCTGAAGACCAGGCCAATGTATGAAGCGGACGACGATCCAAACAGCTTCGACGAGAACATGTTCAGCTGCTGCCAGCTCTTCACATATGGCAGCTTCTCATATTTTCAGGGCGGAGACCTTCCGGGCGGATACTGGGTTCCTTCGAAGCCTACGCCGCATCTGAGGACTTACGACGCCCAGGTGGCGGATCTGATCGGGCATCCTGTGACGGCCGTCAAGGCCAGCCATCATGCGACCCGCGACAGCAGCAGTCCTCATTTCCTGTGGACTCTGCGCCCGCAGGTAGTGGTGGTAGAGAGTTCGAATCCCGGACATCCTACCGATATCACGGTGGAGCGCATGCTGGATCCGCTTATGCCCGGATGTAAGGATATATATGTGAACGCCCAGGCGCCCGCAGAGCGCCTCGGTCCCCTCTGGGACCGCATTAAGGGGTGGGGACATATAATCATACGCGTAGCCCCGCACGGAGAATCTTACGAAATCTTCGTCGTGGACGCTTTTTCTACCTGCAATCACAAAAGTTCCGATTAATTTGGGAGCAATTATTTTTTTTCGTACATTTGCAGGCTTTCAAAAATGCGCGGGTGGCGAAATGGTAGACGCGCTAGTTTCAGGAGCTAGTGGGGTAAAACCTGTGTGAGTTCGAGTCTCATCTCGCGCACTTAAAAACCGGTCTCGGATTGAGACCGGTTTTTTTACTTCTGTATCCTGGCGCCGAGAGCGGTGAGTTCGGGGAGGGTTTTGAGATGGCCATCGCGGTCGACCCAGGCGAGGCAGTCTTCGGGGATAGTGACTTTGAATCCGGCTTTCAGCAGATCCCGGGCGCTGTTGAATACGCAGTATTCCGTGGCGATGCCGACGAGTATGACAGAGTCTATACCCAGGGTTTCCAGGACTTCGGCGAGGCTCTGCCCGGCGGCGTTACGGCCATCGAATCCGGAGTATTGCTCTTCGGCGGGATTGCAGCCCTTGTAGAAAACCAGTTCCTCCTGCACGAAAGGCAGCAGGTCATCATGGATATCTCCACCGCGGGTGCCCGCTACGCAGTGAGGGGGCCAGGGACCGCCCTGGGCTGCGAAAGAGCAATGGTTCTCGGGGTGATGGTCGCATACGAATAGTACCGGCAGGCGCTTGTTGTTCTCAATCAGCGCTTTGGTCGCCGCCACCGCTTCCTCAGAGTGCTCGCATGCCAGTGAACCTCCACTAATAAAATCGTAGATTTCATCAATAACAACTATTGCCTTTTCCATATCCGAGTTTTATTATTGGCGCAAATATACTAATTTTGCTTACTCAAAAAAACGAAAAGACATGATACTGAGTATTCTCGACACGGACCTTTACAAATTCTCCACTTCCAATGCGTACTTCCACCTGTACCCGCTCGCGGAGGGCACTTTTACGTTTAACGACCGGGCGGCGGAGGTATATGACGAGTCTTTCCTCGAAGCGCTGAGGGACGAATTCAGGCAGCTCGGGAAACTCGCCCTTACAGACGCGGAGTTCGATTATATCACTGGGAGAGTGCGTTACATAGGCCGGAACTACTGGGAATGGCTGCGCGGTTTCCGTTTCGAGCCTGAAAAGATCGAGGCGAGTCTCGACGCTCAGGGGCATCTGCACATCGACGTCACCGATTACCTGTACAAGGTTACGCTCTATGAGGTTCCGGTCCTGGCCATAGTGGCCGAACTCAGGAACCGTTTCAGAGGCGTTCAGGCCGACGAGACGAGGGCGATGGCTCTGCTGGACGAAAAGATTGCCCTGGCAAATTCTAACAATCTGTCCTTTTCGGAGTTCGGTACGCGCAGGCGTTTTTCTTCTGACCTGCATGAAAAGGTCGTGGCCGCGCTCAAGGCCGGTTGCCCTAAGTGCTGCGGCGGCACATCGAACGTCTACTTCGCCATGAAATATGACATGACCCCTATCGGAACCTTCCCGCACGAGTGGGTAATGTTCCATAGCGGCGTATTCGGTTACAAGAGGGCCAACTATCTGTCTCTGGAGGACTGGATCAAGGTCTATGACGGTGCACTCGGAATCGCCCTTGTGGACACTTTCACCACCCGCTCGTTCCTGCACACCCTGACGATGAAACAGGCCAAGCTTCTGGATGGCTTCCGCCAGGACTCGGGAGATGAGAAGGAGGTCGGAGAGATGATTATCGCCCGCATGAAGGAGTTCGGCATCGACCCGGCAGGAAAAACTATTGTCTTCAGCAATGCTCTGGACTTTCCGCGCTACAAGGCAGTGGCGGAGTATTTCCGCGGCCGCGTGAAGGTGAGTGCCGGCATCGGCACAAATCTCACCTGCGATCCGGGCATAGAAGGCTACCGCCCGGCGAATATCGTAATGAAACTGTCACGCTGCCGCATGAGTGCGAAAGATCCTTGGGAGAAGGTCATCAAGATATCTGACGACCTCGGAAAACATATGGGCGAAGAGTTGGAATTCAACATCGCCGCCCATGAACTGCATTTGACTGATTCGTAGTCCCAAGAGGAATCGAACCTCTATTTAAAGTTTAGGAAACTTCCGTTCTATCCATTGAACTATGGGACCATCTGCGAATCCCGGTCCAGAGGGCCGGGAGCGCAATGATTATTCAGCGTCTTTTACGACGATCTGACGGCCGCGATAGTAGCCGCACTCAGGGCATACACGGTGATACATTACCGTAGCGCCACAGTTAGGGCAAGTGGCGAGAGTAGGAACTGCAGCGAAATCGTGAGTTCTCCTCTTATCCCTTCTCTGCTTAGATGTTTTTCGTTTCGGATGTGCCATTTTATTCTGTATTTAATATTACTTTCCCTTCAAAATGTCCTTTAACGATGAGAACGGATTATCCATAGGTTCGTCCGCTTCGGCAGTCATTTCCCCGCCGGCGAGAAACCTCACGGTCTCGGGGTCGCATTCCCCATCGGGATGACAGCGAACTATGGGGAGTTCCGTGCAGACAAAGTCATAAACTGTCTGCGACAGATCCAGTTCGGCAGCGCCCTCCGGGAGAGAGAGTTTTTCACTGTCCTCAACATCCACCGGCAGAACCAGCTCGCCCAGGCACCTGTCGCACCTGAGGGTCACCGTTCCTTCCGCGCGGACTGAGACTTCAAACTCTGTCCTACCCCTCGAAACCCTGGCCACGACATCTATCGAGGCATCCAGGATATCCGTATTCCCAAACTCGTCAAAGAACTTTCCGTCAGCGTGCGAGCTAAACTCGAAGCTGCCGGAAACCAATTCGCTTACAGGTATAACAAAATTGGGTTGCAAAGGTATGAATTTTTTTCCTATTATCAATCCTCGTCCGCGCTATTTCTTTTCCTCGCCAGAGGGTCGAGGACGATTTTGCGCAATCTCATGCTGGTAGGCGTAACTTCCACGAGTTCATCCTCCTGGATATACTCAAGCGCCTCTTCCAGTGAAAACTTGATGGCGGGCGGCAGCACGATCTTTTCATCAGAGCCGGATGCACGCATGTTCGTAAGCTTTTTCGCCTTGCAGATATTGATATTCAAATCCCTCTCACGCGTATGTTCTCCGACCACCTGACCTATGTAGATCGGCTCACCGGGCTCCACGAAGAAGCGGCCGCGATCCAGAAGCTTATTCATCGAGTAAGCAATCGCCTCGCCATTCTCCATCGAAACCAGGGATCCGTTGTTACGGCGTTCGATCTCGCCCTTGTACGGCTGATACTCCTTGAAGCGGTGCGCCACCACGGCCTCGCCCTGAGATGCGGTAAGCAGATTGCTCCGCAGTCCCATCAGGCCGCGGGTAGGAATCTCAAACTCCAGCAGGGTACGGTCTCCGCGCGGTTCCATATGGATCAAAGCACCCTTGCGACGGGTGGATATCTCGATAGCTGCACCCACGAACTCCTCGGGCACCTCTATGGAAAGTTCCTCGATAGGCTCGCAGCGCTGGCCGTTAATAGTCTTATCCAGCACCTTGGGCTGACCTACCTGTAACTCGAATCCTTCGCGCCTCATAGTCTCGATAAGAACAGACAGATGAAGCACACCGCGTCCGTAAACCACGAACGAATCAGCGCTCAGGCCGGGCTTTACGCGCAATGCCAGATTCTTCTCCAGCTCCCTGTCCAGACGTTCTTTAAGGTGGCGAGAAGTAACGAACTTGCCCTCCTTGCCGAAGAACGGGGAGTTATTGATAGTAAAGAGCATGCTCATGGTAGGCTCGTCTATGGCGATGGGCGGCAGGGCCTCCGGATTTTCGAAATCAGCGATCGTATCCCCGATCTCGAATCCGTCCACACCCACTACGGCGCAGATGTCTCCGCAGCCGACTTCGTCCACATTGGCCTTTCCCAGACCCTCGAAGGTCATCAGCTGCTTGATCTTGCTCTTCTGCACGATATCATAACGCTTGCAGAGGCTGACATTCATCCCGCTGCGAAGGCTTCCGCGTGTGACGCGACCCACCGCGATACGCCCCACATAAGGAGAGTATTCCAGAGAAGAAATCAGCATCTGAGGCGTGCCCTCCACCTGCGCGGGAGCCGGGATCACATCAATGATGGCATCCAGCAGCGGAGTGATATTGTCGGTAGGCTTGCGCCAATCGGTAGACATCCATCCCTGCTTTGCGCTTCCGAAGATAGTAACGAAATCAAGCTGCTCTTCGCTGGCGTCCAGGCTGAACATCAGGTCGAAAACCTCTTCCTGAACCTCATCGGGACGGCAGTTCTGCTTATCGACCTTGTTCACTACTACGATGGGCTTCTTTCCCATCTGGATGGCTTTCTGCAGCACGAAACGCGTCTGAGGCATGCATCCCTCGAACGCATCCACAAGCAGCAGCACGCCGTCGGCCATATTCAGCACCCTTTCCACCTCGCCTCCGAAGTCGCTGTGTCCCGGAGTGTCTATGATATTGATTTTTACGCCTTTGTACGTCACGGAAACATTCTTCGCCAGAATGGTGATTCCCCTCTCGCGCTCCAGGTCGTTATTGTCCAGTATCAGCTGGCCCAGATTCTCGGGCTGCCGGACCAGATTCGCCTGGTAGATCATCCTGTCCACGAGCGTAGTCTTGCCGTGGTCCACATGCGCGATGATTGCGATATTCCTGATATCTTGCATACTATCCAAATAATTGAGCCTGCAAAAATACAGAAATATCGCTAAAAGTCAAAGGCTCAGGGAGAAGTCCAGCGTCTTATGCCACTCATCCGGAAAAGCCGTCACCACGGTTCGCGTGTAGTTTACCTCCATCGACAGGTCCCCCAGATCAGGGGCGGACCAGTCGAAGCCTGAGGCCAATATATACTCGCCCAGTGCGAAAGAGCGGACCAGCGTGCGCGCAGACCGTTCCCGGGAGTCCGTTTCGGAGTATATCTCAAGCCGCAGGGCGTCCGAATCACCCTGCCTGGGCAGGTTCACGCTCGCCAGCCCCCGCTCCGAAACTTCCAGGACGGTCCGGAATGGCCCGTCCAGCGGCCGCCCGTCCACTCCCATCCCGCAGATACTCCCCACGATCTCATACGACAAGTCGGTCGAATACAAGTCCCTCAGGCTTACATAAGTCACCGCATGCTCCTTATGCAGCCGCACAGTGTCAGAAACTTCCCCGCCGAAAACCTTGAGCGCCAGACTGGCAGCATATAGCTGCGGAAACGCATCTCCTTCTTTCACACTAAAGCCCCCGGCCGTCAGGAACGCCGGAGAGTCACTTTGCACGCACAGCAAATTCCAGTTCCCGCGGCCCAGTTCCAGATCCAGCAGCGACTCCCCCTCCTCCAGTACCCCGTATCTGGCCTCCCGCCCGGGCACATCGCTGACCATCATCCAGTACAGCTCGCCGGGCCGCGCCCTCTCAAAGTGCAGTGTCAAGCTGCACTCGCACTTCGTCCTGTCCTCCAGCACGGTACAGGCCGCAGGCAGCATCAGGGCGCCGGCCAGCACCGCCAAAACCATTGTCCTCATCACTCAGAAGATATAGCTCAGCGCCAGGATGACATCTGAGGGCAATATGAATCCTTCCCTGCCCCGCCCGATGATACGGCCACAGCGCGGGCAGGCATACCGCGTGTAGGCGGTGTACCCCGCCCATACCCCGGCCCCGACCTCCAGGTTGAAATGCTTGGAGAGCATGTAAGAATACCCGGCGGCCAGTGCGGCGCCCACACGGTCCCCTTCTGTGGCAATACTCTCGCGCAGCAGGCTCTGACTGAATTCCTGCCACTGCGCCCTTCCGGAAAGCCACCAGCCGGAGTAAACGTGCCAGGGCCAGAAACGCGCTCCGGCGCCGAACAGACGCTGTTTGCGCTGCACCACGGCCTCATCCGGCATCCGGTACGAGAAAGGGTTGTATTTCACCACGGCATCCACCGTCCAGTGGCGGGCGAGCGCGTATGACATTCCCATGTTCATCGTCCCGAGGTCCGCATAATCGGCTACATTGGTCGAAACGGCTGCTTCCTGCGCACGGGCGGCCGTCAGAATACCCAGTGAAAGTATCGCGCATGCCAATATCTTATTCATATCTCTCAAATGCCTGACGTATGACTGTCTTGTACTCCGGGTAAAGGTCCAGCAAGCTCGAGCGCAAATCCTCCACCGACTCCGCCGAGGCATCCATAGCCTTGAAGAACTGTCCCGGCTTCATTCCCCTTTCGCTCATATAGAGCAATATCTGCGGGTGGAACCAGTACCCGGTACCGGCAGTGTAATTTGTGATGCCGTAACGGGTGTTAACCAGCAATGTCTGCATGTAGTAAGCCCACATCTCTCCTACCGCGCAGAGGCCCGCATCTTCCTCATGCCCGCTTCCGTAGGTCGTACCTCCGGAGGTGATGAATGAAGTGAGTATAAACAAGATATAGCGGTTCCAGTAATCATTTCCCACTTTCTCATAATGGCTGGCGTGCGCGAGTTCATGCCACACGACCGAATAGACCTGCGCATAGCCCTGGGCATCCTTGGTCCCGATAATTATGTCCGGAAAGAATATGTTCAGCAATCCGGCATACTCGCCCAGATGTTCCCTCAGCAGGTCATCCAATACCGGGATGCTGATTACCGTCCCCTGCCGGGCCATCGGGGCGCAGCTGTCAGAGAGGATATCCATCAGCCACAGCCGCAGGGTCTTGGATGGCGTCGTCACCCCGGAATCCTCATCGTCACACCAATTATAGTAGTCGTACGCGGCGTTATTGGCAATGCAGCGGGTCCAAAGTTTACGGTCGGATTTATTTGTAATCAGTTCAGACTTGCCTTCTGGCTTCCCTGTGCCCAGGGTTGACACAGAACCCGGGAGCAGGAGCAGGTTCAGCCCGATGCCGAAGCCCTTTTTGTTTTTGAATACCAGCCGGTAGCGCACCTTCCCGGAGTAACTGCGGGGGATGCTGTACCTGCCTTGCTCATCCGTGTATGCGGTACTGACCTTGACGAAAGAATTGACCGCAACCTTCACGCCCGTGACCGGAATCTGGGTGCCGCCGTCCAGCAGGTCGTCGATGATTGTAATCCGTCCTGAAGGGCAATTCGTCCCGCCCCTGGTTTCAGGATGCAGGAGGGCTGCATTACCGGTCAGGCGGAAGGCTTCCCTTTCCACCGCCGCCCAGTCCACGTCCGCCGCACGGGTGGGCACGTGCTCGGCGATATAGCATTCGTCCAGAATCTCATGCACGATACCTCCAGGGAAGCGGAAGTCCGCCGGTACGACTGCATATTGCCAGGTAATATCACCTTCCGGGACCTCCGGGTCGTGGTACCAATCCCCCTCGCGTACGATACTGTAATCCACAGGATGATCCAGAAGTTCCAGTCCGAGCGATTCAAGATAGTCATACTGGGCCTGGGTATAAGGCAGGAAACGCACGTAAAGGTCTGACGCAATGATATCGGTACGGGCCTTGGTAGGGTAGAGGGATTGGTAGGCCCTCGTCATGTTTTCCACGGTATAGGGGTCGTCGAGTTTTTCGCCGAGGGCCATCATACCGTGCTCCAAAGGCGGATCGGCATACAGTGTATCCGCCCCTTCATGGACCAATCCCCTGTCGCATGAGCAGAGCGCCAATACGACAGGCAGGACGGTCCTGATACAAAAAATGAAGTTTTTCATAGTCTACTATGGTTTGTTGCAAAGGTATGGCGGCTTTTCCGTGTACACAAATTGGACACGGAAAAAATTTAAAAACATGCTCCCACATACGCGAAACGCCGATACTTCGATGAGAAGAACCGGCATTTCGCGGCAAAATCTGAATTCTTGCGCCTGCTAGAAGAATGTCACGGTGGACTGCTCGACTGCGGACATCAGGCTGTTCCCCAGACGGCTCACACCGAAGCGGAACAGGGACTTGTCCAGCCAATCGGGGCCGAGGATTCCGGATACTATCGAATAGTAGCAGAGGGCATCCTGGGCATTGGAGATTCCTCCTGCGGCCTTGAAGCCGACCTTGCGTCCGGTCTTCTTATAGAAGGCCTTTATCGCCTCGCACATCACGTAAGCAGCGACAGGAGTAGCGTTAACCTCCACCTTACCCGTAGAAGTTTTGATAAAGTCAGCGCCAGCCTCCATAGCCACGAATGAAGCGATGGCTATCTTCTCGGGAGTCTTCAAAAGACCGGTCTCCAGAATAACCTTCAGGGTTACCTTGCGTCCGGCGGCAGCGGTCTCGATCGCCTTTTTCATAGCCGCGATCTCAGCATAGGCGGCATCGTAATCCCCCGCCTCGAAAGCATTGAGAGCCAGGACTATATCAATCTCGTCAGCGCCATCCTTCACGGCGAGTTCACACTCACGCACCTTCACTTCAAGGAAGCTCTGGGACGAAGGGAAACAGCCGGATACGGTAGTCACATGCAGCTCAGGCGAAGGACGGGCAGCGGCCACGACATGGGCGAAATTGGGATAAACGCACACGGATGCCGGAAGCGGATAATCAGGATATGTCTCGCCCAGCAGACAGACTTTGTCCACCAGCGCCTTTACGCTCTGCTCAGTGTCCTGCGTCCTCAGTGTGGTGAGGTCCATCATCGAGAAGCATTTCTTCAGCACCTCGGGTGAACTTACGTGCGACAGGTTCTGAGAGATCAGTTCCAGGGCCCGTGAGATCTTCGCTTCGTCGGGGCTGTACGCATACTTTTCCAGGTAATTCATGTTGGTAATATTTTAGCGAATCAATTATGATCAATACATTAGTGCTGTCATCGGCAGGGATGAAACCGGATCCGAAATAATTGATGACATCCACGTCATCCCACACGAAAACGGGGGCATTGTCAAGCGCCCTCTGCGAAGCCTCCTCCCATGCCTTGAGCTTACGGAGGCGGGACCCGAGCAGGGTCGACGACTTCTTCATGATGCGGGCGAAACGCTCAGGGTCATCCATGTAGTGTCGTACGCTATATACATAATCCGCAGTCGTGTAGCCGTAATACTCGAAGATAGGCTCATAAAAGAGCGTGGTGTCAGCCTGACGGCGGAAAGCGCGGTGGTCGCTCAGCCACTGGTCAGCCACGAGCATATCCGAATAGATATACGCGAGCTGCTTACGCGGGATAAGCCGTCCTTCCCGGCGGCATCCCGCCAGGAGGGAAATAACGGCCGCCGCGATCAGGACAGCTGTAACCACACGTTTACGCATAAGCTATCTGAGCACTGCCGAGAACTCCCGGCTGAAGGTGTCCATAAGTCTGTTCATCGTATTCTCCACATCCTGGTCGGTGAGTGTCTTCTCCAGGTCTTGGAACACGAAACTGAGCGCATACTGCTTCTTTCCGGCAGGGATCTTGTCGCCCCTGTACACATCGAACAGAGAGACGTGACGAAGGATCTTCTTAGCGGACTTGAAAGCGGCAGCCTGAAGGTCGGCATAGCTGACAGACTCGTCCAGCAGCAGTGCCAGGTCGCGACGTACCTCCGGGAAACGAGGCATCTCGCGGAAATGAACCTTCACCCTCTTAACCAGCTCGAAGAGCGCACGCCAGTCGATTTCGACAGCATAGACTGCCTGTTTGATACCGAAGGTCCGGGCGAGCGCGGGGTTCACGGTACCCAGGGTAGCGAGAACCCTCTTTCCGCCGGGCAGGCTGTAAATCACGCCCTCGGAGAAAATATCCGCGGGAGCGGGAGCCGTCCACATCTGGTAGATATCCGCACCGAAACGCTTGAGCAGCAGCTCGAAATAACCCTTAAGCTCAAAGTAATCCCCCTTCTGTGCGGGCCTCCTCCAGGACTTATCCGGCGTACCGGTAAGCATGAGGGTGAAGCATTGATGCTCCTCATAGCCCTCCAGCTTAGTTCCGTCCGTATCCGGGCGGCGGCTGTACACCGAGCCGTATTCGAAGGTCTTCATGGCCCCGACCTGCCTGTTCAGGTTATAGGCAATAACCTCCAGTCCGCTGAGTATCAGCGTCTGCCGCATGACGTTCAAGTCAGAGCTGAGAGGATTGACAATATGCACGCAGCACTCGACCGGGAAGGTCTTCAGATTATCGTAGTACGCGGATTTGGTGAGCGAATTGTTCATCGTCTCCACGAAGCCGTTGGCGGCGAGAAAGTCGGAAATGGAATTGCGCACCGCCTCCGGTTCGGGGGTCGGAGTAGCGCAGACCGACATTTTCATGTGGTCGGGCAGGGCAATATTGTTGTACCCGTAGATGCGGAGGATTTCCTCCACCACGTCGCACTCCCGCTCCACGTCCACCATGTATGAGGGAGCAGCCACCAGCGCACCTTCGGGCCGCTTTTCCAGGAACTCATAGCCCAGATACTCGAGGATGGAGGCAATCTTGCCGTAGCCGATCTGTCCGCCGATAAAGCGCTCCATGCGAGCGTAATCCAGGTCAATATGTTTGCGTCCAATGACCTGCGGGTAGCTTTCCTGCACGCCGCCGACAATCTGTCCGCCGGCACACTCCAGTATGAGCAGGGCCGCACGCTTCAGGGCATAGGGGATGACCTGAGGATCGGCGCCGCGCTCGAAGCGGAAGGACGCGTCGGTCTGGAGGCCGTGACGGCGGGAGGTCTTGCGCACGGACGCGGGGTCGAAGTACGCGCTCTCCACGAACACATTGACAGTATTGTCAGAAACACCGGAATCCTCGCCTCCGAACACGCCCGCGATGCACATGGGCCCGTCGGCATTGGCAATAACCATATCCTCAGCGCTGAGCTTGCGCTCCACGCCGTCCAGGGTGCGGATCGCCTCGCCCTCGGCGGCACGGCGCACTATCACGGTGCCTCCGCTGACCTTATCGGCATCGAAGGTGTGAAGCGGCTGACCGAGCTCGAACAGAACGAAGTTCGAGATATCGACAATATTGTTGATGGGGTGCAGGCCTATTGACATGAGTTTTTTCTGCAGCCACTGCGGCGAGGGGGCGACTTTCACGCCCTTGATCGTGATGCCGCTGTAGCGGGGCGCGCCGCTGTGATCCTCCACACGCACTTTGAGGCCGTCTCCATTGCCCTCTTTAAAAGCGCTCACATCCGGCAGGCTGTAAGTGCAGGGGATCTCATTCAGTTTGAGGTACGCGTACAGGTCGCGCGCGACGCCGACATGCGATGCGGCATCCACGCGGTTAGCCGTGATCTCATATTCGATAACGGCTTCTGTCTTCAGGTGCAGCCAGTCCTTGGCCGGAGTACCGACAGGAGCGTCATCGGGCAGGACCATAATGCCGTCGTGGCTCGTTCCGATGCCCAGCTCATCCTCGGCGCAGATCATTCCCATGGACTCGACGCCGCGGATCTTGGACTTTTTGATCTTGAAATCGCCGGGGAGTACGGTTCCGATGCGCGCAAAGAGCACTTTCTGCCCTGCGGCCACGTTCGGGGCGCCGCAAACCACGGTCAGGACTTCGCCGCTGCCGTCGTCCACCTTCGTTATATGCAGATGGTCGCTGTCCGGATGCGGTTCACACTCGAGAACGTGTGCCACCACCACTCCGGCCAGGCCTCCGGGGATTTCTTCCTGCTCCTCTACGGAGTCCACTTCGATACCGATGGATGTCATCGCATCGGCGACCTGAACGGGTGTCAGGCCGGACTCCAGGTAATCTTTCAGCCAATTGTAAGAAAGCTTCATATCTCAATTATTTCATGTGTCGTTTTCAGGTCGGAGGTCATTTCAGGTCCTCCGGGTTGAACAGGGCCGCGACGAATTCCTCTTTGTCAAAAGGCTTCAAGTCTTTGATGCCTTCACCCACGCCGATGAATCGTACCGGAATCTGGAACTGGTCACTCACACCCACGACCACTCCGCCTTTCGCCGTACCGTCCAACTTCGTAACGGCCAGCGAGGTAATATCGGTCGCGCGGGCGAACTCCCTGGTCTGCTGGAAGGCGTTCTGGCCCGTGCTTGCATCCAGGACCAGCATGACCTCATGCGGCGCATCAGGAATCTGCTTACGCATCACGTTACGGATCTTGGTAAGCTCATTCATCAGATCCACCCTGTTATGCA
>JAFSTI010000098.1 GCA_017450585.1 Bacteroidales bacterium
ATCATCGCGACCATCATAATGCCATCGCTCTCACGCGTGACAATATTAAAGGTCCCGTCCTCCTCCGTAACAGCCCCGCACAACACGGTCGAATCCGCCTTAGACAGCACCGCGACATTCGCATAAGCCACCGGCTCACCCTTCTCATCAACCACTTTTCCCCTCCAGTCACCCTTCGCGCTGGCGGTCAGAGCAGTGAGGATAGCCATAGAAAATACTATTACCCTTCTCATATTAGCATCAATTTGAATCCTTTTCAGTGTATTAGTTCAATAGTACACTGCAAATGTACGACATATTTTCTTATTTGCAAGAGTTTCGCGAATTATTTGCATCCTCACCCTCCACTCTCCTCACCCTCTGCACCCCGGGCCGGCCTTTTTCGACCTTCCCGTCCCCAGCTTCCTCGCGTTTCCCAGCCCCGGGATTAGTTCGACTAATCCAAAAAATCCGCCACGCGAAAAATAAGCCGATTGAAAATGAGCGACTTACAAAATGGCGTGGCGGAATTTTTCGACTAGTTCGACTAGTCAGCCCGGCCGGGCTATTTGAGGAAGGCGAAGAAGACGGCGAGCACCAGGCAGGCAAATGCGGCGATGTGATTCCAGTGTAGCTGCTGGTTCTGGAACATGAAGGAGACTATCACGGTGAATACCGTCAGGGAGATTACTTCCTGAATTACTTTGAGTTGAACCAGGTTAAAGGGCCCACCGTTTCCGCTGAACCCAATCCGGTTCGCCGGGACGGTCAGACAATATTCGAAAAATGCGATTCCCCATGAGAACAGGATTATCAGAATCAGCGGCCAGCCCGTCGATATCTTCATCTCCTGTAATTTGAGATGCCCATACCAGGCGAATGTCATGAATACATTCGAGAGGACCAGCATCAGGATCGTCCAGATTCCCTGCATTTTACAGATTAACTTTTAAATAAGCGCAAAGGCCGTCCAAACGGCCGGCCTCGATGGTTGAGATAGAAGGATTCGAACCCTCACTGACAGAGCCAGAATCTGTAGTGCTACCATTACACCATATCTCAGTATCCGTATCGGTGGCGAACGGGTCGCTCACGATTGCGGGTTGCAAAGGTACAACTCTTTCGGGAATTTCCAAAAAAAACCGGAGAATTATTCAGGATAGACGAAGCGGAATTCGTCCAGATAGAGCGTGGAGCCGCTGCCGCCGGTGAAATACCCTCCGAGCGCGCTGGAGCTGGCTACTATCAACGCATAGGCAGGAGTTCGTTCGCTGCGATATTCTATTTCGAGGCGGAATTTCTCGTATCCGTCCATATCATGGTCGAAAACCACCTTACCATATCCGATAATGGCGGGATCACCTTCAATATCCAGGTCATCAGACGGCGGGGTCACTCTAGCCGGAGACTCCCAGTCCGCCAGCACCACGAACACATGGCCGCTATCCAGCCTTCCGCTCAGAGAATTGTAAGGACTCTGTGTGAAATTAATCTTGGCGGGCTGATAGCAGGCATAACCCTCCAGCGCCACCGGCCGGCTGCTGAACGGCACGCCCCAGTCCATCGTCGCCGTCGACTTCAAGATATTGACCTTAACCATCCTGCCGGTAAACAGATTTCCGGCGGCCATCTTCCCCATTACCTTCTGCGTGGTCAGGCGTACGGCCTTCTTACCCTCGCCAGCGACCGCCACAAACTCACTTTCAGGGAAGGTAGTCTGCTTTCCCAGCGCCGCCGTGGTCGAATTGGCCGAATCCCATACCAGCCGCTGCGAGGCCGATGAGCCCGGGCCGTAGCAGACGTGCACGTTTCCATCAGTGCTCCAGCCGTCGAACGACAGATTGTAAATCTGCCCCACCTCTACGGGTTCCGCCTCCTCCTCGGGTACCGGAGGCGTCTCCTTGGAGCAGGACACCGGCACGGCCAGCAGCACTAAAGCGGCCAGCCGGATTAGTCGCGGATTAGCCATTGACAGCTCGAACTAATCCCGAAGCCCACACCTCACATCCTTCGCCGCGGCCGACGAAGCCGAGGCGTTCGGTGGTGGTGGCTTTTACGCTGACACAGTCGATGTCGACGCCGAGCAGGGGCGCGAGGCTCTCGCGCATGGCGGGTACGAACGATCCGATCTTAGGGGATTGCAGCGCTATGGTAATATCGACATTGCCGACGACATAGCCACGGGAGTGCAGCATTGAAACCACCTGCTCCAAAAGCCCACTGCTGTCAGCCCCTTTCCACTGAGGATCGGAGGGCGGGAAATGCAAGCCGATGTCCCCGAGCGCCACGGCCCCGAGCAGGGCGTCGCAGAGCGCGTGGATGGCCACGTCACCGTCAGAGTGCGCCTCGAAATATGCGTCAGAGGCCACCTGCACCCCGCAAAGCATCATCCGTCCTTCGCCGTGCACGATCCGGTGTACGTCGTAGCCATATCCAATCCTAAAAGTCTCCATGAGCGGCAATGATTTTTCTGCAAAAATAACTATTTTTGTATTTCACACCAATCAATACGGCAATGGGACTTTTCAATATCTTCGGCGAGCACGAACATCGCACTTTTAACTACAAACCGATCTATTACGATCCGCAGAAAGAAGAACTGAAGCGGAAGTTCGGCGCGGTGGACGGCTCCGAGGAGAAAAAAGCTGATGAGCCCTACGTGCCCGGCAGCCACATCCAGGGCGCCTTCCGGGGCGGCAACTACAAGCGCACAAATGCTCCCGGCGGCCGTGCCCAGAACATCATCGGCCTGGTCGGCCTGGTGCTGATAATCGTGGTGTTGATTTACATTGCAAAATTCTACACGCTCCTGTGATGCGAAAGTTGCAGATACTTCCGGGCAATATTGCCAATCTGATCGCCGCCGGTGAGGTGGTGCAGCGCCCTGCGTCCGTGGTCAAGGAATTGATGGAGAACGCGATAGACGCCGGTGCGGACAGTGTGCTCGTATCGCTCACCGACGCCGGAAGGACGCTGATCAGGGTTATTGACAATGGTAGCGGCATGTCCCCGGACGACGCCGTGCTCTGCTTCGAGCGGCATGCGACCTCCAAGATCGCGACGGCCGAAGACCTGGAGAAAATATTGACCTACGGCTTCAGGGGCGAGGCGCTCGCATCCATCGCGGCGGTCTCGGAAGTGACCCTCCTGACCCGTCGGCCCCAGGACGAGCTCGCGACCAAGGTCCAAATCGACGGCTTCAACCATGTCAGCACGTCCCAGGCCTCTGCGCCGGTCGGCTCGTCGTTCAGCGTGCGCAATCTTTTTTACAATACCCCCGCGCGCCGCAAGTTCCTCAAGAGCGACAACGTCGAGTTCAAGCACGTCATCGAGGAGTTCAACCGCATTGCCCTGACCCGCCCGGATGTGGAGTTCACGCTCACGCACAACGGCCGCGACGTGTTCGTGCTGAAAAAGGCCAAGTCGCTGAAGTTCAGGGTAATGGACCTGCTCGGTACGCAGACCGCCTCCGACCTGCTGGAAGTCTCGGCCGACACCTCCATTGCCCGGATCAGCGGTTTCATCGGCCAGCCGTCCTCAGCCCGCAAGACTTCTGCAGGGCAATACATGTTCGTGAACGGGCGTTTCTTCCGCAGCGGCTACCTGCACAAGGCGGTGATGAAGGCGTACGAGGACTTTCTGCAGGAAGGCATGACGCCGCCGTATATCATTCAGCTGCAGGTGGATCCGCAGACTGTGGATGTCAATATCAGTCCGACCAAGACGGAGGTGAAGTTCGAGGATGAAGGCGTCCTTTTCCAGACCGTGTACGCATGCGTGAAGGCGACGCTGGGGCACAGCTCCTACGGCGACAGTATTGACTTCGATGCCGGGGCGCAGGTGGAATTGCCGGTCTTCGGCTCGTCCTTCGACGAAATCCATCCCGACACGGCGGCCCCGACCTCTGACTTTGACCCGAACTACAATCCCTTCGACAGCCCCTCCGGCGGCTACCAGACCGGCGGCTACAGCCCTCGCGACGTGGTGGAGCGGTCGCAGAACTACGGCGCCCTCTTCCAGAGCCATGACCTGCCCTCTGCGCAAGTACTCGTCATTCAGGGAAAATACATCCTCGCCCCTTCGCGCAGCGGCGTTATGATTGTCAATATCCGCAGAGCCAGGGAGCGCATCCTGTTCGAACAGTTCCTGGACGCCTTCAGCAGCGACACTCATGTGGCGCAGCAGTCACTCTTCCCGGTACAGGTCCGGGTCGGTGAGCAGATGCGCCTGCTGCTCGACGAACACGCGGACCTATTGTCCCGAATGGGCTTTGATATCACTCCGTTCGGCAGCGACACGATCGTAGTAAACGGCGTGCCGGAAGGTTACTCGTGCGAGGCCGGCAAGGTCGAAACGATGGTGGATGACCTCCTGCGCATACTGGAAGACGACGAGGCGGCTTCA
>JAFSTI010000099.1 GCA_017450585.1 Bacteroidales bacterium
AAATACAAGCCCGCGGGTGACCAGCCCGAAGCTATAAGGCAGCTGAGCGAAGTTCTCAGCGAGGGAGTTCGTGACGTGACGCTGCTGGGCGTGACCGGTTCCGGCAAGACGTTTACCATGGCAAATGTCATCGCGAACCTGCAGCGCCCCGCCCTGATATTGAGCCACAATAAAACGCTCGCGGCGCAGCTCTACGGCGAATTCAAGAGTTTCTTCCCGCACAACGCGGTCGAGTATTTCGTATCATACTATGACTACTACCAGCCGGAGGCGTACCTTCCGGTGACGGATACCTATATAGAGAAGGATCTTAGCATCAACGATGAGATAGAGAAACTGCGTTTGAGCGCTGCAAGTGCGTTGATGAGCGGACGGAGGGACGTAATCGTCGTATCCAGCGTCTCCTGCCTCTACGGCATAGGCAATCCGGACGATTTCCATTCTCAGACCATTACCGTAAAGGCCGGCGAGAAGCGAAGCCTCACTCGCCTGCTCTACCAGCTCGTCGACGCCCTGTATAACCGCACGGAGGCTGATTTCAAACGCGGCAGTTTCCGCGTCCACGGCGACACGGTAGACGTATACCTGAGCGGCAGCGACTACGCGGCGCGCATCGAGTTCTTCGGAAACGAAGTGGATGCGGTCAGCCTGATCGATCCGCTTACCGGAGCGCGTGTAGACACTCTGGAGGAGATCAATATTTATCCGGCCAATAACTTCGTCACGACCAAGGAACGCAGTATCGCGGCCGTCAGCCACATCCAGGACGATCTGGTGAAGCAGATGGCGTATCTGGAAAGTATTGACAAAGGACTGGAGGCGAAGCGTCTCAAACAGCGGGTGGAGTACGATCTGGAGATGATCAAGGAACTGGGCTATTGCCCCGGGATCGAAAACTATTCGCGTTACTTTGACGGGCGGAGCGAAGGGCAGAGGCCGTTCTGCCTGATAGACTATTTTCCGAAAGATTTCATAACCTTCATCGATGAGAGTCACGTCACCCTGCCGCAGGTTCATGCCATGTTCGGAGGCGACCACTCCCGCAAGTCAGTACTTATCGAATACGGTTTCCGACTGCCGGCCGCGGCCGATAACCGTCCGCTCACTTTCGAGGAGTTCGAGGCCATCACGGGACAGCGAGTGTATGTGAGCGCGACACCTGCCGATGATGAACTGGACAAATCCGACGGACTGGTGGTGGAGCAGGTCGTTAGACCCACAGGACTGCTGGATCCGCCCATTGAAGTGCGCCCTGTCGAGCATCAGGTAGATGACCTGGTCGAAGAGATACGTGTGCGTGCCGAGAGAGACGAGCGGGTGCTGGTCACGACCCTGACCAAGCGTATGGCCGAGGAACTGGACGAGTATCTCGCGAACGCCGGAATCAGAGTAAGATATATCCACTCTGACGTGGATACCACCGAAAGGGTGCAGATCATAGAAGACTTCAAGAACGGGCTATTTGACGTACTCGTAGGAGTAAACCTCCTAAGGGAAGGCCTCGATATCCCGAGCGTTTCCCTGGTAGCGATCCTGGACGCCGACAAGGAAGGTTTCCTGCGCACCACACGGTCTCTTACCCAGACTGCCGGACGTGCGGCCCGAAATGTAAACGGCCTGGTCATAATGTACGCCGACACCATCACTAAATCGATGGAGGAAACCATCCGTGAAACCAACCGTCGCCGCGCTAAGCAAATGGAATACAACAAGCGCCACGGCATTACCCCTCAGCAGATCGAAACGCATTTTAACCCCATGATAGCCAACGGTCCCAGCGGCCGCGTCAGCGCTCCTAACTCATACGATGATCCACGCTATATTCCCAATCCGGGCGAGCTCGGCAGAGGGACTGTTTCAGTGGGCTTCGGGCATGACTCGAAACGAACCCGGGAGGAGACTTATGTGGACGGCTACATCAAGGCAGACCTGGCCGCCGTGCTGCAGGATCCGGTCATCCGCTCAATGACGCGCGAGCAGGTGGAGAAAATGGTGCAGACCGACCGCGACAGGATGAAGAAGGCGGCAGCCGAACTGGATTTCGCAGCTGCGGCGAAGTACCGCGACGAGATGTGGGCGCTGGAAGAATACCTGAAAGTCTGGAAAGATTAGACAGGCTGCCACGCTTTTACAAATAATTATTATTTTTACAGAAATGGAAGACCTGTTACAAAAAGCCCGCAGCATAGCGATGGACGCCCTCCGGGACGATACCAGATATGACGGCACGCCTTTTCTTGGGCATGCCGACGCCGTAGCTGCAATTATCCGCTATGAAATCGGTCTTCCACGTGAATGCGAAGTCGCGGTCTACCTGCACGAAGCCCTGAGGGCCCACCCCGATACCGAGGTCGATGGTTTCCCGCAGGACATAATGACTATCACCGAAGGCTTGAACAAAATTTCTACAATTAAGCCTAAGGATACCAGGCTGGAGGCAGAGCGATATAAGAAACTCATCATGGCGTACTCCACCGACCCGCGCGTCACGGTCATCAAGATTGCCGACCGGCTCGAGGTAAGGCGCCACCTGCAGATGTTCCCGAAAGTCTCACGCGACCAGAAACTGCTCGAGACGCTGCTGCTCTACATCCCCCTGGCCCACCAGCTCGGCCTGTATAACATAAAGAGCGAGATGG
>JAFSTI010000100.1 GCA_017450585.1 Bacteroidales bacterium
GTCGCGAAAAGCTGAAGGCATGGGTCGATTATGCCCTGTCGAACGACAGTATAATCCTTTTTGACGCGGCCTACGAAATCTTTATTAGGGATGCCGGTATACCGCACTCTATATACGAAATAGAAGGGGCCGACAAGTGCGTCATAGAGTTCAGGAGTTACTCGAAGACAGCCGGCTTTACCGGGGTCAGATGCGGATACACCGTAGTCCCGAAGGCAGCCGGGAGAGGCTTGAATGCCATGTGGGAACGCAGGCAGGGCTGTAAGTTTAACGGAGCTTCCTATATCTCGCAACGTGCCGCAGAAGCCGTCTATAGTCCGGAGGGTCAGGCTCAGATACGCCAGAGCATTGACACGTATCTTGAGACTGCGGCCCTGATACGGCGGGCGATGTCTTCGGCGGGCCTGGATCCTGTGGGCGGGGACAACTCGCCTTACGTGTGGGCCAGGACACCGGGCGGCATCCCATCATGGGATTTCTTCGATCTTCTGCTGGAAAACACAGGAGTCGTCGTGACTCCCGGTTGTGGATTCGGAAAGGGAGGCGAAGGCTATTTCAGGCTTACAGCATTCACCGACAGGCAGAGAAGTGCGGAGGCCATGGAAAGAATGACTAATTATTTAGACAGTTTGAAATGAAAGACGCCAAATACATTTTCGTCACGGGAGGTGTGGTCTCCTCGCTCGGGAAGGGAATAATCTCTTCGAGTATAGGACGCCTGCTCCAGTCGTGCGGCTATAATGTGACCATACAGAAGTTCGATCCTTACATCAATATCGATCCGGGAACTCTTAATCCCTATGAACACGGGGAGTGCTATGTCACAGAGGATGGGGTGGAGACCGATCTGGACCTTGGCCATTATGAACGTTTCACCGGAATAAGGACCACCGTCCGTAATTCCGTCACTACCGGAAAGATATATCAGGCGGTGATCGAAAAGGAGCGGCGCGGTGATTATCTCGGAAAGACGATCCAGGTCGTACCTCACATCACAAATGAGATTAAAGACAGGATAAAGGCCAATGCCGAGGGCGGGGAGTTTGACTTTATCATTACCGAGATAGGAGGCACTATAGGTGATATCGAGAGCGCTCCGTTCCTGGAGGCTATACGACAGCTTCGCTGGGAGCTGGGCCGCAATGCCATCTGTATCCACCTGACATATGTCCCATACCTGCGTGCCGCCGGTGAGTTGAAGACCAAGCCGACGCAGCACTCGGTGAAGGAATTGCAAAGTCTGGGTATCCAGCCGGACATTCTGATCCTCCGTACTGAAAAGCACCTTGACCAGGGTATCTTGCAGAAGGTGGCGTCTTTCTGTAACGTCAGTCCTGACTGCGTGGTACAGAGCGAGGATCTGCCCAGTATATACGAAGTTCCTTTGAATATGCACAGACAGGGACTTGACCGTTCTATCCTCGGCCGTTTCGGCATGGCAGACTCTGCCTCACATAAACAGTCGCTGGCGCAGTGGGAAGAGTTCGTCCAGAAGGAAAAGGCGCTCCACTCTTCCGTGACGGTCGGGCTCGTGGGGAAATACGATCTCCAGGATGCATACAAGAGCATCCGGGAGAGCCTCCACATAGCCGGGATCCATGCCGGCAAAAAGGTGGAGATCAAGTTTATCAACAGCGAGAATCTCGAACCGCAGTTTATCGAAGAAGCGCTGTCGGGACTTGATGGAGTAGTGATCTGCCCGGGTTTCGGTTCCAGAGGGATAGAAGGGAAGATCGAAGCGGTCAGATTCACGCGGACCCATAATATCCCGACCTTCGGGATATGCCTGGGTATGCAGATGATGGTCATCGAGTTCGCCCGCAACGTTCTCGGCCTCAAAGGCGCGCATAGTTCCGAGATCGATCCCCAGACCCCTCACAACGTAATCGATATGATGGAGAGCCAGAAGGCTCTGAAGAATCTTGGAGGGACAATGCGACTCGGTGCCTATGCCTGTGAACTTATCCCCGGCAGCCGTGTGAGGGGAATCTACGGGCAGGATGTCGTGAAAGAGCGTCACCGTCACCGGTATGAATTCAATAATGATTACCTGCATCAGTTCGAACAGGCGGGAATGCGCTGCACCGGCAGGAACCCTGAGAATGACTTGGTCGAAATAGTGGAGATCCCTCAGATGAAGTGGTTTATCGGAACGCAGTTCCATCCGGAGTATTCTTCCACGGTGCTTCGCCCGCATCCCCTGTTTATGGATTTTGTAAAGAGTTTGTAAGATATGGAAGAAGCCTCTCTGATTCTCGAGGACGGCACCGTCTTTAAAGCAAAATCGTTTGGGTATAGGAAGTCCGTCTCCGGAGAACTTGTTTTCTATACTGCCATGACCGGATATCCGGAGAGTCTTACTGACCCTTCGTATAAGGGACAGATACTGGTGCCGACTTATCCTATGATTGGTAATTATGGAGTCCCGCCGGAGGACGTGGAAGACGGGATATCCAAGTATTTCGAATCCGGCAGGATACAGTGTACGGCACTGGTCATTTCCGATTATTCGGCCAGGAGCAGCCACTGGGATTCCAAGGAAAGCCTGGGCTCGTGGCTCGAACGGGAGCAGATTCCGGGTATCTGCGGAGTGGATACCCGCGCCTTGACCAAGAAACTGCGTGAAAAGGGCCCGATGCTGGGTAAGATAGTGTTTGGTGACGAAGACATTCCGTTCTATGACCCCGATAAAGAAAATCTTGTAGCCATGGTTTCTCCCCGGGAGGTGAGCAGCTACGGCTGCGGAAAGTACAAGGTCCTCCTGGTGGATTGCGGGATGAAAAACAATATTCTGCGCTGCCTGCTCAAACACGACGTTACTGTAAAAAGGGTTCCCTGGGACTATGACTTCAACGCGGAGGATTATGACGGGCTTTTCATCTCGAACGGCCCCGGAGACCCGGTCATGTGCGAGGCTACTATCCGTCATCTGCGGAAAGCCATTGCCTCTGACCGCCCGATTATGGGCATTTGCCTTGGCAATCAGCTTCTGGCCCTGGCAGCAGGCGCGAAGACATACAAACTAAAATATGGGCACAGGTCTCATAACCAACCTGTACAGGTCCCTGGTACGCACCGCTGTTTCATCACTTCCCAGAATCATGGTTTCGCTATCGATGAAAGCACCCTGCCTTCCGATTGGGAGCCGATGTTCACTAACTTGAACGATGGTACGAACGAAGGCATACGTCATCGTACCAAGCCGTTCTTTTCCACTCAGTTCCATCCGGAGGCCTCCAGCGGTCCGGTGGATACCGAATCATTGTTCGCCGCATTTATTGACAATATAAAGAAGAGCAAAAATGAGGGATAGCAGTATCAGGACAGTGCTCCTGCTCGGGTCAGGGGCTCTAAAGATAGGACAGTCGGGCGAGTTTGACTACTCCGGCTCGCAGGCTCTCAAGGCGTTGCGTGAAGAGGGCATCCGAACGATACTGGTTAATCCCAATGTCGCTACGGTACAGACTTCTGAAGGTGTGGCCGATCAGACCTACTTCCTGCCGGTCACGCCGGAGTTCGTCACCAAGGTCATTGACAAGGAACGCCCGGATGCCATAATGCTCTCGTTCGGCGGCCAGACCGCTTTGAATTGCGGTGTCGAACTGCATCGCAGCGGAGTGCTGGAAAAGTACGGGGTAAAGGTGCTGGGTACGCCGGTGGAAGCTATTGTCCTCACTGAAGACAGAGACCTGTTTGCTCATAAAATGAAAGAGATCGGGGTTAAGACCCCGGATAGCGTGGCTGTGGAGTCCGTAGAACAGGCACTGGAGGTCGTGGGGAGGATCGGCTACCCTGTGATAGTCCGGGCGGCATATACGCTTGGCGGCCTGGGCTCCGGTTTCTGCTCGAATGATGAGGAACTGCGTGCACTTGCGGCGACGGCTTTCTCGTACTCCTCCCAGATTCTCGTGGAAAAGTCTCTGAAGGGCTGGAAAGAGATTGAGTATGAAGTAGTTCGGGATAAGTATGATAACTGCATCACGGTCTGTAACATGGAGAACTTCGACCCTCTCGGTATTCATACCGGTGAGAGTATTGTGGTGGCTCCGTCTCAGACCCTCAGCGATCATGAATATCACTATCTGAGGCAGACCGCCATCAGTATAGTGCGGCACATGGGCATAGTAGGAGAATGTAATGTCCAGTATGCGCTGGACCCCGAGTCTGATGATTATCGCGTGATAGAGGTCAATGCGCGTCTGAGCCGTTCGTCGGCCCTGGCATCCAAGGCTACGGGATACCCGCTTGCCTTTGTCGCCGCCAAACTGGGATTGGGATATGGTCTCGATGAGATCCCGAATGCCGTGACCAAGGTCACTTCGGCATGCTTCGAACCGGCATTGGATTATGTGGTGTGTAAGATTCCACGCTGGGATCTGGGAAAATTCGAAGGTGTCTCCAAACTGCTGGGTTCGTCCATGAAGTCGGTAGGAGAGGTCATGGCCATAGGCCGCACTTTCGAGGAGGCTGTGCAGAAGGGCCTCAGGATGATAGGCAATGGTCTCCGCGGTTTCGTCTGCAATCCCATATCAGTACCGGATGTAGAGTTTGAGTTGTCCAATCCCAGCGACAAGCGCATACTGGCGATAGAGCAGGCTCTTCGCAGCGGGATGTCTGTAGATGAGATCCACGACAGGACGATGATTGACAAATGGTTCCTTTATCGTTTGGAGAACATCCATAATTATGTCTCGGTGCTTAAGGGCATCGATTCTCTTGATGAACTGGATGCCGGGACCTTGCTGGGGGCGAAGAAACTGGGCTTTTCCGATTGGCAGATCGGCAATATTATAATGCCCTCGGCGAAAATCGATACGCATGAAAGGGGTTTTATGGTCCGCTCACATCGCAAGAGCCTGGGCGTGCTGCCATGCGTAAAGCAGATCGACACTCTCGCCGGCGAGTATCCTGCGCTTACGAATTATCTTTACCTGACATATTCAGGCAGTGAAAACGACATTTCCCACGAGAAGGACGGACGGTCTGTGATAGTGCTGGGCAGCGGAGCGTATCGTATCGGCAGTAGCGTTGAGTTCGACTGGTGTTCGGTGACAGCAGTGAAAAAGATACAGGAGATGGGATTCCGGGCTATCATGATCAATTATAATCCTGAAACGGTCAGTACTGATTATGATATGTGCGATCGCCTGTACTTCGACGAACTGTCACTTGAGAGAGTGCTGGACATCTGTGAGATGGAGGCTCCGATGGGTGTAATCGTGTCCACCGGCGGCCAGATCCCTAACAATCTGGCCATGCCGCTTTCACAAATGGGGGTCCGCATTCTGGGAACCTCGGCAGAGTCTATCGACAAAGCTGAGGACAGGGAGAAATTCTCCCGGCTGTGCGATTTGATTGGAGTTGATCAGCCCCGCTGGAAGGAACTGGACAGTATTGACGATATCTATTCTTTCGCCGATGAGGTCGGATTGCCCATAATGATACGGCCTTCCTATGTGCTTTCCGGCGCCGCGATGAAGGTCGTATCCAGCCGAGAAGAACTGCGGGATGCGCTTACCAATGCCGCCGTTGTAAGTCCCGAACATCCTGTCGTGGCTACGGAGTTTATTTCCAGGGCAAAGGAGGTCGAAATAGATGCCGTCGCCCAAAACGGGAAGATAAAGTGCTATGCCATCAGCGAGCATGTTGAGTTCGCTGGCGTGCATTCCGGCGACGCCACCGTGGTATTCCCGGCCCAGAAGCTTTACTATGAAACCATACGGCGCATCAAGCGGATTTCTTCCAAGATAGCCGCGGCGCTGGAGATTTCCGGCCCGTTCAACATCCAGTTTCTGGCTAAAGATAATGCCCTCAGGGTGATAGAATGTAACCTCAGAGCGTCCAGGAGCTTCCCGTTCGTGTCGAAGATTACCAAGTTCAATTTCATAGGTATGGCCACTGAGATAATGCTCGGCAAAGAGGTAGAACCATATGGAAAAACGTTCGCAGACATCGACTATGTCGGAGTGAAGTGCTCGCAGTTTTCGTTCGCCCGGCTCCTCCAGGCCGATCCTATTCTGGGCGTGGATATGGCTTCCACCGGAGAGGTGGCCTGTATGGGTGACAATTACTACGAAGCCCTGTTAAAGGGAATGCTTTCAGTCGGATACACTATCCCTCCCAAAGATAAGGGAGTGCTCATTTCCTCTGGTCCGGCACAGTCCAAAGCTGAACTGCTTGAGGCGTGCCGCACGCTAACGGAACACGGCTATGGTATATACGCCACAGCCGGAACCGCTTCCTACCTGGAACAGAATGGTATCAGGGCTGAGGTTCTGCATTGGCCTGATTCCGACAAAAAACCCAATGTGGATGCGTATCTGAAGGCCCGCAAGATAGGGCTGGTGATTAATATCCCCAAAAACTACAGTGCGAGGGAATTGGAGAACGGTTTCGCCATTCGCAGGACGGCTATTGACTATAACATCCCGCTGATTACGAATGCCAGGCTCGCCAGCGCTTTCATTTATGCGCTATGTGAATTGGGCACGGAAGGCCTGTCGGTGCGCTCGTGGAATGATTACCAATAGATAGGAAATGTCTCAGATTCACGAAGAATGCGGTGTGTTCGGCGTGTTCGGCGTCGAAGGAGCTGCCGGCATCGTAAGGACCGGCTTGACCTTCCTTCAGCACCGGGGGCAGGAGGGCTGCGGTATCGCGTGGTGCGGACCTGACGGTGAGATTGTCCTGAAAAGGGATCTCGGCCTCGTCTCCGGTGTCTTTCCGGAAGACGGCTATGCATGTGGCGACGGGCTCCATGCCATCGGACACGTTCGATACGGCACTTCCGGAGGCGGGGGTATTGACAACGTCCAACCCTTCCTGTTCCGGAGCCGCCGCGGAGATTACGCGACCGCGCATAATGGCAATATTGTCAATGCCCGGGAACTTGCTGACGCTCTGTCAGAGAGGGGAGTGCTGTTCCACTGCTCGTCGGACAGTGAGGTGCTCGGCGCCTTGCTCGGGGATGCTCTCCCCTCCGGCGGGCGGATAAGCGTGAAGCTGCTCAGCCATTGCCTCAATCTTATTGACGGTGCATTCGCCTTCCTCGTTCTGACGCGCGACGCTCTGTACGCGTGTCGGGATAAATACGGCCTGCGTCCGCTTTCGATAGGCCGGCTTGGCAGAGGGTATGTCGTGGGGAGCGAGACTTGTGCATTGTACGCAGCCGGTGCGAGCTCAGTGCGGGATGTCAGGCCGGGGGAGGTCGTGCGAATATCGGCTGACGGGCTGGAAAGTTCGTTTTATTCGTCATGTACACGTTGCGCCATGTGCGCTATGGAGTATATTTATTTTGCGCGTCCGGATAGCGATATCGAGGGGGTCAATGTTCACGCGTTCCGGAAGGAATCCGGAAAGATTCTGTTCCGGGAAAGCCCTTGCAGAGCGGATATTGTGGTCGGCGTTCCGGATTCGGGCCTAAGTGCGGCGATAGGGTACTCAGAAGCGAGTGGGATCCCGCTGGAAATGGCCTTGGTGAAAAATGCGTACATCGCCCGGACTTTCATCCAGCCGACTCAGGAGATGAGGGTCAGCGGAGTCAGGATGAAGCTGTCTCCCGTGAAGTCCCTGATCCGTGGCCGGCGTCTGGTCGTCATCGATGATTCTATTGTGAGGGGAACGACCTCCAGACAGCTTATACATATGCTTAGGGATGCCGGAGCCTCGGAGATACATGTCCGTATTCCCAGTCCTCCGTTGAAGAATCCATGTTATTATGGGGTGGATATTTCTTCACGTGAGGAACTGATTTCTGCCGGGATGGATGTGGATGGGGTATGCCGTTTTATCGGGGCGGATTCGCTCGCATTCATTTCCGAGGAGGGCTTGATGGAGGCGGGTGGACGCACGGATATGTGTATGGCATGTTTCAACCGCCGGTATCCTACCGATATTTATTCGCACGGGACGTAGATAAGTTTCTGCTGATTTGTCTGGTTTCATTGAAATATAATCGGTATCTTTGGAGTAGAAATAAAATTGAAGGATATGAACAAAACCGATGTCGTACTCGGCCTCCAGTGGGGCGATGAGGGAAAAGGTAAAGTAGTGGATTGTCTTGCACCTGATTACA
>JAFSTI010000101.1 GCA_017450585.1 Bacteroidales bacterium
AAAGCGCGGAAGGTTTTATTGAACTGACCGCTACTCATGAGGCGGTGACTTCAGCTGCTGAAGAGGTCCCCGTGCGTACTACGCTCGAGGAAGCAGGGGCTGTGAACTGGGCTGCCGGTGACCAGATCAAGCTGGTCTGGAACGGTGGTGACGCAACTTCCGCCGCACTCGCCGAGGCCGGAGCCAGCGCTACCTTCTCTTTCTCCGCCACACCTGGTGAGGGAAATGTATATGCCGTATATCCCGCCGCTATCGTTTCTAGCTATGACGGCACTGACTTCAAAGTGACGGTACCCGCCATCCAGGACGGCAGCTTTGCTTCCGCCGCCATCGAGGTGGCTGAGGTTTCAGGCAGCTCCATCTCTTTCAAGAACCTTGGAAGTATCATAAAACTGACGGTTACCGAGCCTGCAGTGCGTAGCATCGTGATTGGCAACTACAACCTCAAGAATGCTATCGTCGGCACGGTCCCCGTAACATTCACTGACGGGATTCCGGCAGCGGGGAAGGTTACGGATGGCTCCACCGAGCTTATCCTGAATGTCCCCGGCCCCGGCACTTACTATGCGGCCACCCTGCCCGTGCAGATGGGCAATGGTTTCTATGTGGAATTCTTCGATGCCGAGAACGGTGCCGGCAAGATGCTCGATAAGACGTTGTCTCTTAAGGACTTCAATCCCGGACGCAGCGGCATGCTGAATATCGGAACCATTATCGATACCGAGGTCCTGGCCGACTGGTACTTCAACTCTCCCGCAGCTGCTACCATGATGACCAACTGGTGCAGCGGAACCCTGGATGACAACGCCGTCGTAACACTCACTGACAAGGTTGGTGATACCGGCCAATACATCCTCTCCAAGGATCTGAAGAGCAAGATGGTATTTACCCAGGTCGACAAGACGTCCATCGGCACTTGGGCAGATCTGGCACTCTTCTCCACGGGCCAGCCCGGTTTTAATAAGATCTGGCTCGGCGATGCGTTTGAGTTCGACGTGGACAATGAAAATGTCCTCCCTGTAAACACCAATCTCAGGATGTGCTTCATTCTGCGTCTCCCGAAGGGACAGTTGGGCGGCTTTACGGTTGAATACTATTCCGGAAATACGTGGTATACGCTCGATGACCCTGCACATCCGCTTGAGTTCAAGACGGTGTCTGAAGTGGAGTATTCCTACAACATCTTGAAAACCGGAAATAACAACCAGGACCTTATTACATTCAACTTCCCTCTCAAACACGAGATCCCTGCACACGGTCTAAAGATCCGTATCCGTGCATCGGTTCCTTACACATGCGAAGGAAAAGCCCTGGCTGCTCCGGCCAATGCAAAGTCCCGCTTCCGTGGCGAGAATAACGCTGGCTGTCCCAGCCCTCTCATTGAAATTGTCAAATAACTGAACTTATGAAACAACTCAGATTGGTAAACTGGTTGTCAGGTATCGTCCTGCTTCTGGCCCTTATCGCGGGGAGTTTGCTCCCTGCGAGGGCCCAGAATGCGGGCAGTGGCTCCTGGCAGCTGAGCGGCCAGGTGCAGACTTCGGACAAGCAGCCTGCTATCGGTGCCGCTGTACTGATCAAGGGAACCATGCACGGCGTGGTTGTGGACATTGACGGCAATTTCACCATCAGTGTCTCCAACGGCGATGTGCTGGAAGTGAGCCTCATCGGATATGCAACCCAGACTATTCCTGTCGGGAAGCAATCCAAAATTACGGTAGTGCTGCAGGAAGACGCCCTCTCGCTGGAGGAAACGGTAGTCGTAGCCTACGGAGCACAGAGTAAGGCCACTATTACCGGAGCTGTCAACAGCGTCCGTGGCGAAGATGTGCTGCGTAGCCCTACAGCCAATATCACTAATTCCCTTGCCGGAACGATGACCGGCCTCACCTCCGTCCAGAGGAGCGGCGAGCCCGGAAAGGATGCCGCCACGTTCAAGATCCGTGGTATCGGAACCCTGAATGCTGGTAATGAATCTGCCCCGCTCATCATCATCGATGGTGTGGAGCGCGATTCCATGGAGATGCTCGATCCGAATGAGGTCGAGTCGGTCAATATCTTGAAAGATGCGTCTGCTACGGCCGTGTACGGTGTCCGCGGTGCCAATGGTGTCATCATCGTCACCACCCGTCAGGGTGAAGCCGGACAGGCCAAAGTGACCTTCTCAAGTAACTTCGGCTGGCAGTCATACACGATGATGCCCCAGCTGGTGGACGCTGCAGACTGGATTACCCTGTACAACGAAGGTATCGATAACGAAGGTGTCGCAAAGGAGAAATATCCTGAATCTGCATTCATCGCATACCGTGACGGTACGGATCCCGTGACCTATTCTCAGACAGACTGGGTAAAGGCATTGCTTAAGAAATCAGCGCCCCAGCAGCAGTACAACATCAACGTCAGCGGCGGTACCGAGGACGTGAAATACTTCGTGATGTTCGGTATGTTGCACCAAGAAGGAATGTACCGGGATTATGATCTGGAAGGTATAGACTTCTCCATCAATCCCGACTACAAACGATATAACTTCCGTGCGAACATCGATGCCAAGCTGGTTAAGGGTCTTACTCTCTCTCTTCGTCTGGGTACGACCTTCACCAATGGTAACTATGCGAATTATTCCACCGCGAGCATATTCTCCGATATCCTGAACTCAACCCCGTTCGGACCGAATATCCTGGACGGAAAACTAATTACAGGATACGGCGGAAACGATCCCATCGTCGGAATCCGTAAGAATAACTCGAACCTGTACACGCTGTACGAGAACGGTTATCAGCTCGACAATACTTCCAAGTATAATCTGAGCGCCGAACTCAAGTATGACCTGGGATTCATAACCAAGGGACTGGGAGTCCATGGAAAGGTCGCCTATGACGACATAGGCAATTACACCATGAAGTATACTCCCGGTACCATCCCTTCATACAAAATAATCCTCGGGGACGAGTACGAGAACGGTTACACCCTGGTAAAAGCCAATGACGAAAGCGCCACGGCCCAGGCCCAGAGCTACGGTACCCGTTACAAGAACCTGTATCTGGAGGCCGGAATCGATTATGCCAGGTCTTTTGGCAATCATCACGTGACCGCCCTGGCCCTGTACAACCAGCGCACCCAGGACAACCCTGCTTTCGAGTATAAACTCCCTAAAGCCCTGCTCGGCTTCGTCGGACGTGTGACCTATGATTATGATCACAGGTATCTGGCCGAGGTCGATCTGGGTTATAATGGATCCGAGAACTTCGCGGAGGGCCGCCGTTTCGGCTTCTTCCCTGCATTCTCGCTGGGATGGATCCTGACTCAGGAGAGTTTCTTCCCGAAGAACAATATTGTCACCTATGCGAAGATCCGCGGCTCTTACGGAGAAGTCGGTAATGACCAGATCGGCGGTAAACGCTTCCTGTATCTGCCCACCAAGTACGACTATCCGAAGAACGGATATAACTTCGGTACATACGGTGTGGATGTCCAGTACTACAAAGCTTCCAATGAAGGTGACGTCGGCAACCCGCTGGTTACCTGGGAGCGCGCCCGCAAAGCCAATATCGGTATTGACCTGAAGATGCTGCGCAGTCGCCTTTCCTTTACCGGAGACTTGTTCAGCGAATATCGCGACAATATCCTCTGGGAATACGGCACCGTGCCTTCCATTGTCGGCTCCACCCCCGCGCCCGCGAACCTGGGCAAGGTTTCCAACCGTGGTTTCGAGGCTGAACTGGCATGGAACGACCGTCTGGGAGAATTCAATTACTTCCTGAAGGGTGTATTCTCCTTCGCCCGTAACCGCATTGAGTATATGGACGAGCCTGAGATGGCGTATAAGTACCTCATGAAAACCGGTTATTCTGTGGGCCAATATAAAGGCTGGCTGAATGAAGGTTTTATCAATACCGTGGAGGACCTGGAGAACCAGCCTCAGCACAGCTGGGGTGCCGGACGCTGGGACCGCGGTGAATTGAATTTCATCGATATCAACGGTGACGGTGTCGTGGATGCGAACGACAAGATTCCAATCGGCTACAGCGACTATCCCGAAATCACTTATGGTTTCAGCTTCGGTTTCAACTGGAAGGGCCTCGAATTCAACGCCTTGCTTCAGGGCGCGACCAACGTGACCCTGTATATGAAACAGGAGGCAGTCTGCCCGTTGTACTATAGCCGCAGTGCCCAGACATGGCACATGGGCCGTTGGACCGAGGAGCGTTACCTCGCGGGAGAAAACATCACTTATCCGAGAATGCTCTCTGATAATATCAACTCCCCGTCGTTCATCAATCCCGACCCGCTTTCCACGTTCTGGCTCTATGACGCCTCATATCTGAGACTCCGTAATGTCGAGCTCGCCTACAATATCAGGCTTGCCAAACTGCGTGAAGTCGGAATCAGCGACGTTCGTCTGTCCCTTAGCGGCACCAACCTGCTGACCTTCTCCGGGATGACGAACTTCGATCCCGAGTCTCCTTCCGGCAAGGGTACATTCTATCCTATGCCGAAGGTCTACAATTTCGGTGTTAAAGTAATATTCTAAGGAGGAACGTATTATGAAAACTTATAAAAACATACTTCGCCTTTGTGCTGTCATAATATGCCTGGCCTCTTTGAATTCCTGTCTCTCCATTCTGGAGAAACCCTCGTCGTCGGACGTTACGCTCGATACGATTTTCTCCAACCGTGATTATGCCGAGAGTGCCCTCTACAATATCTATTATCAGCTCGTTCCCCGGGGATTCCCTTACACGAACGGAAACTATCCCGAGAACAAGAGCCTTCAGTCCCAGACGCAGTTCTCCCGTTCACTGCTCGCCAGTATCACGGATGAGTGCTGTAACTACAGAGGCGCGACCCCGGGCCGGTATGTCAATGTCGCGGGCTTTGATGCTATAACTGCCAGCCGTAATCAGGAAGACTCCTGGGCTCACCGCTGGCCGGGCATTCGTGCTGCTTGGACATTCATCAAGAATATCGACAAAGTCCCCGATGAGGAGATTCCGGATGCCGAGAAGACTCAGATGATAGCCGAGGCCAAGGCCCTTATAGCCCTTGCCTACATGGATATGCTGCCCCGATACGCGGCAATGCCCATAGTGGATCATCCTCTCGGTGAGGGCGATGCCACCCTGCTAGTCCAGAGGAGTACCCTGAAAGAGACCATTGACTTCATTTTGAAACTCTGCGAAGAAGCCATCCCTGACTTGCCTGACACATATCCCTCCAATATGAGAGGTCGTGTAACAAAGGGTGTACCCCTGTGTATCAAATCACGTACACTGCTATATGCCGCATCTCCTTTATTTAACTCATCTGCTTCGGATATGATCCTGGATTATGACCATCCCGAGTTCGTATGTCTCGAAGGTTATGACAAGGAGCGTTGGCTGAAAGCTGCCGAGGCGGCCAACGACGTGCTCGTATGGGCCTCCACGGCGGGTGTGTCCCTAATCACTGCTGCTGATATTGCCGGAGGTGAGACTGACCCCAAGCACAATGCTTATGGTTATGCCACCTCTGAAAAGGACAATAAGGAAGTCATCCTTGCAAATAAGGGATACTCTTCTTCCAACAATGGCTTCGGCGATGGAATATTCTGGACTTTCTCTCTCCGTGGAATGTCGGTTATGTTGAATATAATCAAGTATTTCCGCAAAGCCGACGCTTCAGACCAGACCTGGCCTACAACCCTGAATGAGCATCGTCCTTTCTCGGAATATACGACGAAGATGAATGAAATGGAGCCGCGCTTCCTGCAATGCGTATGGCCTGCGGGTCAGGCAGCTCCCAATTTCACGAAAACCGGTGATTATACCAAATGGCCGTTCGGTAAAATTGATGACCAGATGAGTGCCTCTGATATGCATGGAGTTGGACCCATGGTTAAATTCTGCTACAACTACTCAGGTGAACTAATGAAAGACTGGATCGTCTTCCGTCTCGCCGAGTTCTATCTGAACTATGCTGAAGCTACTGCAGAGTACTACGGCAGCGCTGACGCCAAGACCCCTACTGGACTCTACACCGCAGCCCAGGCTGTGGATGTCATCCGAACCCGCGGAGGAATACGCGTTTTGAATGCTGCCGAGAAAGCTGACTTCCACACCCAGATAGTACGTGAACGCGCCGTGGAACTCTTCGCCGAAGGCCACCGCTGGTGGGACTGCAAGAGATGGAAGATAGCTGACGATACTTTCGGAGGTACACTCTACACTCTTCGCTTTGTTCAGAATGTTGCCGGCTCAACTGCGACATCCTATACTGAGTATTACCTGGCGGAGCACGCCGAACCGCGCGTATGGACCAAAGCCATGTATTTCTATCCTTTCCCTCAGGAAGAGGTGGACAAGGGATACCTGGTCCAGAACCCCGGATATTAATTCTCCAAACCCCAAAATCTGAATGACAATGAAAAATTTGATAAACATCTACCGGATATTGGCGGTTTTCTTCCTGGGCATGGCGGCAATCCCGCTGCCGGCACAAGAGGAAGGAGATAAACTGACGGAGGAAGTCCCCGTCCGCTTTGATATCCAGAACAGACTCTCCATGACAGCTTCTGTCGTGACCATAACGGCCGAAGAACTGGAGAATGTATATGACAATGATATCGCCGATGCCTTAGCCGGACGGCTCCCTGGCCTCACGGTCATGCAGACTTCCGGCGGTTCGACAGAATCGTCCCCCACGCTTTACGTGCGCGGCCGCAGTTCTTTCAATACTGCCTCGCCCCTCGTATTCGTGGATGGACTTCAGTCAAGCCTTAGCGGCCTGATGCTCTCGGATATCGAGTCAATATCCGTGCTCAAGGATGCCGCGGCCCTCTCACTGTACGGCCAGGACGGCGCCGACGGTATCATCTATGTAAAGACCAAGAGAGGCGTCGAAGGTAAGCCGAAGGTGAGTGTATCAGTCCGCCATGGCTGGCAGCAATTCACCGAGAAACCGGAGTTCGTGGATGCATACACCTATGCAACCATGTACAACGAGGCTCTCAGTAATGACAACGGTGCCTGGACTCAGTTCTACACCGATGCACAGCTGGATGCCTACCGCAGCGGCGATGCCTCCACGGTTGCCCATTACGATCTTCTCTACCCGAACGTGAACTGGTACGAGAAGGTCCTGAACAAGTTCGCCCCCGAGACCAGCGCGGAAGCCAGCGTCTCCGGCGGAAACAAGAACATCCGTTACTACGTGATGGGAGCGTTCCAGGATGTACGGGGCCTGTATAAATGCGTTGAGAAAGAACGGGATACGAACTCCAATCTGGATGACCAGAGGTTCAATTTCCGTATCAATCTGGATGCCCGTATCAGCGATATCTTCGACCTGAAGACCAATCTCTCGGGCCAGATTCGCAACCAGTATCGTCCCAACGTGGGAACTTCCACCCTGTGGAAGGAGCTGCTCACCACTCCGGCGAATGCCTTCCCCGTGGAGACGGAAGAAGGGTATGGCGGAAACGCCTACTACACGAACCCGGTCGCGGATGTGCTGGCTCAGGGTTGGTTCAATACCCACAGCCGTGTCGTGGAGTCAAGCTTTACCCTCGGGCAGAACCTGGACTTCATCCTCAAGGGCCTGCGCCTGGAAGAGTCCATTGCCCTGTACAGCCTGCATCAGCAGAAGTACCGTAAGGCCAGGACCTACCAGCAGTTTGAGCCCTACCTGGACCCGACCGATGCCATTGCCTATAATGCCTATGGCACTCAGACTACGGACTTTACTATCACCAACACCGGTACTTCCTACAACGACATGACTAACCGTCTGCAGGAAGAAGTGACGGCCCGTTACGGCCGTAAGTTCGGGGACCAGAGCATCGCTGCCAGCGTCAGTTTCCACAACGACAGCTACACGATCACGGGGCTGAACCAGCCGCTCGTGACACGCGGGTTCGCGGGTCGCGTGGGATATGGTTTCGACGACCGCTTCTTCGCCGAATTCGACTGGTCGTGGTACGGTAAGTCGGCCTATGCTCCTTCAAAGAACATGGGCTTCTTCCCGGCAGCATCGCTCGCATACATTATTGCCAATAACGGCGCCGATGCGAATGTCAATTTCCTGAAGGTCCGCCTGTCCTCCGGTCTTTCCGGCATGGCCGATCTCTCGACTGCGACCAATTACTACATGTACCAGCAGTATTGGCATTCGTCGGCTGTCGGAGCGCAGTTCGGCTGGGCCGGCACCTCCGGCAAGTCCGGATTGTTCGAGTATTATCAGGCCAACCCCGATGCATCGTGGGAGACTCTGTTCCGCTCGAACGCCGGTATTGACGCCCGCCTCTTTAAAAACCGCCTTTCCCTGAATGCCGACGTCTTCTATGACAGGCGGACCGGGATTCTGGTGAACGCCAATGTCCCCGATTACTTCGGCCTGCTTTCCGATAAGAACGTAGGCGACGGAGTCGTGTCGAACTGCGGTCTGGACGGTGCGATGAGCTGGTCCGACAGGATCGGTGACTTCCGCTACACTCTGTCCGGCACCTTCTCTTTCGCACACAGCCATATTGTCAATATGAATGAGGCTCCGACCCTCTTCGCGTATCAGCGTCAGACCGGTCGTAGTGTGGGTGTTTCTAAACGCTATGTCGCAGACGGTTTCTATACTTCGGCTGACGAAATCTCCGCCCTGCCCTCCATGCTCGGCGAGGTGACAGTCGGTGATGTCAAGTACAAGGACCTCAACAGCGATGGCCGCATCGATTCGGATGATGCTACATTCGACGGTGATTTCTTCTCGACTGTGCCGGAGATCAGCTACGGCCTGCGCATTAATCTCGCATGGAAGGGCTTTGACTTCGAGATGGGAGGTTACGGTTTTGCACGCCGTCAGATCGACATGTATAACAATGCGACCCAGGCGTTCTCGAACGGGCTGTATAATGTGTCTGCATACGCTGTGGCGAACCGCTGGGCCTACTGGCCGGAGAAGGGTATCGACACACGCGACAGCGCCACGTTCCCTCGCCTGACGCTGGGATCCAACACGAACAATACCGTAAACTCGACTCTTTGGTTCCAGGACGGAAGTCTTTTCAGGATCAATAACATTACCCTCGGGTATACTTTTGACAAACGGATTTCGTCTCGTCTTGGAGCGGCTTCTCTCAGGCTATATCTGGCCGTCATCAACCCCTTCGTCTTCGACAGTGTGTACGGAGATGCGGAGTATATGGCCAGCTATCCTCTGATGAAGACCTACAAGTGCGGACTCAACCTCAATTTCTAGAAAGGCCATGAAAAAGATATTTGTTACTTTACTTATTGCGGCCGTATCGCTTACATCTTGCGAGCAGTTTCTGCCGGAAAGCAAGATTGATACATCCGTGACCAAGGATATGGCCGGTATTAACTATACCAACCTGTACAAGGAAGGAATCGAGGCTTACCGCGCCCTGCCCGCCGGGTATGACAGGATAGACGGCGCCATGCTGGCGGCCGCCTGTGACGAGGCTGACTACGCCATCGCCGGGTCTTCCGTCGAGAAATTTCAGCTCGGAATCTGGAGCGCGCTCAGCTGTCCCGGTGGAAACTGGACCGCCGCTTACCGTGAGATACGCCGTATCCGAATGTTCCTCGAGGATAGCGCGGATTACGAGCACATCATAGTGAGGGATACTTCCACTACCGCTGCCAAGAACAGCTATCAGGAGCAGTGCGCGGACCTTAAGTGCCTGCGGGCTGAGAACCACGTGATGCTGGCGTATATTTATTTCGAGTTGCTCAAACGCTACGGCGGTGTCCCGATTATCACCGGGAACTATGCCCTGGGTAGCGAGCCCGATATGATACGCAACTCGTACACGGAGGTGGTTAGCGAAATCGTCAGGGAGATAGACACTGCGCTTCCGGACCTCAGGGATAGCTGGCAGGCCTACAAGCCCAATGATTTCGGACGTATCGAGAAGGGTGCCGCCCTCGCGATTAAGTCCAGGGCGTTGCTCTATGCGGCCAGTCCGGCATACAATCCGACCGGCGATATTCAGAAGTGGAAGAAGGCCGCTGCGGCTGCAAAGGCTGTGATTGACCTGAACCGCTATGCTCTTACTGCTGATTACCGGGCCATGTTCCTGGGTGTGCAGGGTCATCAGAACACCGAATGCATACTCTCCTATATGACCGGTGATGGCAATGATCCCGAGACCAACAATTATCCCGTGAGCACTAATGGCGGCAACACTGGCACCTGCCCCTCCGCCAATCTGGTGGATGCGTATGAGAACGCGGACGGAACGGCTTTCAGCTGGGCTGCCCTCGCTCCCGGAGCGGACCCGTACGCCGGGCGTGACCCTCGTCTGCAGCAAACCGTGGTTGTGAACGGTTCTAACTGGAACGGACGTACCATGGAGACCTATGTCGGAGGACATGACGGCCTCGGAGTGAAGAATGCCACTACGACGGGATACTATCTGAAGAAGTTCCTCACTGACGGACTTGATTTGGAAAAGAATCAGACCGCGGTCCATTCCTGGCCTCTGTTCCGTTATGCCGAGATATTGCTCAATTACGCCGAAGCCATGAATGAAGCTTACGGCGCAGATGTGGACTATTTTGGCGATGGAAGAACAGCCCGCTGGGCTGTGAACCAGGTTCGTACCCGTTCAGGAATGCCGGGTGTCGTGGCTGGAACACAGGCCGAAATGAGGGAGCGTATCCATCATGAGCGTCAGATAGAACTGGCATTTGAAGAACACCGCTTCTATGATGTCCGCCGCTGGGGAGAACCGGTGGCCGCCGCGGCCCTCGGAGCTCCGCTCAGGGGAGTGCGCATCACTAACTCCGGCGGTACTCTGTCTTATGCCTCGTTCAATGTCGAGAACCGTGTATGGAAATCGCATATGATATTATTCCCGATTCCACAGTCCGAGGTGCTCGCCTCAGATGGCATGATCGCCCAGAATCCGGGTTGGTAACCTATAAATACAGAATTATATGAAAAAGATATATTTTGCTGTTTTGGCTTTGGCTTGTGGCCTGATGATGGCCGCATGCTCCGACCCGGCCTTGGACGCCGAGTATGGCAACACGCTTATATACATGCCTCAGGCTGCCCATAACATAGGAGTGGACAATAACCTGAACGTGAATGTGAGCAAGTCTGCGCTGAACTCCGCACCGGGCCATCAGACCGAGACGACGCTGGGTATCTATCGTTCCGGCACTGCTCCCAAACAGTCTTTCTCCGTGGATCTGAAGATCGTGGCTGATACCCTGGCAGCAGCCAAGGCTATCGCCATGACCGCCGGGGCTCCCGCCAAGTATGATATATACAAGACGGGCATCCTGCTGGATCCTCTCTACTATGATCCTCTTCCGGAGAAATTGACCGTAGAGGACGGAAACCGTCAGGCTACGACCAAGCTCGTGCTGCATGACGGAGACCTGACGGCTACCTATCCCGTCGGTCAGACTCTTCTGCTGCCGGTCCGGATAGAGAATCCCACGAAGTATGAGATTAACGAATCTCTGGCATTTACAATGGTTGTCGTAAAGATTACTGACTAATGATTACTAACTAATGATTATGAGACGCACTTTCCTTCTTGTCCTGAGCCTGATAGCTGTAATGTTCTGCGGCCGGGCGGGCAATCTTCCCGAGGCTGAAATCCGTGTCCGTGGTATTGGAGACTTTTGCGATCCCGGCCTTCACAGCCGCATCGCCGGCACCTTCCTACAGAAAGGCGCCGGCGCCCCGGATATCATACTCCAGAAATCCAAACTCTACGGGCTCGGCTGCCTGTGGTACTCTTTCGTGAAATATGACGAAGGCATCCCTGTCTTCAAACTTTCCGGAGAAGTCGCCCTTCCGAAAGAGGCTGCCGGATGTACGGTTCAGTTCAGGCAGAAGGAAAGTGATCTCTATGCTTTTTGGGTTGTAAAAACCGGCAAACTGTACGCTGCGCTCCGTTCCGGGGGCGAAAAGACTTTTCGTATCCTGAAGACCTGGCCCACGCCCGCGGGCGTCAGCCTGGGTGCTCTCCTGCCGGACATCTCCGGGAACGGAACTATTGACCTCTACTTTACCGAGCATGACAAGACGTCCATTCGCCCGGGTGACTGGCGTTCCGCCGATTACCGCCCGTACGATGCTACCGGCGTCTTCCGGGGCGGACTGAGTGCCTGCTCGCTTTGGCATGCCAGCTGCTCCCTGGACGGTGATGTCATCTCTGAAGCTGTGCGCATCAGCGAACCTGAGGCTATTCCCGGCGACGTCAGCGGCATGGACTGTCTGGAACTGGAAGGTCGCAAGGGAATATTCGTGGGCAATCAACATGGAGGCTTCTACTGGTTCATCCTGACCCCGGATGGGAAGGCGGTAAAGACCAGGATCGTCGATGCTAAGGACAATGCAATGCGCCATCCCACGGTCACTCCCATGCCCGTCGCGTACGTGCAGAAGAATGCAATCGGAGTGCTTGCCATCGGTGAAGGCGGCGTGTTTTACATGAAATACGTGAAACCCTCTGCGAAGGAAGGAAAGTACACGTTCGAAGACCCCGTGAGCGCGCGTGAGCTGAATCCGGCCCTGAATGCCGGCGGGCTCGTGACGCCCACTATCGTGGACTGGGATGGTGACGGCAAACTCGATCTGGTAGTGGGCAATTCCGCCGGCTTCATCCTGTTCTTCCGTAACACCGGCTCCGACCGCGCCCCGTCTTTCGGCCGTCCCGAGTACCTGACCACCGACGGCCGTCCCATCCACATCCAGCCCGGTTACGGTGAGGACGTTCAGGGACCTTCCGAGAGCAGGTGGGGATATATCGGGGCCAATGTATATGACTGGAACGAAGACGGCATCCTGGATATATTGACCAACGACTCCAGGGGAAAACACAGCGTATTCCTGGGCTCGAAAGATGGCCTGCAGGCTGAGCATCCCATTTACCTGGGCGACCTGGCCCTGCACGGGACCTGGCGCTGCCGCCCCGGTGTGGGCAAGCTGGCCGGCAGGACTGTGTATATCACCCTGGATGACGACGATGAGTTCCACCTGTACTTCCGCGAAGACGATTACGACCTTATCGAAGGTTACAAGCTGCGTCTCGAAGACGGGCGGACTATCTGTGCAAACTGGCTGGAGGCCGGGGGCAAGGGCCGTGTGCGTTTCGATATAGTGGACTGGGACGGAGACGGTGTGAAGGACCTGATCATTGCTACGAACAAGCACAACCGCATCCCGGCTCAGGATGAAGACGGGCTCCCGTGGGGATTGCCCGACAAACTGAAGGGTGCGACCATCCTGTTCATGCGCAATGTCGGCACCGAGGCTGCTCCTGCCTACAAAAAGCCTGCACAGCTGCGTTACAAGGGTGAGCTTCTCCGATTCGGGCACCATGCTTGCGGTGCCTCGGCGGGTTACATCGGAAAGATAACTGACGGCCTGCCCAATCTGGTCGTCGGTGATGAAACCGGTACTCTGTACCTGTTGGAAAGAAGATATTTAAGCTGGGATTAGTATGAGAGTTTTGATAAAGGCCTTGCCGGTGCTTCTGCTGGCCGTTTCTTGCCGGACCTTGGTTCCGGATACCAAACCTGAGACTCCCAGGGGCCCCGATTTCTATGACGTTAGGGTGTCCTATTCCGGATTCGCGCCCGTAAGCGGAGAACCGCTTTTTTCTACTTATGCGCCGATCTGGATTTATAAGGCCATTGCCTGCAGGGTGAACGGCAGTTTTCTCGCGACGGGTAAGGAGTATCCGGACATTTTCATCAACAAGGCTACGGGCACCTTCGGAGATATCGATGACCCCGATGCCGGAGGCTTCCTGTATTACGCCAAATACCAGGGCAAATCGACAGACGGACGCCTGCTCTATTCCGACCCCATTTTCATAAAGAACTGTCCCTGGGCCCGTGGGAACTCTAACGTCCGCGTGCTCAATATCGGAGGCCGTATCACTGCGTTCCTGATGGACCGGACGGCTATTCAGGTGGCGGAATTCGACGAATCGGCCCGCAGTTTCGGCACGTCATGGCAGCATACCGTAGCTATCAGCGGTTTTACCGATGCCGTTCGCTCAGCGGATATCATCGAGGCCGGAGACGGCATGGCCGACGTGTACTACCTTTGCGGGGACGGTACGGCGAAAAGCGAAACCATGGAGGATGTGAACCAGGGCTACTATGATGCCTACGGCACATGGCGCGGCGTTATAGGTAATGCCACCATGTATCGCTGCCGCATCAATCTCTCCACCTGGTCGCAAGTCGGGACAGCCGAGAGGCTGGCAGAGGGACAGAAATTGATCGAGATGCCACAGGGTATCACGGTTTTCTATGATAAGGCGTCGGGAAAACGGGGCCTTATATATGGCAACAAGTTTGGCGTTATAAAATATGCTCCGATAGATGATCCCGGAAATGTTTCCTTCCTTAGCGACAGTCATGGTAAAGAATTGATTAATCCCAGTCTTATCTCGGGAATGATGACCTTCCCTTCGGTCTCGGGGTCCAGGACGGATCTGGTGACCTCCGGAGAAGGAGCATTTTTTTACTATCGTTTTACGGGCTCTTACGATGAATTCGGCGCCCCCGTGTTCGAGCCTGCCGAGGAACTGATCTGCAGGGACCATCCGGCCTATTCCGGCTCCCTCTGTGTCCCTTCCGTCGTGGATTGGGATAAGGATGGCGTACTGGATATTATCTCCGGTAATTCCGAGGGCCGCATCCTCTTCTTCAAGAACTACGGCACTGACGCCATACCGGCTTTCGGTGAAGGTCAGCCCCTCATGTCCTGTGGGGAAGTGCTCCGCCACCATGCCGGTTACTTCGAGGTCCAGGGCCCTGATGACGGAGGTGCATGGGGATATATCTGCCCCAATGTGATAGACTGGGACGGTGACGGGATACTGGATATAGTGTTCTCTAGTAACTCATCCCGCGTGGAAGTTATGCTCGGAAACGGCAGCGGAACCCTCGACTGCCTGGGACCGAGAATGATTATAACTTTGGGCGGAGCCGAACTCTGGGGAATGTGGCGCGTGCGCCCTGGCGTGACCCGGATAGGAACGGATATCTATCTGGCGTTTATGGATACGGACAATGCCGTGCATCTCTACCGCAAAGTCTCCCTGACCTCGGTCGAGGACTGCGGACAGATAAAGATGACCGATGGCAATATCATCACCGGACATCGGGCCAATGCAGGTTCGACCCTCGGAGAGAGGGGCCGGTCCAAACTGGAGTTCGCGGACTGGGACGGCGATGGCGTGATCGACCTGCTGATAGGCACGCCCCAGCACTCCTCCTTCCCGAATCCGACTTCCGGACTCCCCGAATTTGCCAGTCAGAAAGCCTTGCATGTACTTTATTTCCGCAACGCCGGATCGAACAGTAATATGGTATTTGAGTATCCGAAGGAGTTTCAGTTCAAGCAGAAGAAGGTTACCCTGGGGGGACACGCCCAGTCTCCGGCAGTATGCCGACTGGGTGACTGCACCAACGGTCCCAATCTGCTTGTGGGCTGCGAAAGCGGACGATTCTACTTCTATAAGCGCTCTGATTTGAACTTTATCCCGTAACGGCTATGAAAAAGATTCTCATTTCGATAATGATCCTTTCATCCGCCCTTTGCGGGTGCTCGGAACTTTGGCGCGATTACCAGAACCTTCAGCCTGACGGCGGTCAGATACGAGGGGGCCGGAATAAAGGCCCCGGTGCCGTCACAGGTGTGGTTCCTGTAAGCGGCTCGACTTTGAAAACAGTTCTCGATAACGGCCTGTCACTGCTCTCATTCCCGGATGCGGTCAGTAACCGTGTCTTGGGAAGTGTTAATTCCGGAAAGGCTTATCCCGATCTGTTCTTCCAGTGTTCAGACGGTGATGGAAATCAGAAAGTGTATCTGTGCACCTACCAGGAAACTGTGGAGGGAAAACTGGTATACAGTGCCCCTGCAGTCGTGTCATTCCCATGGTCTGGAACGGGTGCCTGCGTGAAGGTTATATCCATAGGCGGAACGGTCTACGGTCTGGCTATGGACAAACTCTCGATGAAGGGATACGTTTATGACTCGGGTATGAAGACATTTGCGTCTACTCCGGCTTTCACTATGTCTGTTTCAGGCATAGTGAACTCTGTGTTCGCATTCGATATGGTGCCATCTTCCGGCGATGAATGGACCGTGTACGTCCTTACCGACGACGGCTCAGTGTATCTGCCCGATGTGCCCAAAGAACATACTATTTATAATAGCGCGAATCTGTATATAGGCAATCTGCCTCACTCCAGACTGTACTCCTTCTCTATGGATGCTTCGTCCTGGCAGTGCAAGGCCCCTGCCGCACAGATTTCGGGCACTGTGGAAGACTTCATCGGTCCGGCCGCGCTCCTCCGTCTGACGGAGGGCTGGCTGGTCGGAACATGCCTGGGCGGCATAGGGTGGGTACAGCCTGATGGCGATGGAAAGGTCAAGATGCTGGCCGCAACTGACGGCAGCGCTCTGGACAATCGCTGTGTTCTCACCCGTATTGCCCCTATGGATGGAACTTCATTCGTCGCCAGCGGGGATGGCCCGGTGTACTATTACGCGGCGGGAACCACTCCTGCGGCGGATGGCCGGCCTTCTTACCTTGCTCCTGCCCCGCTGATGATGCGCTCCGGCGAGCTCTATGCCGGCTCGTGCAGCGTCCCGAATGTCGCCGACTGGGACAGGGATGGTGTCCTGGACATAGTGTCAGGGACGTCGGACGGCCGTATTGCCTTCTTCAAAAACTATGGCACGAATGAGGCTCCCGCCTTCGGTGAACCATGCTTCCTGCAGGCGGACGGTCAGGAGGTGTGCATCCGCTCTGGTTATTATGATCTCGGAGGTCCGCTGAATGCCGCATACGGCTTCTTGGGCCCGACAGTCATTGACTGGAACGGTGACGGTATCCCTGACATTGTCTATTCTTCCAATGCCATGCGTACCGGTATACTGCTCGGCACCGGGAAACCGGCCCCCGATTGCCTTAAATCCTCCAAGGTCCTGAATGCGGACGGCATAGATCTGTGGGGGCGTTGGAAGGTGCGTCCGGCACTTACCCGTTACAATGGGGAGGTTTGGCTGGCTAACCTGGATACGGACGACGTCCTGCACCTCTACAGGAAGGGCAGTGCGACGAATGTGCATGACTGCGGCCCCATTCTGCTGGTGGATGGATCTGCTATTACCGGTCACCGGATGGACAGCGACCTGACCAAGGCCACCGAGCAGGGTGATGTCAAAATGCAATTCACAGACTGGGACGGCGACGGTGATCCGGACCTGCTGGTCGGCACGACATCGGTCGCGAGTTTCCCTAACAGCTATCAGGGTATGCCCTGGAATCTGGGGACTCAGAACATGCAGATCATGATCTTTGAGAATATCTCGACTGACGGCCGCTTCGTGTTCGAGTACCCTCGTCTTTTCCAATATCTTAGGATGGATCTGTATCTCGGCCCCGGTGCCAAGGCGCCGGTAAGCTGCGAATTAGGAGATTCCAGGCGCGGCCCCAACATGCTGGTGGGTTCGGAGGACGGAAAGTTCCGTTTCTTTACGCGTCAGGACCTTTCGGAGAAGAAATACTGGTAGGATATGAAGAGGAGAGGATTATTGCTGATGCTGGCATTGCCGCTGCTATTTGGCTGCGGTGATGGTCCCGATAAACCCGTCGAACTGCCGAAACTCAGCGCGGAACCGGCCGAGCTTGTGGTCAGTGCGGATAAGACTTCGGCTGTCATAACGGTTAAGTCAAATACCCAGTGGCGTGTGAGTTGCTTTGACGTGTCTCCTACACTGGATAAAGACCGCTGGCTTTCCGGATATACCAAGAACGGGGAAAATGACGGCAGCGTGGAGATTACTTTTACTCCCAATCTGTCTACCGAGGTGACTCGTACTGCGACTTTCCGCCTGATATATGGCGAAAGAAGCGTGGACGTGCATTTCTCCCAGAGCCCTGCGGAGTTCGTGGCTGTGCTGGAGATTTCGCAGCCGGAGGTCTCGGTCTCATGGGATGAGACCCTGGTGTCGTTCTCGGTAAGCGCCAATACACCGTGGACCGTATCCACGGACTCTGACTGGATACACAGCTTTACTCAGTCCGGGCCGGGCGACGGCGAAATCGTGGTCGGATTTGACCGCAACTCTGACACCGCATCGTCACGTTCCGCCACCCTGACCGTGACTTCTGCGGCAGGGACTAAACAATTGACCATAGTACAGGGAATGGCTCCGGAGAGGGAAGAGGCCGAGGAGGTGAGTATCGCCGCTTTCATGGCGGCCCCCGAGAGCGACCAGACGCTTTACCGTCTTACCGGTATGGTAGAAAGACTTATCAGCGCGACTTACGGCAGCATGCGTATAAAGGACAATTCCGGCTCTGCGATGGTATACTGCCTGCTTACCGGAAGGAACGGTGAGGATGGAGCTTTCGAGAGACTGGGCGTGCAGGTCGGCGACTGTATTACGGTGGTCGGTAAACGCGGCCCCACTCTCGGTGGCCCTGAGGCTTTGCCGGAAATGGTGGGCGGTTATTACGAGAGCCATAAGGCCGTGCGTACCGTGAGCATTGCCGACTTCCTTCAGCGCCCGGACGGGAATGCCACCTGGTTCCGTCTGAGCGGTGAAGTTTCGGATATCAGCGATTCCCAGAACGGATCGTTCGTTCTTAGTGACAATGGTGCCAGCGTTCATGTGAACGGCATGGTCTCCGGCCTCGGCGGTGCGGCCGGCTCATATGCGGGCCTAGGCATAGTGACCGGGGCTAAATTGACCCTCATCGCCACCCAGAAGGCCGGTAGTACCACATCGGACGCCGTTTACGTCTCGCACGCCAATCCCGGACTCTCTCCTGGCATCGCGGCGAGATGGGCATTTGATAATGCGACTAACGCCGAGGTACATTTCGACAGGACGTGGAGCGGATCGGATATTGATGCGGACGGGCATATTGACGCATTTGGATATGACAATAGCGCCGGAGACGGTGGACGCTATATCGATGCAGTGGAAGGCCCCGGCCGTTTAACCTATGTTCAGATAGACAAGAAATCTTCCGATGCTTCCGGAACTCTGGCCGCCCGTCTGGTATTTTACACCGCACAGCCTGCCGTCAAGGGCTCAGCGACGGGGGACTATTTCCTCTTTACTTTTAACCCCGGGGTGCAGATTCCAGCCGGAACCAAGTTCAGGTTCTCGTTCTGTCTGCGTCCCGAGGCTTCGGCTCCGGGATACTATATGGTCGAGTATCTGGACGGAACTCAGTGGAGTAATGTGACCGGCCTGGCCATTCAGGACAAGGGAGGTTATTCGTATAATCTGGCGAGGGCGACATCCGAGCAGACTCTGACGACCTGCCAGTTCATGACGGCCAGTAACATGGAGTCGCTCCAGATCCGCATCAGCATAGCTGCTCCGTACACAGCCGGGGGTAATGCGTTTAATGGGTCTCTGGCTTCAGGCGCGGTCCGCTTCCGCGGGGTTGTTTCCGGAAAGGACCTGAGTCCGGTTATTTCAGTAGTTGAATAGTTTAAGACAATGAAAATGCGTTCATCAGTATTCCTG
>JAFSTI010000102.1 GCA_017450585.1 Bacteroidales bacterium
TCGCCGTCGGACTTGACCGATGCGAGGTTCGTGGACGTCTCCACCAGCCCCTCGATATCCTGGCTCATTGCCGCTACCCCGTGCGGGCAGCCGAACAATGCGTCGACAAGTCGGTCGGACAGGCTTTGGGACAATGTCTTCTGCCCCTCGGGAGCGGTCCCTGCCTTGGCGAAGACGGCAGGGTCTGTGACATGAAACTCGTCCTTCAGCGCGGCGTCAAAGGCTTCTGCCCTGGCGATGGTGTCCTGCGCAGACGGAACGGCAATTATTGCCTCACAATCACGGGCAATGGCATTGGGCTTTCCACCGCCGCAGATGCTCAGCAGGAGCATGCCCGTTCGTTTCTCGGCGTACAGGAAGCGCGCCATCTGCTGGACGGCGTTCATGCGCTCCTTATTGATGTCGTCCCCGCTGTGACCACCGATGCCGCCGCCGATCTCAACTTTGAGCGTGGTCCAGCCCTCCGGCACGGGACCATATTCTATACCGAAACTTGCGGTGGTATTTAGTCCGCCGGCACAGCCGATGAACATCTGTCCCTCGTCTTCGGAATCCAGGTTAATGAGGGTTTTACCATCGAAAAAGCCGGCCTGCATGTATTCAGCTCCGTCCATGCCGGTCTCCTCAGATATGGTGAACAGGCACTCCAGCCGTCCGGCTGGCAGGTCGCTATCCAGCAGGGCCAGACAGGCGGCAATACCGATGCCGTCGTCGGCGCCGAGCGTGGTTTCTTTGGCAATCATCCATCCGTCCTCGATAACGTAGCGGATCGGGTCCTTGAGAAAGTCGTGTCTGCTGCCCGGAACCTTCTCGCATACCATGTCCTGATGGCACTGGAGAACGAGCGCCGGAACGCCCTCACGCCCCGGTGAAGCCGGTTTGATGATGAGTACATTGCCAATACCATCTACCTTGCACTCCAGTCCCCTCCCCGAGGCAAACTGCTGGAGGAACGCGGTCATCGGCTCTTCATGGCCGGACTCGCGCGGGATGGATGTTATCTGTTCGAAATAGTTTAAAACGGTTTTTGCGTCCATATCTTATACTGTCGGTACGAGTGTCTTCTCAATGTCCGTGACATACTGCCTGAAGGACTTGTCAGTGGACATCAGATCAGAGACGGTGTTACAGGAGTGGAGCACGGTAGCGTGGTCCTTACCCCCGATTTCCGAACCGATAGTGGACAGGGAGCAGCCGCTGATCAGATTGCGGCTAAGATACATGGCAATCTGCCTGGCCTGCACGATCTGGCGCTTGCGGGATTTGGAAAGCATCTCCTCGCGCGACAGGTTGAAATACTCGCAGACGGCGTGCTGGATCTTGTCGATGGTTACTTCGTTCTGTTCCTCGCCCACAATCTTCTCTGTGATACGTTCAGCCAGCTCCACGGTGCTTTCCTGATGCGAGAGCGTGGCGTGTGCGATGAGGGAAATCAGCGAGCCCTCGAGCTCCCTGAAGTTCGTCTTCACCCTGCCGGCAAGGTACTCCAGGACATTATCTGAAATGCTAACACCCTCGCGGAAGCAACGGGTGCGAAGCATGGCCAGCCTGGTGTCGAAGTCGGGACGGGTGAGCTCCACGGAAAGACCCCATTTAAAGCGGGACAATAGCCTCAGCTCGAAGTTCTGAAGGTCTACTGGAGCGCGGTCTGAAGTGAATATCAACTGCTTGCCGTTCTGGTGCAGGTGATTGAAGATCGTGAAGAACGCGGCCTGTGAGCCGTGTCCGACCAGATCCTGAATGTCGTCCATGATGAGGACGTCGATCTTCTGATAAAAGCCCAGGAAGTCGGTAAGCTTGTTCTTTACATTAACAGCTTCCATATACTGGGTCTTGAACTCGCTTCCGGTCACGTACAGGACCACGAGTTCCGGGAATTTCTCCTTGATTTCGTTTCCGATGGCCTGGGCAATATGAGTCTTGCCAAGACCGGGACCGCCGAAGATAAACAGAGGATTGAACGCCGTCTTACCGGGGGCGCCGCAGATATTGAATCCGGCGGCTACGCCGAGTTTGTTGCATTCGCCCTGAACCAGATTTCCGAAACAGTAAACGGGATTCAGTCTGGGATTGATGGTAATCTTCTGAAGTCCGGGATAAACGAAAGGACCGGGATTCCCAGAAGGATGATAGGTGTTTACATAAACCGGATTGTTAACCGGAGTAAGAGAGTTCGACGCCGGGAAGGTCATGTTCTGGGACTGCCGGACAGGACGTACCGTATACACCAGTTTGGCACTGGCGCCGATCACCCTCTTCAGGGTTTTCTTGATAACATCCAGGAACTGCTCCTCCAGATAGTCGCGGAAGAAGTCGGAAGGCACCTCCACCGTGAGGGTGGATTCGTGTATGGAAACAGGCTTCACCGGCTTGAACCAAGTCGTGAAGGCATGCGGATCGATTATCTGCTCGATGATCCGCAAGCAGTTATTCCATACGTCAATGTGCTGGGCCATTTCCGACATACAGTAAACACTAATAAAAATAAAGGAGGCGGCTGCTCCGAATCGGGGTCAGACGTCAATGCAAAGTTGGGTATAAAAATGTGAGAAATAATGCAAAAATGTATTGGAAAATAATTTTTTTCTTGCTATGTTAAGCGTTTAGAAAACTGTAAAACACTTATCTATTATTTTCCTATATATCAGCAATTTACAAATATCTCAATTCGTTAATTGCTTAATAATGCGCCCCTCCTTATTTAGAAAGATTACAATCTACTGATTTCGTGATTTTTCACTGATACAGCAAATGCACCGGGGTATTTTTCCGCAATTTGTTTTTGCATTATTCTGGCGCCCTCGGGAGTATCGCATATACCGATAATATACTTGTACAAATTGCCGACTTTTTCAATCCTCACATCTTGCCCCAGAAAGTACGGATCAGTTTTGAACATCAGTGTCGAAGATGCCAACACCTGGACCCCGTAATAGGTCTCCCCTGCCGGCTGCTCTGTCGTGGTAGTCACTACCGGCTGCTCTGTCGTGGTAGTCACTGCCGGCTGCTCTGTCGTGGTACTCCCTGCCGGCTGCTCTGTCGTGGTGGGCGCCGCCACGCTGTCCGGAGAGTGTACGGGCTCCGGTGTAGGTGCGGGCGCCGGTTTGGTCTCGGGCTCCGGTGCAGGTGCGGGCGCCGGTTTGGTCTCGGGCTCCGGTGCAGGTGCTGGCGCAGGCTTGGTCTCGGGTTCCGGTGCAGGCGCGGGAGTGTCGTCGTCGGTGCCGGCGATTTCCATGCTGTGGTCGTACTCGGTCTTGTAGGCGCAGAAGGCGCGGTAGATCTTGTCAGCGATCTTCTTCAGATTTGCATCTGAACGCAGTACGGCGAGGTCTCCGGAATTTGTCATATAACCGGCTTCGACCAGTACGGCGGGCATTGATGCCATGCGAAGCACCTGGAAGTTATCCTGTTTCACGCCGAGCTGATTCTTGAACGGACCGTCTTTAAACTCCGCGCATATTTTTTCTCCCAGACTGAGACTCTGCTCACGGAATGCGTTAACCAGAAGCTGAAGCATGATTTTCGCCTCCGGGCTGTCGGAGTTGAAATCCTGATACTTGGTCTGGTAATCCTCTTCCATATATATAACGGAATTCTCCCGCTGCACCACGGAATAGTTAACGTCATACGCATTATATTTCTCGCCTTGTCCGAGAATCCACACGGAAAAACCGTTCGCCACAGGATTAATCTTGGTCCTGGAATAGGCGGCGGCATTAATATGTATGGAAATAAACAGCTGGGCATTGCTCGCCGTGGCCAGTTTCGCCCTCTCTCCGAGAGTCGGATAAGAGTCTCCCTCGCGCGTCAGAATCACTTTTACCTCCGGGTATCCCTGACGTATATTCTCTGCCAGATACTTGGAAATCTTAAGCGCCAGGGTTTTCTCGTAAGTCTTTTTATCGGGGCTGACGCATCCGGCATCCCTGCCGCCGTGCCCCGGGTCTATAACCACGGTATTCAGTTTCAGAGCATCTCCGTTATCAGGCGCAGGGATGCCGGAACTCGCGCGGGCACCCGCTCCCGCGTGAGGCGCGATAATTGCTATAAGTGCCAGGGCTCTGACCAGACTGCTGCGAAAGAGGCGGAAAATCATCCCTAAACTGTTGTTACAAACGAAAAAATCATTATTTTTGCACTGCAAATTTACGAATAAAATTGCATCTCCGGTACTTAAAATATCTTTTAGTCCTGATTTTCATCTTGATTTCAGCTTCGGCGAGCACTCTTGCACAAAACGACAGGCGTGCGCGCAGGGCGTCCGCGCGCGCGAGAGAGGCCGCTGAGGCCTCTGCCGCTAAAGACGCCGCAGCCGCCATACTGCAAGATCCCACGGACTCCATCTCGCTCGCCCGCATGGACTCGCTTGCGCACGCGCGCGATTCTGTCCATGTAGCTGATTCGATCGCCCGCGCGGACTCCCTGGAGCTGCTCGGTAAAAGTTCCATAAACGTCCCCGCTTATACCACGGCCAGAGATTCTGTAATCGAGGTATTTACCGACGGCCAGCGGCTCATCTACTATTATGGCGACGTAAACGTCAAGTATGACGACATCGAGCTCACCGCCGACTACATGGAATTCGACATGAATACCGGCATCCTGTACGCGCGCGGAACGCTGGACACGCTTACCGGCGAGTGGAAAGGCCGCCCGGTAATGAAGCAGGGCAAGTCGAACTATGAGATGGAAGAGCTCCGCTACAATTTCAACACGCGCCGGGCCCGCATCAAAAACATGGTTACCAACGACGCCGATGCTATCCTTCACGGCCGCGACATAAAGATGCTGGAGGACAAGTCCATCAATATTGCCAATGGCATTTACACCGTCTGCGATGCTCCTGACCCGCATTACTGCGTGCACATGAGCCTGGCAAAGGTCGTAACCGAACCCACGCGCAAAACCGTGTTCGGACCGGCCTGGATGGAGGTGGAGGGCGTGCAGTTGCCCATCGGCATACCGTTCGGCTTCCTGCCGCCCAACCCGAAACGGGCGACCGGCATGCTGATGCCGACCTTCGGAGAGGAGACGGCCCGAGGCTTCTACATGCGCGATGCGGGTATGTACTTTGTCATCGGCGACTACTTCGATCTGTCGCTCACCGGCAGCATCTATACCCTCGGCTCCTGGGCCGTGGATGTGAACTCCCGGTACAAGGTAAACTATAAGTTCAATGGCAATTTCTCCCTGACCTATTCAAACGACCAGACCGGCGAGCGTGGGAGCACGGACTTCTTCCAGACCCGGAACTTCGGCCTGCGCTGGTCGCACAGCCAGGACTCGAAAGCTCATCCCGGAACTTCGTTCAGCGCATCGGTGAACTTCTCCAGTCCCTCGAACAGCCGGTATAACTCCCGTTCTGTCACCGAGGCCCTCCAAAACCAGATATCATCATCTATCTCCTACTCGCATAACTGGGGAGGTAAGGTCAATCTCTCGGTGAACGCCCTGCATAGCCAGAATTCCCGGGATAGTTCATATACCTTTACCCTGCCGAACGTAACCCTGTCGGTAAGTACCTTCTATCCCTTCAAGCAGAAGAACCGCGTGGGAAAGGAAAAAGTGTACGAGAAAATCTCCTTCGGATACAACACCTCCCTGCAGAACAAGATCAGCTTTAAGGCCAAGGAGTTTGGCCAGGAAGGCTTTACGGACAAGTTCAAAAACGGCATGAGCCACAATTTCTCCATCGGCCTGCCCAGTTTCACGCTGCTCAAATACCTGAACTTCAACCCCTCAGTCAGCTACGGCCAAAACTGGTTCTTCCGCAGCAGCGAGTACGTCTATAACCCGGACACGAACAAAGTAGAGCAGAAAGAGGGCAAGCAATTCGGCACATTCGGCATCACCCAGACCTACTCCGGCGGCATTTCCATGAGCACCCGTCTGTACGGTATGTTCAATTTCGGCCAGTTCAGCAAGGTGCAGGCCATCCGTCACGTCATCTCCCCCAGCATGTCGTTCTCGTACCGTCCGGAACTCGGAACCTATGCCAACGGCTGGCGGGAACTCAACTACACGGATAAGGATGGCAATGACAAGACTTATGCGTACAATATTTACGCGGGTCAGCTGAACTCCGCCCCCGGCAAGGGGCATGCCGCCACGATGAGCCTCAGTATTGCCAATAACCTCGAAGCGAAGGTCCGTGATTTCGCCGATACGACCGGAAAAGGCACGAAAAAGGTCAAACTTATCGACCAGCTGTCCATTAATACCGGCTACAACTTCCTCGCCGACTCGTTGAATATGAACAATATCGGCGTGACGATGTCCACCTCTCTCTTCGGCAAGATCAGCCTTAGCGCGAATGCCAACTTCGATCCGTACGCCATCAACGAGCGTGGCCAGCGTATAGGGACGTTCAATATTGTAAAGGAAGGCCTGGCGCACCCCCTGCGCTTGACCAACGCCAGCGCGTCCACGTCCTATTCGATCTCCGGCAAGGGTACCATCAACGGCGATGACGGCTCCAAGGCTGCGGCCGGCGATGCCGGATCCGGTAGTTCCGGAGGCGGATCACCCGCATCGTATTACAACCGTGTGTATTATCATCCCATCACCGGAGAATATATCCCCGGCGGCTGGGTCTATTACACGAATCCCGAAGTCCCCTGGTCTGTCAATGCCAGTTACTCGTTCTCATATTCGAAGAGTTATTCATACGCGAACAACCAGCTGACCCCGAACAATCGTTTTACTTCTACGATCAACCTTTCAGGTAATATACGTCTGAGTCCGAAGATGTCGATCAACGCTTCTTCCGGCTTCGACCTCATGGCCATGAAAATGACCACGTCACAGCTAAGCGCCACCTACGACCTGCACTGTTTCAATATTTCCGTGTCGTGGGTGCCTACCGGGACATGGCAGTCCTATTCATTCCGTATCGCAGCCAATGCGGCGGCCCTCTCTGACCTGCTCCGTTTCAAGCGCAGCAGCAGCTACTGGGATCATTAGAATTATTAATTACAAACTATTTTATATGCCACACAGTTTATTTGAATTGAACAAGATGTCTTTGGAGCAGCTGCAGGAAGTAGCGGCCGGTCTGGGCATCAAGAACTACAAGAGACTTGACATGGAAAACCTCGGTTTCGCCATTCTGGACGCCGAAGCGGCCGCAGAGTCTCAGAAACCTATTCCGGATGCGCCGAAGCGCAAGCGCGGACGCCCTTCGAAGAAAGATGCCGCCGCGCCTGAACAGAAGGCTACTGCTCCCGCAGAGAAAGCTACTGCTCCCGCAGAGAAAGCTGCGGACAATGCAAGCGCAACCGAAACTCCCCAGCCGGAGAAAAAGCGTCGCGGCCGTCCCGCAAAGAAGGCGGCGCCTGTCCAGGCAAACGCTGCTCTCGCCCAGGCAAACGCTGCTCCCGCTCAGGCAAATGCAGCTCCCGCACCGGAACTCTTCCCCGCCGAGGCTTCTGCTCCCGCTCCCAAGCGTGAGAGAAAGCATCGCGAGGCTGATGCCCCGCAGAACGCTCAGCAGGCTTCTCAGCAGAATGCCCAGCAGAATGGTCAACAGAACGGCCAGAAGAACTTCGAAAAGAAAGAGAACCGTCAGAATCAGGAGCAGCGCCCCGAGAAACGCCGCGTCGAGTACGAAGGCACGGTTGAAGCTACCGGTGTGCTGGAAATCATGCCCGATGGCTATGGTTTTCTCCGTTCATCCGATTACAACTACCTGAATTCCCCTGATGACATCTATGTCTCTCAGCAGCAGATCAAGCAGAATGCCCTGAAGTCGGGAGATACCGTTACCGGCGAAATCCGTCCTCCGAAGGAAGGAGACAAATACTTCCCTCTGGTCCGGATCAAATATATCAACGGACGCTCGCCCGAGTTTATCCGCGATCGCGTTCCGTTTGATTTCCTCACTCCGCTCTTCCCGGATGAGAAGTTCAACCTGCTCGGTCACGGCCATCACAATGATGTCTCCTGCCGCGTGGTCGATCTGTTTACCCCGATCGGAAAGGGTCAGCGCGGACTTATCGTATCTCAGCCTAAGACCGGTAAGACCATGCTGCTCAAGAGTATTGCCAATGCCATTGCGGACAATCATCCCGAGGTCTACGAAATCGTCCTTCTGATTGATGAACGTCCCGAAGAGGTCACCGATATGCAGCGCAGCGTCAAGGCCGAGGTCGTGGCTTCCACCTTCGACGAGCCCGCCGAAAGACATGTAAAAGTGGCCAATATGGTTCTCGAAAAGGCGCGCCGCCTTGTGGAATGCGGCCATGACGTAGTCATCTTGCTCGACTCCATCACCCGTCTCGCACGCGCCTACAACACCGTCCAGCCGGCCTCCGGCAAGGTGCTGACCGGCGGTGTGGATGCCAATGCCCTCCAGAAACCCAAACGTTTCTTCGGTGCCGCCCGTAACATTGAAGGCGGCGGTTCGCTGACCATTCTGGCCACGGCCCTCACCGAAACCGGTTCCAAGATGGATGACGTCATCTTCGAGGAGTTCAAGGGTACCGGCAATATGGAACTCCAGCTCGACCGCACCCTCTCCAACAGGCGTATCTTCCCCGCAGTGAACCTCGTGCTCTCCAGCACCCGCAGGGACGACCTTCTCTATAGCAAGGATAAGGTTAACCGTATCTGGATTCTGCGTAAGCTGCTGGCTGATATGAATCCTATCGAGGCGATGAATTTCATGCTCCAGCTGATGGACGAGTACAAGACCAACGAGGATCTGCTCGACAATATGAGCAAGGTGTCGCCCCGCGATGCGAAGTATTACGATTATTAATTGACAGCGTATGGTCCGGGTATTTTGTAAGAACACCGGTACTTCAGCGATGTTTCCCGAAGGGACGTCGCTGATGCAGATGCTTGACGAATTCAAGTTCGACAGGCCGTATCCCATATTGTCGGCTATGGTGAACTATGTTTCCGAAGGCCTGAAATACAAGGTATACAATAACCGTGATGTCGAATACCTGGACTACACCTCATATGCCGGGCGAAGCGTTTATTGCCGCTCACTGTGCTTCCTGCTCTGCAAAGCGGCCCGCGATGTCATGCCGGACTGTCGTGTGAAACTGCGCAGGCCGATTTCCAAGGGTTACTACTGTGAAGTTACCCGGTCCGGCGGAGTCCCACTGACTGAGAGTGATGTGGATAGGATACGGGCCCGGATGCAGGAAATCGTCGACGCTGACATGCCCTTCTTCCGGCACGAAGTGTCCACAGACGAGGCCATACGCATCTGCCGCGAGCAGGGGTACGACGATAAGGTCCGACTGCTGGAGACAGCCGGCCGCGTGTACCTGTCATACTACACGCTAGGCGATACGGTCGACTACTACTACGATACCTTATTGCCCTCATGCGGTCTTCTGAAAGTCTGGGGTCTGTCCTTCTATAAGGGCGGCATGCTTCTGCGCGTTCCGGACCGGCA
>JAFSTI010000103.1 GCA_017450585.1 Bacteroidales bacterium
AACCTTCCCGCATGCGTGGGTATCTAGCGATCTTAAGAGAGCCCGGCCTTCGGTGAGAAGTGTCGTTTTCCCGATCTTCGGATTGTGTAAGAAAAAAAACCTCTATTTTGTTGGATTTATTTAATCGATTAACTACATTTGCTGCAAAATGATTATTTGAATGGATAAAAGGGTAACTATGAAGGATGTCGCGAGAGAGGCTGGAGTCTCTTCCGCACTGGTTTCATATGTTCTCAGTGACCATTCCAATGGATGCCAGACGCATAAGGTAAATCCTGAGACTGCCCGGCGTATTTTGGAGGTTTCTTCCCGTTTGGAATATCGTCCGAATAGTGTTGCGCGCACTCTGCGGATAGGCCGGACGATGACTATAGGCGTTATCCTCTCTGATATCGCGAACCCATTCTACTCAGAGATTGCCCGTTATATAGAAAACAAGGCGTACGAATATAACTACAGTGTTATCTTCGGTAGTACGGATGAGAATTCTGAAAAACTTGAGAATCTGGTTCACGTTTTTTTGAATAAGAATGTGGATGGGATGATCATTGTTCCCTGTGAAGGGGCTAATGCTGCCATTCGCGAGCTGTCCGACTCGGGCTTGCCGGTAGTTCTGCTGGACCGCAGGGATCCCGGTGATGACATTCCGAGCGTGTCTCTGGATAATTATGCTGCAGGCAGAAAAGCAGTTGAGGCCTTACTGAAAAAGGGCCGTCATAAGATAGAGATGGTATCTCATGGTGTGAAGCTCTCGCATATGCGGGACAGGGAGGCCGGCTATCGGAGTGCTATGGAAAATGCCGGATACGGATCTTCCATCAGCATTCACAGCTTTTACTATGATAAACTTGATGAAGTACGCGAATATATAAAGGACGCGCACGCGCGCGGAGTGGATGCATTCCTATGCGCCACTAACACTCTCACTGGCAGTGTGTTAAAGGAATTGTTCGAGCTGGGATACACCGTCCCGGGAGACTTTGCCATAACAGCATTCTGCCAGAACCCGGCATTCAATATTTACAAGACTCCGGTTTCTTTCGTCCAGCAGCCGATTAACAGGTTTGGAGACGGGGCGGTGGATATGATTATCAGGCTGATTAACAAAGACATGTCCCTGACAGAAAAGAACCTGATCCTGAAACCCTCCATCATTTCAATTGGAATTTAGCCGGATGACATTTTTTGATAACCATTAATTTAATCGTTTAACAGACCGAAAAAAACAGTGTTCAATATAATTTAATCGATTAACTAAAGTTATATGAAACCACTTAAGATAAAAGGCATTATTACCCCTATGGTGACACCTCTGCTCGACAATGACACCATAGATGCAGAAGGCGCCCGGGCACTCGCTGATCATTTAATAGAGGGGGGCGTCAGCGCCATATTCCTCTTAGGAACGACGGGAGAAGCGCAAAGTATTTCCGAAAGACTCCGGAAAGAGTTTATCTGCACCGTTACAAGACATGTCGCCGGCAGGGTACCCGTACTGGTAGCAGTTACCGACACCTCCATGGAGGAGAGTATCGAACTGGCCAGACATGCCAAAGAATGCGGGGCAGATGCTCTCGTGGCCGCGGCGCCATACTACTTCCCCGGAAACCAGAAAGAACTGGTACGTTACTACAAGGCTCTCGCAGACAAACTCCCCCTGCCGCTGTTCCTGTATAACATGCCTTCGAAGGTTAAGGTATTCCTGAATGTCGACTCGGTGCTGGAACTCTCAAAGCATCCTAACATTATAGGCATAAAGGATAGCTCTGCAAACATGTCCTACTTCGTGCGCCTGATCCATTATTTCGCGGGAACAGATTTCTCTGTGTACATGGGGCCTGAAGAGCAGACATCGGCAGCTGTGCTCCTCGGAGCAGATGGCGGTGTAAACGGTGGCTCTAACCTTTACCCTGAACTCTTCGTGTCAATGTACAAGGCAGCTGAAAGAGGTGACCTTAATGAAACAAGGCGCCTTCAGGACCGTATTATGTCCCTCTCAGAAGCTCTGTACAACCTCACTCCCGACTCGGACGGAAGCTTTGCATGTTCGATCAAGTGCGCCTTGTACCTGAAAGGTATTATAAAGAGCTCTTATATGGCCTACCCGTTCATCCGCTTCGACAAAGAACTGGAAGACAAGGTCAAAACCATACTTGGCGACCTCGACTCAAAAGGATATAAGTAATGGAACTGACATTCTTAGACTACCTGGTATTCTTCGTCTTCGTCGGCGGAGTAGCCCTTTTCGGCTGCAGCTTCTATAAGAGCAGCCGGAAGAGCACATCCGCATTCACGAGGGCGAACGGAAGCATGCCGACATGGGTGGTGGGAATGTCAATTTTTGCGACATTCGTCAGCAGCATCAGTTTCCTTGGCCTGCCCGGCGGATCCTATGCCGGAAACTGGAACCAGTTGCTGTTCAGCTTCACCATCCCCATTGCCACCTGGCTCGCGGCCAAAATATTCATTCCCCTCTACCGGGGGATAGGAAGCGTCTCTGCGTACCAGTTCCTGGAAGACCGCTATGGTTATTGGGCCAGATGCTATGTCGCCATCTGCTACCTCCTGACGCAGGTTTGCAGGATTGGCTCCATACTACTGTTGCTGGCAATCCCCATCAACACGATGTTCGGCTGGGATATCGGGACAATAATAATTGTCACCGGCATCATCACCCTGGTTTACTCGGTGCTGGGCGGTATTTCCGCCGTCGTGTGGACCGACGCCATCCAGGGCATCATACTGATAGTCGGTGCGCTCGTCTGCGCGGCAATATTGACCTTCGGCATGCCGGAGGGACCGGGGCAATTGTTCAGCATTGCGGCGGCGGACCACAAGTTCAGCCTGGGCAGCCTGAGCGCCACGCTTTCGGAACCGACGGTCTGGGTTGTGCTGATCTACGGAATCTTCATGAACCTGCAGAACTACGGTATTGACCAGAACTACGTCCAGCGCTATATGACAGCCAAATCTACGGGCGAGGCGGTCAAGGGCACCCTGTTCGGCGGACTGCTTTACATTCCGGTGTCATTGGTGTTTGTATACATTGGCACCGCCCTGTACTCCTACTACACCGCTCAGCCGGGCCTGCTGCCCGATGGCGTGACCGGGGATAAGGTTTTTCCGTACTTTATCGTTCACGGACTGCCCACCGGCGTGACGGGGTTGGTGATCGCATCCTTGTTCTCGGCCGGAATGAGCACGGTCGCGACCAGTATCAATTCCTCCGCGACCATTTTCTTCACCGACTTCTACCGCAAGATTACCGGTCGTGATGTGGAAGAGAAGAAATCGCATATGACAGTGCTATACACCGCATCATCGGTGGTCGGAATCCTGGGAATCCTCATTGGATTGGCCATGATGAAGATCAATGGCGTGCTTGACGCGTGGTGGAAACTTTCTTCCATCTTCAGCGGCGGCATGCTTGGACTGTTCCTGCTGGCACTCGTACAGAAAAAGCCAAACCGCACCGGAGCTATTATCGGAGTCGCTCTGGGCCTTTGCGTAATCGCATATATGAGTCTTCCGGTCTTCGGAAGTCCCCTGCATACCTACTTAACTATCGTATTGGGAACGCTCACCATATTCCTGGTCGGCTTCCTGTTCGCTAAACTTTTTAAGAAAAATGAATAAAGGCAAATGTATCAATCCCTGCATCATGGCGGCAGTAAGCCGGCTGGGACACGGTGACAGAATCTTGATTGCAGATGGCAATTATCCCCTCGCCAGCAAAACGGCTGACGCGGAAAAAATCTGGGTATCGTTGAGCCCGGGTCTCCCTACCGTAACCGATGTCCTGGACGCGCTCCAGTCTATAATCAATGTTGAGGATGCCTTCGTGATGCAACCCTCCGAAGGACCCGATCCCGAAATCTTCGCTGAATTTAATGACAGACTGGACGGTATGGAACTCCACCGTCTGGACCGCTTCCAATTCTACGATGAATGCAGTAAGCCCTCGCTCCGGCTGGCGATAGCCACCGGAGAGAAGCGAACCTTCGCCAACCTCCTTATCACGGTGGGCTGTGCGTAATAGATAACCACATTAATACATATGAAACGCTTACTTCACTTTTTGCTTGCCATCTTTTTCCTGGTCATCCCTTTCGCTGCCTGCGATGAGGTGACTGAGCAGGAGGACACGGCGACCCTGTCGGTCACCACGGCCATCATCCCCGTGGCTGCCACAGACACTAAAGCGACATTCGACATCAAGTCGAACAGCGCCTGGCATGTAATCTGCCGCTCCGAGCGCGTGACTGCCTATACGGGGTCCGGGCACGGTGACGGTATCCTTGAAGTGACTTTTGAGGAGAACACGGACACGGAAGAGGAACAGTCCATATCCCTGGCCGTAATCGCCGGAAAGAAATCCATTGCCCTGGAAATCATTCAGGCACGTAAGGGCAATGTGCTCGAAGACCCGACCTTGAGTTTCACTGCGACCGGTCAGGTCACTGCCGAGGACACGGTCTACAAACTGAGCATTCAGAGTAACGTCATCTGGGGCGTGTACACCGAAGACGCCTGGATTAAGTCCTACACCCAGATGGGTGAGGGCGACGGCGAATTGGTAATAGAATTCGAGAAGTATAAGAAACGCAAGGCTGACCGCACGGCTACCTTCGTGATCAGCGCACAGTCCATTACCAAGAACTTTACGTTGACCCAGTTGCGCACAGACAAGGTCGAGATTGTGGACAGCAAGATAGCTCCGTTCCTTGCTGAAGAAGTGGATGAGGATGTGGCATACCGCCTGACCGGACGGATCTCTGCGGCCAATGGCTCGTCCGTAACAATCGATGATTATAGCGGTAGCGTCAGCGCGTCCGGCGTTCTCGCGTCCGCGGGCGGCGCTCCTATTGATTTCGCTGCGGCCGGACTGGCAGTGGGCGATATCGTGACCCTGGTCGGAACCAGAGCAGTCAGCGGAACTGATCCGGTCATCGGAGAAGCATATCTGGAGTCATCTCACAAAATCGAGGCGGTAACCGTCAGCGAGTTCCTCGCGAAGGCGGATGGCAATGATACCTGGTACCAGATTTCCGGACTTGTCACGGAAATTACCGACATGATGAACGGAGCGCTGACAATGACCGATCAGTTGGACAATACCGCCTCCCTCACGGTAAGCAGCGTCCTGACCGGAGTGAACGGCGAAAGTGCCAAGTTCGAATCGCTCTTCGTGGCGGCGGAGAATGTGCTGACCGTTATCGCGTGCGGAAAGAACGGAACGACCGTTTCCAATGCCTGGTTCGTGTCTAAGAAGTCCGGCGGATATCCGGTGGGTATACTGGCGCAATGGTCATTCAAGGAGGATTATGCCGACCTTGCAACCCATTGGTCTACAGGTGTTTTGGATAACAGCGCAAGTGTTACTCTTACCGATCTGATCGGGGATACCGGCCATTATATCGAGTCGCTGGATAAGAAGAGTAAGATGAAGTTCACCCAGGTGGACAAGAAGGCCGTCGGTAAATGGGCGAAACTCTACCTGTATTCGACTTGCCAGCCCGGATTCACCGAAATATGGGTGGGAGATGCCTTTGAGTTTGATGTGGACAATGAATTCGACGTCCCCGTAGGAACTAAGATAAAGATGTCCTTCTGTCTCCGTATCCCGACCGCAAGCTTGGGCTGCTATATGCTGGAATACTTCGCGGAAGATGCCTGGCATCCGGTAGAGGATGAGGATAATCCCGTGAAGGAGGTTACCGTGTCCGAGACGAAGTATGAGTACAATATCCAAAGGACAGGTAATAATGCTCAGACTCTTCAGGTCTACAATTTCGCCATTAAGCATGAAATACCTGCAGGCGGACTGAAGATCCGTATCCGTGCCGCCGCACCTTACACTAGCGGTGGTGCTGATATGACCACACCCAACGGCGCCGCCCGTATGCGTGGCGTAGTCTCCGGTGAGGACCTGAGCCCTGTAATCGAAGTTGTAAAATGATTATAAAACCAACCATATTATGAAAGAACTTAAAGAATCATCACGGATGGAGTATGTGGCTCCGGAGTGTGAATCAATGATCGCCCTCGAGGAGGGGATCTGCGGCGTCAGCCCGACTGCGGGAAATGAGGGCTGGAACATAGGTGATTTTGAATGGTAAAATGATCTGCCTTATGAAAAAGATTATGTTTTTGGCAGCTGCGGCCATGATTTTGGGCGCCTGCGAGCAAGAAAAATTTGCGAATAAGACTATCGAAAGCGCGGAAGGTTTTATTGAACTGACCGCTACTCATGAGGCGGTGACTTCAGCTGCTGAAGAGGTCCCCGTGCGTACTACGCTCGAGGAGGCCGGAGCCGTGAACTGGGCCGCCGGTGACCAGATCAAGCTGGTTTGGAATGGTGGTGATGCGACTTCCGACGCTCTCGCCCAGGCCGGCGCCAGCGCTACCTTCTCTTTCTCCGCCACACCTGGTGAGGGAAATGTATATGCGGTTTATCCCGCCGCTATCGTTTCTAGCTATGACGGCACTGACTTCAAAGTGACGGTGCCCGCCATCCAGGACGGCAGCTTTGCTTCCGCCGCCATCGAGGTGGCTGAGGTTTCAGGCAGCTCCATCTCTTTCAAGAACCTTGGAAGTATCATAAAA
>JAFSTI010000104.1 GCA_017450585.1 Bacteroidales bacterium
AGACGACTCAAACCGCGGAGCCAACCCTATTGCCGACCTTAACTACGGCGGACAGTCGCAGTTCCAGTCTTTCCAGGGCTGGTACGATGCGAAATTGGTACAAAAACTCGACTTCATAACTGAAGGACTGAAGGCGCACGCGCAAGTTTCATTCAACCAGGCAACCGCCACCCGCAGCAATATCAAAAACGGCGGTATTTTCGGAACGAGTGACGTCGCCTCACAACACTTGTTCCCACGCGAATACAGGACTTATGACTACAGTTCACCCGTGATAGGCCCGGACGGCAGCATCGCATACCCGATCATCGAATCGGCTTCCGGATTCCACGGGAACCTGTACTATGCTACTCCCCAGAGCGTCGGTTATGACAACCTGAACTCTGTCAGCCGTCTGCTCTACTATGAAATCGGTCTCAATTACGCCCGGACTTTCGGAAACCACGAAGTAACTGCCATGGCGTTGATGAACCGTCAGAAGAGGGAGGAATCATCCAACGGCAGCACCTTCGCCTTCCCTTCATTTATGGAAGACTGGGTCGGCAGGGTTACATATAACTGGAAAGAGCGTTATCTGGCCGAATTCAACATCTCGTACACCGGATCGGAGAAGTTCGCACCCGGCAAGCGTTTCGGCCTCTTCCCCTCATACTCAATCGGTTGGAGAGTGACGGAGGAGCCGTGGATGCAGTGGTCGAAGGATGTCCTCTCTAACATGAAGATCCGTTATTCCTGGGGCAAGGTCGGAAATGACCGCGGCGCGGACCGTTTCCAGTATATCCAACTGTACACCCAGGAGTCCAATGTCAACTTCGGATGGAAGGAAAATGTAGCCTTCGGCCCGTCCTACAAGGAGGGCGACATCGCCCAGCCGAATGCCACCTGGGAGACATCCGTGAAACAGAATATCGGTCTCGAGATCGGGCTGTGGAAGAAGCTCCGCACCACAATCGATCTTTTCGACGAGCAGCGTTCGGGCATTTTGCTCTCTCCCCGTACGACGGCCGCCTGGGTGGGCGTGGATATCGCATCGGCGAACCTGGGTAGAACCAAGAACCACGGTATCGACCTGGAGCTGAGCTGGAATGACAAAATCGGAAAGGATTTCCATTATACCGCGTCGTTCATGTTCTCCACGAGTGAGAACCGTATATTATATAAGGATGACCCGGCGAACTACCTGAGCCACGAAAAAGACGCCGGCAAGCCGGTCGGCTGGCAGTCCAGATTTATCACCATCGGTAACTATGAAGACTTGGACGATATCTACAACGCAGCGCAGACCACCTTCATCGCGGCGAATAAAGTAGTGCCCGGAGATCTCGTCTATGTCGATTTCAATGCCGACGGCACTATCAACAACAAAGATAACATAGTCCAGCAGCAACTCAACTATCCGCTCACGACATACTCCCTGAACCTTTCCTGCGAATGGAAGGGACTAGGGCTTAGCCTGATGTTCTATTCTCCTCAGGGGCAGTACAGGAATTATGTCGAGGCGTACCTCTACAACTGGCTTAACGGTCACGTAAAGGCACAGCCGCATGCCGAAGACAGGTGGACCCCCGCTACCGCGAATGTCACGGGAGTAAGACTTCCTTCCGCCCATGTGGTCGACACCCACAACCAGAAAGAGAACACCTTCAGGTATGTGGATTACTCCTACGTGAGGCTCAAGAATGCAGAAATCACCTATCAGGTCCCCAAGAAGGTCCAGAGAGCGCTGCACATGAGCAAATTCACCGTTTTCGCCAATGGAAACAACCTGATTACATGGTGGAAGGGAGATCCCCGTATCGACCCTGAAACCGATGGTCAGGATATTTACCCTATCGTCCGCACGTACACGTTCGGTGCCAGGTTCTCATTCTAAATGACAGGAGAGATGAAACATATATTCAATATAATTGCCTGCGCCGCCATAGTAATGACGGCAAGCATATCTTGCGAAGATTATCTCGACAAGTCACCCGACCTGGGACAGGATGAGTCGGTCGTGTATGACTCGTATGAATCGATGCGAGGCTATATCGACCGGGCCTACCTTCTGCTCAACCGCTGGAACACCTGCATAGGAGAGATGGGCATGTCCGGTACAATGAACAGCATGGCCCATACGGATGAATTGTCATCACAGGTACAGGAAGAGAATTTCCTGGCTAACAACTTCCACTATGGCAACTGGTACTCGACTAACCGCAACAGCAACTGGGAAGTCGGTGTCAGCGGCTCCACGGTAATAGCGAGCTGCTATCAGGCACTGCGTATCGCCAACAAAGCCATTGCCGGAATGGACAATGTCAAAAACATTACCGATGAGCAGAAGAAATGGCTCATCGGGCAGGCGCATTTCTACAGGGCATGGTACTATTATAACCTCATCACCAGGTACGGCGGAATGCCTAAGTTCGACCACGCCTTCAACGGCGGAGACGACAATGTCCCGAGAATGACTTACCGCCAGTCCCACGATTGGATGATGGAAGACATTGAGATCGCTATCGCGAACCTGCCCGACTATTGGGACGACAGCAATTACGGACGTCCGGACAAGGCAGCAGCCCTCGGTTTCAAGGCACAGGCCCTCCTGTACGCGGCCAGCCCCTTGTTCCAGAACGGCCTGTCCTCCACGGAAAAGCTCCCCTATGACAAGCAACTCTGCCTGGATGCTGCCGCAGCCGCGCAGGCATGCATTGACTTTATCGCAGCTACACCTGCCTGCAAGCGTGAGCTTACCCAGATAGCTGACAAGACCACGATGGATGACTACCACGGGATTTTCGTTCTGGAAAAAACCGATTATGCCCATCCCGAGTATCTTTGGTGGGACAGATGGCAGGGAACCGCCCAGAACATGAACAATACCCTGCTCAGGATGTGGCTGTGGGCCGAGTTCAATAAGAACACCGGAAACGCCGCCCAACAGTTCTGTTCTCCTACCGCCAATATAGTCGAGTACTATGAGAGGAAGGGCACGGATGGCAAGTACTACCCTATCACGGATCCCCGTTCAGGATATGTCCCTGTGGTGGCTGACGACCCCGAGAGTATCGGTCCCTGGTCGAATATGCAGAACCGCGATCCCAGAATGTACGCCAATCTGCTCTTCCCCGGAGAAAGATGGGGTACTCACCTGGATCAGCCCTATTACATCTGTTCCTGGGAGGGCTCTCCCGCACTTCAGACTATCAAAGCCGGAAACGCTTCGGGCAAACGTGAGTTCGGCGGATGGATGTGCCAGAAATATATCTGGCCTGAAGCCAGCCAGACGTACAAGACATCCCAGACCAACACGGAAGGATTTGACCTGAAACGCATCCGCTCATTCTTCATCAGGGTCTCCGAAATGTATCTTGACTATGCGGAAGCCCTGTTTGAAGCCACTGGCAGCGCCACCACCAAACCTGACGGTTTCAGCATGACCCCGAAAGAGGCGCTTGATATCATACGTGCCAGGGTGGGTGTGACTCCCATTGTCGATGATCTGGCGACCCCCGACAAATTTAGGGAGACTTATCGCAGGGAAAGGGCTGTGGAGCTGATGTTCGAAGGCAACCACAGATGGGAAGACATCCGCCGCTGGATGATCTTCGACGAGGTATTCCCGACCACATCGCCTATCTACAGGTATGAGTGGACCTGCCTGCAGAATGACGTGGCGACCTCCGCCAACCCCGCACCCCTTATCAGCAGCAGCTACAACGACGGCAAGAACCTGACCTTCACATATAAGAAAGTGAAGAACAATTCTGAAGTCAGGGTATACACGGACAAGAATTACCTATATCCGTTCCCGGGAGCAGAACTCGGTTCTCTAAGCCTGCTTAAACAAAACCCCGGATGGTGATTTCTTAAACGACTGACATATGAACTATATATCACTCAAAAAATTCTTTTCCATCCTCCTCTGCATATTTATGTGCATTGGGGTGGTGCAGGCTCAGAACGCAAAGAGGAGCGCAAAAGCTTCTGTGACGGAAGTCCGTTCTACCGTTGTAGACGAGAACGGCACTCCCGTTCCGGATGCTACGGTCCTCTCCAGAGAAGGCAGTATCACCACGTACACGGCGGTTGACGGCACTTTCTCGATTAAAACTAAAGAGAACGACGTCATCTTCATAGAGGCCCCCGGATACAAGGACTATATCCTCAACCTCCGGATCGGACGTGCTCCCTCAAAGGTGGTAATGAAGAAAGAAGAGCCGCTGAAGGGCCGCGGCGACATGATCGAACGCCCCGACGGAGGTATCACTTCCCGCCACGACATGACTGCCGCGATTACGACGGTGAATACCGAGAGGCTGTCCAGTTATCCGGATTTCAATTTCTCCGCAGCCCTGCAGGGACAGGCGGCCGGATTGATCGTGCGCTGCACCAACGGCGGACTCGGAAATAACAGCGCGAACTACTTCGTTCGCGGACAGCACGGCGGTTCCAGCCAGGCCATCGTGGTAATCGACGGAATCGAGCGAGCCATTGACGATATCCTTCCCGAGGAGGTGGGTTCAGTACAGGTGCTCAAAGACGCATCCGCGAAAGTATTGTACGGCCCGCGTGCCGCGAACGGTGTTATTTTTATCACCACCAAGCGCGGAGAGGCATATAAACGAATTATCCGCACCTCTCTCGAGTACGGTGTATCCGTCTCGACCCGCGTACCGGAATTCCTCGGCTCTTACGAATACGCACAGCTCTATAATGAGGCCCTGGCCGGTGACGGGTACGCTCCCATGTACTCCGCCATCCAACTGGACGGATATAAGAACTCTACCGGCGAAAACGACCTGCTGTTCCCGGACGTCAACTGGTACAAACGCTTTACCTCTGACACGCAGACGTTCCGCAAGGCGGTCGCCGAGTTTATAGGTGGCAATGAGTCCGTGCGCTACTCCGTCATCACCGGATACACCGGCGGTACGGGACTTGAGAAAGTCGGCATCGGCACCCAGATGAACCGCTTCAATGTCAGGGGCAATCTGGATATACAGATCAATGACTTTCTCGTGGCCGTGGCCGACGTAGGTGCCCGTCTGGAGAAGATGCGTTGGGGCGGTGTCAACCAAGCCAACCTTTATACCCGCATGTCCACTCTCAGGCCTAACGAGTATCCCCTGATAATCTCTCCCGAAAGCCTCTCGATGGAGCCTAACGCCGACGGAACTCCGTTCTTCGGAGCCAGCAGTACCATCGCGAAAAACCTTCTGGACGATGTCGAGTACGGCGGGGATTCATCCGAGCAATACGTCATCAGCCAGAGCACCGTAGGACTTAAGTTCGACATGGACAAATATGTCAAGGGCCTGACCGCAAACGCCTTCGTGACGTTCGACAACTACAGCCTTCTGACCCAGGGCATCACCAAGCGCCACGACACCTATTCCGTCGATTCCTACCTGGATGAGAGCGGCAATCCGGCTTATCGCATAAGCCAGCAGCAGAAGGTGAAATTGGATGACAATATCACCATCAACAGCCATACAACCAAACGCACCATGGGAATGAGGGGCGATGTCGGTTATAAGAGGGAGTTCGGCAAAAATGCATTTTCCGCAATCGCCGCCTATCGCTATTTCTGGGATCAGTCCCTGGGGGCCACGCAGAACTGCGCCACATCAAACAGCACCCTTCGTCTCAACTACTCATTCGACAATCGCTATATGGTCGAGGGAACGCTTGGCCTGATGGGCAGCAACCAGTTCGCAAAGAATCACAGATTCCTGTTTACCCCAACGGTCTCGGCCGCTTGGATTCTCTCCAATGAAGGATTCCTGTCCGGAAGCACGGCGATTAACTTCCTCAAGCTCAAGGCCTCTGCCGGACGGCTGGGCTATGATCCCAATTCCAATTACATGCTTTACCGCACGCAGTGGAGCTACTCGGCTGATTATAACGTCGGAGCCACCAACGGAGCGAAGGAATATGTTATTTCGCTCGCACGGCTGGGCAATGAGGATATTAACTGGATAACTTCTACCGAATGCAATATCGGCATCGAGGGAGTCGCGGTTGACAATCACCTGAGCTTTGAGTTCAATTACTTCAACGATCTCAGGGCAGGCAATTTCGCCAAGCCCAGTTCCCTGTACAGCGCTGCCATAGGAGATTATACCATGACGCGGGGCTTCAACCGTTTCGCCAATCAGGGTATTGACCTGGCACTGGGTTGGAAGGGTTCCGCATCCGGCGGGGACTTCCACTACGACGCCCGGCTGAACCTTACCGTTTCCAGGGACAAGGTGCTTCAGACGAATGAACTTGACAATATTGAAGACTACCGCAAGTCCGTCGGCTGTCCCTCCAGCGCTATTATTGACCTGCAGGCGGAAGGACTGTTCGGCAAAGACGTTCCGCTCGCCGGGCACGCACTCCAGACCTTCGGGGCCTACGGAGTCGGAGATGTGGCTTATGTGGATAAGAACAATGATGGTATCGTGGACGCCTCTGACCAGTGCTACCTGGGACAGAACTTCCCCCTTACTTCCTGGGGTCTGAACATCAACCTCAAATACAAGGATTTCGCCCTGTATGTCCATGGGGTAGCCGAAACCGGCGCCTCTGCGATGCTCAGCAACTCTTACTGGTGGAATGTAGGAACGGGCGCATACTCCGTCAAGGCTCGTGACCGTTACAATCCTACCCTTAATCCCGGCGGAACCCTTCCCAGGCTGACGACCACCTCGGGAGGCAATTCCTACCGCAGTTCCAGCTTCTGGCTGGAGGATGCCAGTTTCTTCCGCCTTAAAGCGGTCGAACTCAGCTATAACTTCACTAACAGGAACGTGGGTATCTTCAAACAGCTGAAGGTCTTCGCACGCGGCACCAATCTTTTGGTGTTGTCAAAGATCAAGGATCTCGATCCCGAGATGCCCGCTGCAGGAGTTACCAATTATCCTTATTACAGCACCGTCACAGGCGGAGTCACAGTTTCATTCTAAGCAGGATATAGCATGATGAAAAAGCATTATTCAATATTTGCATTGGCCCTGGCCGCGTTATTCGTACTTTCCTGCGAACCGCTGTCATTCCAGAAGGTCACGGGAGATGTCGACGACGCCGACATGTGGATAGTTCCGGATATGGCCAAGGGTGTTCTGTTCCAGGCATACAATGCCATCCCCAACCGCCCCGACAGCTATGACGGTAACTTCCTCGATGTGGCGACAGATAACGCCGTGACTAACTATCAGGATGCCGGAGTGTACAGACTGGCCCACGGTCAGTTCACTTCAATGAACTGTCCCATTTCAGTGTGGTCGGAGGCCTATACCCAGTTCCAGAACATTCACAAGTTTTTGGAGAACGGACTGACTGAAAAGACCCATTATGACGAGTATAGCGCGGCGAGCGACGCGGCCGTAAAAGACCAGCTTCTCGGCGAGGCCTACTACCTGAGGGCATGGTGGGGTGCATACCTGCTGCAGCACCACGGAGGCAGGACTCTCGATGGGGACGCCCTCGGTTACTACATAGTGACATCTTTCGTTTCCGAGGAAGATGCGTCTGACTTGAGCAAGATGGTGCGCAATACCTATGAGGAGTGCGTGGAGCAGATTTGCGCCGACTGTGATTCAGCATTTAAGCATCTGCCCCTGACTCCGACAGGCGATGCCTACATCGGACGCGCCACGGGCCTGATGTCCGAGTTTCTCAAGGCGAGGGTACTGTTCACGGCGGCTTCTCCCGCATATCAGCCCGCTTCGATTGTCCGGATTAACGCCCCCGGCGACTTTACGGTCGTCGATGCCGCCGCGTATAAGGCAAAATGGGAGCGTGCAGCCGCCCAGGCATGGAAAGTTATTGGCCTGAGCGGAAACACAAACTTCACCGCCTGCACAAAGACGGACTTCGTGGACGGAGTCAGCTCACCCGCACACTTCGTGTTCAGGTTCTATTTCAAGAACGCCGCCATGGAAGGACGCCATTATCCGCCCTTCTATTGGGGCAAGGCCTACACCACCCCGTCCCAGAATCTGGTGGATGCCTATCCCATGAAAGCAAACGGTTATCCTATCACGGACCCGGCGGCCGCTTATGACCCGGCCACGCCTTACGCCGGAAGGGACAACCGCCTGGAGACGACGATATATCACCAGGGCTCCATCTTCGGTGCGAACGCGTCCCGAATCGATGTGGTTTATGGCGGAAAAGATGCAGAGTCATTCATGAACGGCGGTTCCCAGGGCTCACGGACAGGATATTATCTGCATAAGTTTATGAGCGAGGCGGCGGATCTGCTTAATCCGACGACCAGCTCTACGGCGGTTCACTTCTATCCTACAATGCGCATGGCCGAGATGTTCCTCGACCTCGCAGAGGCGTCGAACGAAGCCTGGGGTCCGGTAACGGCCGGTGATGGCATCGCGAAATCCGCCTATGATATCATCAAGGAGATCCGCCAGAAAGCGGGCGGCATAGTGGATGACCAGTACATCGAGACGGTCAAAGGCTCTGTGGATGACTTCCGCAAGTTGATCCTTAATGAGCGCCGGCTGGAGTTCGCATTTGAGAATGTCCGTTTCTGGGATCTCCGCCGCACCTTGCAGCCTCTGGACGAGACGGTCCGGGGTATGGTGGTGGCGAGAGACGGTGCCGGAGTACTGACTTATTCAACCAGGGATGTCGAGTCCCGCGAGCTGAACAGCCTCAAGTATTATTACCTTCCTGTCCCCTATAGCGAGATCAAGAAGAATCCGGAAGGAATGATTAATAATATGGACTATTGATTGACATGAAAAATATCTTAAGACTGATTGTATTCCTCGCGGCCATACCGGCCCTGGTGTCCTGTTATGAGGATTATGTGGAGGATTATGAGTATCCTTCCATGGGATTCGCACTGCCCCGGCAGATAAGGACGGTGGTGACCACCGACAACCTGATGCATATAGGTGTTTCTATCGGAGGAAAGCGGGAAGTGGACCTCAATGACTGGGGAGCATTTACCCTCGACGAGACGCTTCTGGCGGGGACTCCGTATAAAATGATGCCCGAGTATTATTTCACCCTGGACGATCCTTCCCTGTTTCGGCCCAGGAAGACCAACCTTCCCGTAGCAGACGTCGGCGTGGTCTTCACGGATGATTTCTTCAATGATCCGCTGAGCCTGACCGCATATTACGCCCTGCCCTTCCGGCTAGTGGGAACTTCCATCCCTGCGCCCAAGGACAGTACCGGATATGTCAGCCCCTACGGTGCGATCATGAGCGAGAAAGAGACCGCCATTGTCGTGATAAAGTATATCAGCGGATATAGCGGAGTGTACTACCGCTATGGCCGGGAGACCGAGTATGACAGCACTGGTGCAGCTACCGGAGTGGAGAACGTGTATGAGAATGTAGACCTCCCCCTCAACGGTACCCTTAGCCTGCTTACGCAGTCCCGCGATGTCGTGCGCCGTCCCGGACTGGGAAACGGCACTGACGGAGGACTTGATCTGGACATCCGCAAGGATGACTCCGGTTTTACCGTGACCGCTACGGGTGTCGACGGAGGACCTGCAGTCACCGTGACATCCTGCACGTACAAGGAGAAAGGCGACTATTTCCTCTATGGAGGCAAGACACCGGCCCCTCAGTTCGAACTGGAATACTCTTATGTAAAGGCCGGGATGACCTACTCCGTCAGGGAAAAACTCATAGTAAGACAACCGGCCCAGTACGACCTTCGTGTCGAAACATTCTAAAAAATGATAGAAATGCAGCGCAGATTATTATTAGCCATACTGAGTATTCCCTTGCTGGTGATTTCCTGCGAGGATAACCAGCAACCCGTCGTGAAAGAGAATATCGGCACTCTGGTCGCCGCCACACCCAGCGCCCCCGCTGACGGGATTACGGTAGACCTGGACGAATTCTCTCCCGTCAGTTTCGAATGGGATGGAGGATCCTGGGACGGGTTTGGATTTGTCGCCTTCGATATCATCTTCGACCGAGCGGAGGGAGATTTCTCCAAACCTATCGCGGCTTACTATGCATCTTCTCCGGCCGATTCCGTGAAGACCCTGTCGAAGGATGCGTTCAGGGACATTTTCCTGGCCGCGGCAAATGGCACGAAGGTAAAGAAAGTCGATGTCAAGTGGGTAATCAGGACCAAGGGCGGCGGCAAGTACCTGGCCTCGTCGCCGAGAGCCATTTCCATCAAGATGACTCCGGAACCCGATCAGTTCTCCACGGGAGACCCCATGTATATCGCGGGAGAGGGAGCCGATGAAGCGGGACGCAAGTTCGGGTATTTCCCCTTAGGCAGGACCATCCCTTCGACATATAAAGACAAGGACGGTGTAGAGTATAATTATGAGATTTACACCCAGCTGAGCGGAGGGAAGGGCATTTATTTCTGGGCCGGTGAGACTACCGGTGACCGGGATTGGTACTTCTGTCCCGTAGCAGGCACGGCTCTCAACAAGCATAGCACCATGGTCAAGAGCATCAAGAAAGACGCCGACTCCACCGCTTTCACCGTACCTGATGACGGCGTATACAGGATCCGGCTGAATTCCACGACAAATGACGTTCTGGTGCAAAAAGTGACGAACAACCAGTTCCGCCTGTTCTCTGTCAATAAGAACGCCGGAGGTTCATGGGCCGCACACCTGAACGCAACCCTGACCTACGTGTCCGATGGAATCTGGAAAGCGGAGGATGTCGAGATGCGCTGGGGCGGAGATTCTTTTGAAACCCGCAATTCATCATATAAGTTCATCATAACCATCGGAGGTTCCGTGCAGCAATACGGTTATCTGGACGGCACGATTTCAGCTCAGGCCCCGTCAGATAAGAATATAGACGATAAGTATTGGGCTGTAATCCCTGTAGTCAACGGTGCGGCCGCCAGCGCCTGGTCACTGCCCCTGTGGCTGATCGACGAAAGCGACTATGTGACCAAACACGGTGACGTGCTGCTCCACTTCAGCCTCGACGACAAAGACTTTTACTGGCACGAAATCGTAGAGAAGCCTTAACTTCTCTTCACAGCCTAGAATTCATCGACTTTCAGGTCCTCCCGGAAGCGGCTCAGGCGGGCTTTTAGCCGCTTGATGTCGCGGGAGTATCTGGGGCTGTCGATAGCATTGTGAGTTTCGGTGGGGTCCTTTTTCAGGTCGTAGAATTCGTCGTATGTACCGTCTTCTCCATAAAAATGGATGAGTTTGAAGCGTTTGTCGAAGACTCCATCCATCTTTGAAATACGAAGAAGAGGGGTGTACTCATAATAGTGGTAATACAGGTAGTCCCTCCATCCCGACGGTTCCTTCCCGTTCTTTAACACCACCGGGAGGAACGAGCATCCTTCCATATAATCCGGCTTTTCGATTCCGGCAATGTCGAGATATGTGGGAGCAAAATCCAGATTCTGGACCATAACATCGGTGGAGATACCGCGCCTGACGCCTTCCGGATATCTCAAGATCAGAGGCGTACGGAACGCCTCCTCATACATAAAGCGCTTGTCGTACAGGCCATGCTCTCCCATGTAGAAGCCCTGATCTGAAGTATAAACTATTACGGTATTATCCATCAGGCCGTTAGCTTCAAGATAATCCAAGATCTCACCGACCGACTCGTCCACGGATTTTATACAGCGGACATACTCTTTTATGTAATTCTGGTACTTCCACTCGTAAAGCTCATCTCCTTCCAGGCCCATCGAGCGGAATTTTTCATTTCGCGGCGCATAGAATTCGTCCCATTTCCGGAGCTGGGAACGGTTCATCTTGAAATAATTCTTCACCTTTGCGGTATCCCGCACCTTTAGATCCCGGTCCAGATCCATATGGTCCCTGATATCGATCTTCTGGAGCCTTATAGCGCTTCCCCTGGTAGAATAGTCATCATAGAGTGTTTCGGGAAGAGGGAACACTTCATCTTCATATAGTCCCAGGTGATCCAGATCGGGCATCCAATTGCGGTGCGGAGCCTTGTGATGGACGAAAAGGCAGAAGGGCTTGGTCGTATCACGCTGCTCCAGGAACTCCAGCGTATGCTGTGTGATCTGATTTGTCACATAACCGGTCTCCTGGATATATTGTCCGTGACTATTATGGCTTTTGAAAGCTGTATTGTAATATGCTCCCTGTCCATTGAGCACGTAAAAAAAGTCGAAACCTTTAGGTTCGCACTGCATGTGCCACTTACCTATCATGGCTGTCTCGTAACCTGCCCCGCGTAGTATTTCAGGAAGGAAGGTCAGAGTGGAGTCTATCCCCGGCCCGAGATTACGCTGCCCGTTCTGGTGACTGTATAAGCCGGTCATCAGGCAGGCCCGTGAGGGGGTGGAAAGCGAATTCTCGACATAGGCTCTGTCGAACCTGAGCCCCTCGTCGGCTATCCTGTCGATATTGGGAGTTCTTGCAATCCGGGAGATGGGATGATCGTACGCGCTGATGGTCTGATACGAGTGGTCATCAGACATTATATGGATAATATTCAAGCGCTTTTCCTGCTGTTGGGCGCCTTGGGCGGCTGCTATTGCGGGAACCAGCACCCCTGTAAACGCGACAAACTTATATGCTTTCATATCGCAAAAATATAAAATAAAAGCGGCCCTCGATTCACATCGGGGGCCGTTTCGCAATTCTAACCTAAAATTTAACCTATGAAAAAACTATTCATTTGGGGTTAAAGCAAGGTCTGTGCCAAAGTTTATTCTTCAACGTATTTTACTTCGATTATTTTTACCGGAGAGTCGGGAAGGCCCTTGTAGTCCGTCGGCACTGAGGCAATCTTATCGATTACATCGAAGCCGGAGACAGTTTCACCATAGATACTGTACTGTCCGTCGAGGTGGCGGCAGCCGTTCTCGTCCTGGACGATATAGAACTGTGAACCGGAGGATGCCTTCATGGGATTAGCGGCATCACCGCGACGGGCCGCCGCGAGGGCGCCTTTCTTGTGATGATACTCAGAGACAAATTCGGCGGGTACGGTATAATCAGGCCCGCCCTGGCCATAGCGGTCCACCATAGAAGGGTCCTTGGTGAACGGGTCCCCACCCTGAATCATGAATCCGGGAATGACGCGATGGAAAAGCAGCCCGTCATAATAGCCGGAAAGAGCGAGTTTAGCGAAATTCTCGCGATGTTTGGGGGTCTTTGAGTACAGTTTGACACGAATAGTGCCGAGGCTTGTGACGATGTCGAACATAGGCTCGTCGGGAAGAGTGGAAAGTGTAGCCATTGCTTTTTGTTCTTTTTCCGCCTGCTGCACCGCTGCCAGGGAGTCTGCCATGGCTTTCTCCGCCTCAGCGGCCGCTGCCTTGCGGGCCTTGCCGCCGCCACATCCTGCCAGCAGAAGGGCTCCGGCTGCGCAGCACAGGGAAATCATAATTAAACGTTTCATATTCTTTGGGTTTTAATATTCTTATAAATCAGCAATCCGTATGCGCCGAGCAGCAGCGTATTGACGGCAAGCGACACGGCCACCGGCATGGAAGACCAGAGCCAACCGGGCACGAGTGACAGGACGTACAGGGCCCCGGCCGCCAGCACGAACAGGCCTATTGTTTTTAAATCATAGGCAATGGGGTACTTCTTCTGCCCGATGAAGTAGCTCATGAGCATCGATACGCCATAGCCGCAGAAACCGCCCCAGGCGCAGGCCCAATAGCCGATCTTCGGCACCAGCAGCACATTGACCGTAATCATCACCGCCGCACCGGTCCCGCTGATCACCGCCCCCCACCAGGTCTGGTCGGAGAGTTTGTACCAGAACGATAGGTTGAAGTAGATGCCCATGAATATCTCGGCGGCCATGACAATGGGGATGACGCCCAGGCCTTCCCAGTATCCCGGGGCCACGAAGTGCCGGATCAGCGGCATGTAGAACATCACCGCCAGGAATGCCAGGGCCGTGAAGATGACGAAGTATTTCATCCCGTCCGCGAGCGTGGCGGGGCTTTCCTTGTCCTTTCCGCCGAAGACAATCGGCTCGTACGCATATCGGAACGCCTGGGTAAGGAGGCTCATTATCATGGCAATTTTCACGCACGCGCCGTAGATACCCAGTTGCACCATCCCCTCCTCGCCCGGCATCAGCGACGGGAACAATATCTTGTCGGCAACCTGGTTCAGCACGCCCACCAGGCTGAGCAGCAGCAGTGGCCAGGAGTAGGCGAGCATCCGCCGCGCGAGCGCACGGTCGAAGCCGTAGGTAATGCCACGCATTTCGGGGATGAACAATAGCATCACGACCGTGGTGCAGAGCAGGTTGGCGAAGAAAATCAGCCCGACGCCGTCATTGAAACGGTGGTAGATATCCTGCAGCGCGGGTATGCGGTCCATCACCAGGAAGATGAAGAGGTTCAGGGCAATGCTCAGGAAGATGAAGGTCATCTTCAGGGCGACGAAGCGCCACGGCCGGTGCTGCTGCCGCAGGCGGCTGAACATGATGGCCTGGAACGCGTCCATTGCCGTAATCAGCACGAAACAGCCGATGTACTCCGGATGCGCGGCATAGCCCATTGCCCCGGCGATCGGGGAGAGCAGCGCGAAGGCCAGAGCCACGAACGCCAGCGCCACACCGCCGACAATGCGCAGCGCATTGCTGTACACCATCCGCGCGTCTTCGCCCTCCTTGCCCGCGAAGCGGAAGAAGGTCGTCTCCATGCCGAAGGTCAATATTGCCAAAAACAACGCCGTGTAGGCGTACAGGTTCGTGACAATACCGTAGCCTCCGCTGGCAGCGGCAATCTTGTACGTGTACAGCGGTACGAGCAGGTAGTTCAGGAAACGCCCGACGATGCTGCTGAGCCCGTACAGGGCGGTGTCTTTGATCAGGGATTTGAGGTTCATCGGCCGCTATTTGTGATTGTAACCCAGAAAGTCCAGTATCTCGATATGGCGGCCGAGCGCGGAGGCCTTGAACCGGTCGTAGTCCTTCACTGAAGGCCGGCACCATTGCACTTCACTCATCGCCAGCAGGCGCGGGAAGAACATATATTCAAGGTGCTCAGGCTCCGCGATGTACTCCGTCCACATATTGGCCTGCACACCCAGAACGCGATCCTGCGCCCCGTCCGGAATTCCGTCCAGCGGGTCGTAGCCGTAGGCCTTTTCAAGGGTTATGGAGCTCTTCGGGCTGCGGTTCTGCGCCAGCGGCTCGTTGTCCAGGTCCTCGCTCTGCGCGTAATTGTAATAGCAAAACTCGTTAGGGGTCATAATGACGTCGAAGCCCTTGCCCGCGGCCTCAATGCCGCCCTTCGTCCCGCGCCAGGACATTACGGTCGCGCCTGGGGCCAGGTCGCCTTCCAGTATCTCGTCCCAGCCGATGACTTTGCGGCCTTTGGTGGCGAGGAAGTCCTGGATCCTCTTGGTCACGTAGTTCTGCAGGCGCTGCTCTGCGGTGGCTTTTTCATCGGTCACGAGCCCGAGTTCGGCTATCTTCGCCTGGCACTCGGCGCTCTGCTCCCATTCGGTTTTCGGGCATTCATCTCCGCCGATATGGATGTATTCCCCGGGGAAGATTTCAGTCAGTTCGGTGAAGACGTTCTCAAGGAATTCGAAGGTGACTTCCTTGCCGGGGCAGATGACCTGCGGGGAGACGCCCCACCTCGTCCAGACTTCATAGGGCCCGCCGGTGCAGCCGATCTCAGGATATGCGGCGAGTGCGGCCAGCATGTGGCCGGGGATGTCTATTTCAGGGACAATGGTGATTCCGCGCTCCGCGGCATAGGCGACCACCTCCCGGAGCTGATCTTGAGTATAGTAGCCGCCGTAGCGGATATTGTCGCAGGATTTGAAATCTCGGCCTATCATCGTGCCGCGGCGGTATGCGCCCACTTCGGTCAAACGGGGGTATTTCTTTATTTCGATGCGCCAGCCCTGATCTTCGGTCAGATGCCAGTGGAAACGGTTCATTTTGTAGATTTCCATAGCATCGAGGATCTTCTTTACCTCCTCAATGCTCCAGAAATGCCGGCCGCTGTCCAGCAAGATGCCTCTCCAGGCGAAACGGGGTTCATCCTTTATGCTCATGCAGGGGATGGTCCAGTCGGCTTTCGGGGCTTCTACCTTCTTATATATTTCTTTCGGAAGGAGCTGATTGATAGTCTGGATGGCGTATAGGATGCCGTTGAAACCGGATGCTCTTACGACGACGGCACGGCGGGTTATATCTATCCCGTATGCGCCCTCTTTCAGGGAGCTATCCTTTATGAACGCGAATCCTTTTACCGCACCTTTAGCCGCGGTGGCCGCGAGTCCGTAGGGGGTCGCGAAGGAGCTCGGCTTGACGCAGTCGAAGGATAGTGAACTGGCGAAGCGTTTGACAGCCTTCACCGCATCTTCGCCCAGGGAGGAATCGCAGTTGACGGGTGCGCCGGATGCCCGGAAGGTCCCGCCGGTCAGGATTAGTTCCTGAGGATAGGGGATCAAGTTAATGTCTTGCTTCTCGGCAGCCGTCGCGAAAAGTGTGACGGTCAGTGCCATTATGAGGGAAAAAAGTCTCCGTTTTTTCATACAGCCACATTTAACACCCAAAGATGCTAAAAAAATTCGGGAAAAAGTTTGTGGGAAAGAAAAATGTGGTTATCTTTGCAGCCCCTTACGAAATGAGGGCATTCTTTGACAATATTGAGAGATAAGTACAAGCAAGTACCGAGAACAAGTAGATCGAGAGCGTCGATTCTTTTATTTAAGAATAGCGTGTCAGTTAGTCAAGCTCTGGTAATATAGAGAATATACAAAGAAGAGTTTGTTCCTTGCTCAGGATGAACGCTAGCGGCAGGCTTAACACATGCAAGTCGAGGGGCATCGCGGGCAGAGTAGCAATACAACGCCTGGCGGCGACCGGCGGAAGGGTGCGTAACGCGTGAGCAACTTGCCCGTATCAGGGGGATAACCGGTGGAAACGCCGCCTAATACCCCATAACAGCGGAGGCCACATGACCTCTGTTTGAAAGCTGCGGCGGATACGGATGGGCTCGCGTGACAGTAGCTAGTTGGAGAGGTAACGGCTCACCAAGG
>JAFSTI010000001.1 GCA_017450585.1 Bacteroidales bacterium
TGATCAAGATTCCTTTTCTGTTTCTTGGTCTTCTTGGTGAGGATGTGGCTGTGGTAAGCGTGTTTCCTCTTGATTTTTCCCGACCCGGTAAGCGTGAAACGCTTTTTGGCACCGGAATTGGTTTTAAGCTTTGCCATTGTTCTTTTGTTTTTATTAATAATTATATACTACCGCAAACACTGCGGACTATTTCTTCTTGACCGGAGCGATGATGATGTGCATCCTCTTTCCCTCCAGCGTAGGCATGTTTTCGGCCCTGCCGAATTCTTCAAGTTCAACGGCGAAACGCAGGAGCTGCTTCTCTCCCTGGTCCTTGAACATGATGGAGCGGCCGCGGAAGAAGATGGTGGCCTTCACCTTGGAGCCCTCCTGGAGGAACTCCTGAGCATGTTTCAGTTTGAACTGGAAATCGTGCTCATCGGTATTGGGACCGAACCTTATCTCCTTCAGCACCACCTTTGCGGAATTGGATTTCATCTCCTTGGCTTTCTTCCGCTGCTGGTAGAGATACTTCTGGTAGTCGAGTATCTTGCACACGGGCGGATCCGCCTTGTCGCTGATCAGGACGAGATCGAGTTCCATCTCGTCCGCCATGGCCAGTGCCTTTGCAAGAGGGTAGACACCCTGCTCGGGGATATTATCTCCGACAAGGCGCACCTGAGGAGCGGTAATCTGCTCGTTTATCGGTGACTCGTTCTCGTCGCGCTTCTGCTGGAAACGCGGATCGGGCTTGCGGGTCTTCTTGAAACCTGAAGGTTTCGGTCTGTAAGGTCCTGGCATCTAGGATAACTCTTCAGCAACAGCTGACTTAACATATTTAACAAAATCTTCCGCACTCATACTGCCCACGTTCACCCCTTCCCTGCGAACAGAGACGGTGCCGTCGGCTTCTTCCTTTTCACCGACAACCACAAGCAAAGGCACTCTGAACTGGGCTATGTCCCTGATCCTCTTGCCGAGTGTCTCGTTGCGGGAGTCTATTGAAGCGCGAATTTCGGAATTATTTAGCAATTCGCAAACTTTTTTTGCATAATTTTCAAATTTCTCACTGATTGGCAGTACTTTAACCTGCTCGGGAGCGAGCCAGACGGGCAGATGCCCGGCTGTATGTTCAAGCAGAACGGCGGTGAAACGCTCGATGCTTCCGAAAGGAGCACGGTGAATCATGATGGGGCGCTTCTTGGTGCCGTCCGCATCGATATACTCGAGTTCAAAGCGCTCGGGCAGGTTATAATCCACCTGGATAGTTCCCAGCTGCCATTCACGGCCGAGGGCGTCCTTCACCATGAAATCGAGCTTGGGCCCGTAGAACGCGGCTTCGCCGTATTCGACCTTTGCGGGAAGACCCTTTTCTTCGCAAGATTCGATGATAGCCCTCTCGGCCCTCTCCCAATTCTCTTCGCTGCCGATATATTTTTCGCGGTTGACCTTGTCGCGCAGCGAGATCTGAGCCTTGAACTTGTCGAACTTGAACACCTTGAATACATACTGGATCAGGTCGATCACCTTCTTGAACTCGTCCTTGAGCTGGTCGGGACGCACGTACATGTGAGCGTCGTCCTGGGTGAAGCTGCGCACGCGGGTAAGGCCGTGCAGCTCGCCGCTCTGCTCATATCTGTAAACCGTGCCGAATTCCGCGAGGCGGATGGGGAGTTCCTTGTATGAGTGAGGAGAAGATGCATATATCTCGCAGTGGTGAGGGCAGTTCATGGGTTTGAGCATGTATTCCTCACCTTCCTGGGGAGTCTTGATGGGCTGGAAGGAATCCTTTCCGTATTTGGCCCAGTGGCCGGAGGTCACATAGAGCTGCTTGCTTCCGATGTGGGGAGTAACTACCTGCAGATAGCCGTATTCCTGGAGTTTTGCCCGGAGGAAAGTCTCGAGCTGATAACGCAGCACGGCACCTTTGGGGAGCCAAAGAGGCAGTCCCATACCGACGCGGCTGGAGAAAGTGAAAAGCCCCATCTCCTTGCCGAGTTTGCGGTGGTCGCGCTTCTTCGCCTCTTCGAGAAGGACGAGGTACTCGTCGAGCATGCTCTTCTTGGGGAAGGTTATACCGTAGATGCGGGTCAGCTGCTGGCGATGTTCGTCGCCGCGCCAATAGGCACCTGCGATGGCGGTGAGTTTGACAGCCTTGATAACTTCGGTATTGCGAAGGTGAGGTCCGCGGCAGAGATCGGTGAACGAGCCGTTGGTATAGTAGGTGATGGTCCCGTCTTCGAGCTCGCTGATCAGTTCGCACTTGTACTGGTCGCCTTTCTCCTCGAAATGCTTCATTGCATCGGCCTTACTGACCTCGATGCGCTTGAAGTCTTCCTTTCCTTGAGCGAGCTCCAGCATCTTCTTTTCGATCTTGGGGAGATCCGCTTCGGTAAGGGTGGCCCCGGCGAGGTCCACATCATAGTAGAAACCGTTCTCGATGGCGGGACCGATTCCGAATTTCACTCCGGGATAGAGGCTTTCGAGGGCCTCTGCCATAAGGTGGGACGAAGAATGCCAGAAAACATGCTTGGCTTCTTCGTCTTCCCATTTATGCAGCTTTATCTCGGCGTCCGTGGTTATGGGACGCGTCAGATCGTAGATTTCACCATTCACGCTTGCGGCAAGAACCTCTGCTGCAAGACGGGGAGAGATGCTCTGAGCAATTTCGTAGGCAGTGATGCCATTTTCAAAAGGCTTGACGCTGCCGTCAGGGAAAGTAATGTTAATCATTCGGCCATTTATATTTAGCCTACAAAGATAAGAAAAATATTTACTACCTTTGTGCATTATGCCTGAAGACAAGAACAAATTCATCAATGAAGCCGGAAAATACGGTCTCATTCTGGCTGCAGCAGCAATCTTTTATTTTCTGCTCAATGCTTTTCTTGGAAAGATTGAAAACGGAGGTTTTCTCATGAGTCTTCTCGGCATCGTCCTGTGGGCTGCGAAATTCTCCCTCTGCATCTGGCTGATGTTCCGTTTTCTGCGCGCATTTGCCGCCGGACACGACTACGACCGTTCCGGCACATTCCGCTTCGGGATGGTAGTGTCGCTCTGCTCATCCCTGGTGTATGCCGGCTTCTACCTGCTTTATGTCAGTGTACTGGATCCCGGTTTCTTTTCCGGAGTATTTGATTCAATCGCACAGGTTTATTCCAGCCTGCTCACTTCCGAAGAAATGGACAGGTTGTTGAACATGGAGTCTTCCATGCCGACGACCAGTTTCTTTGTCAACTTTATCTGGTGCTCCCTTGTCGGAATAATCATCTCCGCGGTGGCGGCCGGCAAGATCTGCGGGAGCGACGATCCTTTTGCAAACGATAATAGGTAATGGACATTTCTGTAATCATACCCCTTTTCAACGAAGCGGAATCGCTTCCGGAGCTCTCCTCCTGGATTGCAAGAGTCATGGCGGAGAACGGATATTCCTACGAAGTGCTGATGGTAGACGACGGCAGCAACGACGGCTCCTGGGATGTCGTGAAGAGCCTGTCTGCAGAAGATTCACACATACACGGAATCAGTTTCCGGAGGAACTACGGCAAATCCGCCGCCCTTTACTGCGGTTTCGCAAGTGCAGCAGGAGATGTCGTGATAACCATGGATGCAGATCTTCAGGACAGTCCGGACGAGATCCCGGCTCTCTACAGGAAGATAAAGGAAGAAGGTTACGATGTGATCTCGGGATGGAAACAGCACCGCAAGGACAATGTCCTGACTAAGAACCTCCCCAGCAAGTTGTACAATGCGACAGCCCGTCGCATAACCGGCATCAAGCTGCATGACATGAATTGCGGGCTGAAGGCTTACCGCAGCGAGGTCGTGAAGAATATAGAGGTCTACGGGGAGATGCACAGATACATCCCGTATCTTGCAAAGAATGCCGGATTCGGCAAAATCGGAGAGATTCCGGTCCATCACCAGAAGAGGAAATTCGGAAAGAGCAAGTTCGGGATGGACCGCTTCGTAAACGGATTCCTCGACCTTCTGAGTCTGTGGTTCCTCTCCACTTTCGGGAAAAAGCCCATGCACTTCTTCGGCTATTCAGGCATCTTCATGTTCCTGGTCGGATTCGTGATGACAGTCTGGATCATCATAGCGAAACTGATGCACCAGGCACAGGGAATACGTTACCGTGCCGTCACCGACCAGCCGTTGTTCTATCTGTCGCTGGTAGCGGTGATTTTGGGTGTGATACTGTTCCTCGCCGGATTTATCGGAGAGATGATAGCCCGTTCCGGCTCCGAGCGCAACAGCTACAACATCAAAGACAGATTCTAGTCTTTTAATTTACAATCTTCATTGAAAGCAAAAAAAAAGTCCCTGGCATCGCAAGATGTCAGGGACTTCGAAAAACGGCGGCTACCTACTCTCCCAACTGGTCGGTCAGTACCATCGGCGTTAGTGCGTTTAACTTCTCTGTTCGGAATGGATAGAGGTGGGTCCACACTGCTAAAACCACCGCAGTATTTTTCTTGAGAGACACTCCAATGCA
>JAFSTI010000105.1 GCA_017450585.1 Bacteroidales bacterium
AATGGCGTCGATGATACCGCGGGTGTCACGGATGCTGATACGCTTGCCGGTACCGTTCCATCCGGTGTTCACCAGGTAAGCCTTGGCACCGCTCTTTTCCATCCTCTTCACGAGTTCCTCGGCATACTTGGTCGGATGCAACTCCAGGAAAGCCTGGCCGAAGCAGGCGGAGAAGGTCGGGGTGGGCTCGGTGATACCACGCTCGGTTCCTGCGAGCTTGGCGGTGAAGCCGGACAGGAAGTAGTACTTGGTCTGCTCGGGAGTCAAGATGCTGACGGGAGGCAGGACGCCGAATGCATCTGCAGACAGGAAGATAACCTGCTTTGCTGCGGGGCCGGCGCTCAGAGGCCTGACGATATTCTTAATGTGATAGATAGGATAGCTGACGCGGGTATTCTCGGTCACGCTCTTGTCATCGAAGTCGATAACACCGTCCTTATCCACGGTCACGTTCTCCAGGAGGGCGTCGCGGCGGATAGCGTTATAGATATCGGGCTCAGATTCTTTATCCAGTTTGATAACCTTGGCGTAGCAGCCACCCTCGAAGTTGAATACTCCGTGGTCGTCCCAGCCGTGCTCGTCATCACCGATGAGGCGGCGTTTAGGGTCGGTGGAAAGGGTGGTCTTGCCGGTCCCGGACAGACCGAAGAAAATAGCGGTATTCTCACCGTTCATGTCGGTATTAGCAGAGCAATGCATGGAAGCGATGCCCTTCAGAGGAAGATAGTAGTTCATCATAGAGAACATACCCTTCTTCATCTCGCCGCCGTACCAGGTGTTCAGGATAACCTGCTCCTTGCTGGTGACGTTGAAGGCCACGCAGGTATCGCTGCGGAGTCCCAGCTCCTTGAAGTTCTCGACCTTGGCCTTAGATGCGCAGTAAACCACGAAATCAGGCTCCTGATCGAACTCGGCCTGGTTCTTCGGACGGATGAACATGTTCGTCACGAAGTGGGCCTGCCACGCGACCTCCATGATGAAGCGGACCTTCATGCGGGTATCTTCATTGGTTCCGCAGAATCCGTCCACTACGAAAAGACGCTTGCCGCTGAGTTCCTGCAGGGCGAGTTTCTTCACCTCTTCCCATACTTTCTCGGACATCTCGTGGTTATCGTTCGGATACTCGGGAGTATTCCACCACACGGTATCGCGGGAGTTTTTGTCCATGACAATGTATTTGTCCTTAGGGGAGCGGCCGGTAAATACTCCGGTCATGACGTTCAGGGCGCCGAGCTCCGTCTCCTGGGCTACTTCGTAACCGGTAAGACCGGGCTTGGTCTCTTCGTTGAATAACACCTCGTAAGTAGGGTTGTAAACCACCTCACTCACGTTATTGATGCCATACTTGGAAAGCTTGAAATTAGGCATAATCTTATAATATTAAAAGTAATAAATCCACTAACCTCCGGCTCATTCGGAGGAATTGGACAAATGTACGATTTTTTTCGGACTGCATCAAGTATTTTGTATTTTTGTATCTGTTATGACGGCGCTGGAAGTTTTAAAGAAGTATTGGGGCTACGACGCCTTCCGTCCGCTGCAGGAGGATATCATTTCTGCGGCTTTGGAAGGACGGGATACCCTTGCGCTGCTGCCCACCGGCGGCGGCAAATCCGTCTGCTTCCAGGTGCCCGCGCTGATGCGGGACGGTCTGGCGTTGGTCATTTCTCCCCTCATTGCCCTGATGAAGGACCAGGTGGAAAATCTGGAGCGCAGGGGAATCAAGGCCCTGTGCATCTGTGCCGGCATGTCGCGCCGGGAAGTCGACCTGGCCCTGAACAATGCCGCGTACGGAGACTTCAAGTTCCTGTATGTCTCTCCCGAGCGCCTGTCCACCGACCTGTTCCGCTCCTATATTGACATACTTCCGGTCAATTTCATTGTCGTGGACGAGGCGCACTGCATCTCGCAATGGGGTTACGATTTCCGGCCGGACTACCTGAGGATTGGGGAACTGCGCGACCGTATCGGGGCAAGCGTCATTGCCCTGACCGCCACCGCGACGCCGGAGGTCTGCGCTGACATCATGGAAAAGCTCCGTTTTCAGGACGGAAAACTGCTTCGTGCCGGTTTCGAACGCCCAAACCTGTCGTACATCGTCCGCCGTACCGAGAATAAGCTGGGGCAATTGGCAGATATATGCAAGGCCTTGGATGGCAGTGGAATCGTGTATGTGCGCAGACGCAGCGGCTGTGAGGATGTCGCCGCCGCCCTCGGTGCACAGGGAGTCGTCGCGTCCTACTATCACGCCGGCCTTGGTGCGACGGAGCGCTCCCGCCGACAGGAGCAGTGGAGAAAAGGGGCAATAAGGGTGATGGTCTGCACCAATGCGTTCGGTATGGGCATTGACAAGCCGGACGTGCGATTCGTGGTGCACATGGACGTGCCGGACAGCCCGGAGGCTTATTTTCAGGAGGCGGGACGTGCCGGCCGGGACGGACTGCGTTCGTGGGCCGTGCTATTGTACAATCAGTCCGATGACCTGCGCCTGAAGCGCCTGGAAGAGGCGTCCTTCCCTTCGGAAGAGTTTATTGCCGATATCTATCAGAAGCTGCATATCTTTTACCAGGTGCCCTACGATATGGGGCAGGGTCGGCAGATCAAGTTCGACCTGAATGAGTTTTGTGCGCATTTCCGGCTGAACCGGTCTTCCGTACACTACGCTCTGTCGTACCTGGAGAAGACGGACCATATCACCTATGCGGACGACGTGGACATACGCACGCGCGTTAAGATCGTAGTAGACAGAAATACCCTGTACGAGGTGGAACTGCCTGATGCGCGCATGCCGGTGGTCCTGGAGGCATTGATGCGCAGTTATCCGGGCATATTCTCATACCTGCAGGGAGTGGACGAGGATTATCTGGCGGCTCGATGTGGCGTGGGGGTACCGCAGCTGCGTGAATTGCTGTACAAACTATCCGTGGAACACGTAATCCGCTATGTTCCTTGCGACCGCTCGGATGTGATTATACTTCATCATGACCGTCTCCGTCCCGGTAATGTTAATCTCCAGAAGTCCCTTTATAATGAGTTGAGGGCCCGTTATCACTTCAGATGCGGCGCGATGCTTTCATATGCTTCCGGGGAAGATAAGTGCCGCCAGAGGGCTCTGCTGGAGTATTTCGGACAGGAATCATCCGAGGATTGCGGGCACTGCGATGTGTGTATAGCCGCCAGGCGGGAGAAGGGCCCTTCGCTGAGGCAACTAATCCTCGAGGCTCTGCCCCGCGAGGGCTTTAATATCGAGCAAATGAATGCGGTCCTAAATGATCCCTCGCGCGGATTCGTGCGTGAGGAGGCCGTCGAGGAGATCCGCAAGATGGTAGATGAGGGATTGATTCCCCCTGTCCGTAGCTAATCAGACTCCAATACCAGCCCGTCGTACGCGGGATGAACGCCCTCCGGGAGCATGGCGTCGAAATCGGCGTGAGGAGGCAGCAGATGCGAGATATGCGTGATATAGGATTTCTTCGCACCAATCTTTTCGAAGAGGTCCAGGCACATTTGCAGTGAAAAGTGGGAGTAGTGGGCCTGTATCTTCACGCAGTTTAGCGTGACGGCGTCCAACCCTTGCAATTTTTGCAACTGTTCGTCTTCAAGCAGGCGCATGTCGGTCAGATATGCTATTTTACCGAAGCGGTAACCGAAGACGGAGAGGTCTTTGTTTTCATGGTGCCATCCCTGAATAGGGATGACTTCCACTGGCCCGCGGGTCTCCGGAGCGTTGGATTTGGCACGGTGATAACCTACGCCCATTTCCCAGCTCAGGTCGTCATCGCTTTCGTTCGAATGGACCAGGAATGGATTGGCGTCGATTACGTGCGTGTGCCATTCGGGCGCGCCGGGGTAGCGGACCTCCGTAAATACGTAGGGATACTCGCGGCGCAGGGCATCTTCGACATATTGCTCGCAATATATGTTTACGGGCTTATGTTCCAGGAGGTTAAAGGCGCGTACGTCATCCAGGCCGCCCACGTGGTCTTTATGATTGTGTGTGAGCAGGATGGCATCCAGGTGCCTTACTCCGGCGCGAAGCATCTGGTAACGGAAATCCGGACCCGCATCCACGAGTATGGTGAGATCGCCGTACTCTACCAGGGCCGAAGCCCTCAGGCGCTTATCCCGGGGATCCGCCGATTTACATACAGGACAGTCGCAACCTATCATCGGCACTCCCTGTGACGTGCCGCTTCCCAGAAATGTCAGTTTGGTTTTCAAATCGTTTCCTCCACTATAGTCCCGGCCTTTTCGGGGTCCCAGGGACGTGTTATTCTTATATAATTCTCCGTGTATCCGGACATGGTGCCGTCTTTCTCTCGGGACTCGAATAGCACGCGGGCGCGCAGTCCGCGGTTATCCGCGATAAATCCTTCATGAAGCCGTGAGCACAGTTCCTCCAGCCTCTTTACCCTTTCGTGTTTGGTCTCCTCGCTTACCTGGCCCGGCATTTGAGCGGCGGGTGTACCCGGACGGCGGGAGTAGGGAAATACGTGGATGAAGGCCGGGTGTATCTTTTCGATGAAGGCACAGGTCTCGGCGAACATTTCTTCGCTCTCGCCGGGAAGCCCGACCATCGTGTCTATTCCAAAGAATACCTTAAGGCGCCCGGGAGCTTCCATCGCGCGGCGGATGTAATCGATCTTCCGCTCGAAGAATGCGGTGTCGTAGCGCCTTCCCATTGTCGAAAGCAGTCGGTCACAGCCAGTCTGCAGTGGGATGTGGAAATGAGGCAGGAATTTGGTTCCTGTGGCTATCCAGTCAATGATTTCTTCGCTGATCAGATTCGGTTCAATGGATGAGATTCGGTAGCGTTCGATTCCTTCAACATCGTTCAGTGCCTTTAGCAGGTCCAGAAAACTCTCGCCGGTGCTACGCCCGAAATCCCCGGTATTGACACCGGTGAGCACTATCTCCTTGATCCCTTTGTCCGCAATCTCCCGGGCCAGGGCGACCGCTTCGCTTATCGGGATGTTGCGGCTGTGGCCGCGGGCATAGGGTACGGTGCAATAGGCGCAGAAGTTGTCGCAGCCGTCCTGCACTTTCAGGAAGGACCGCGTCCGCTCGCCGCTGCTGTATGCCGCAAACACTCCTTTGCCGCCGTCTGGCAGGTGCCTGCAGGGCAGGGAGGCCAGCGCGAGGGTTTCGGGGACGACGAGGGACTTTTCGGTGGCGCCGAATACGCGCACTACGCCCTCTATGCCCTCGATCTCGGGGCGCCGCAGCTGGGCGCTGCAGCCGGTCACGACTATGACGGCCGCCGGATTGATACGGTGCAGTTTGCGGATTTCGCTGCGGGACTTCGCGTCAGAAACCGCCGTCACGGAGCAAGTATTGACCAGATAAATATCAGCCTTCTCACGCCATGGTACAACCTCCAGCCCGGCCTTGATAAAGCCGCGCTCGTAGGTAGAGGTTTCTGCGTAATTGAGCTTACAGCCCAGCGTAATGAAAGCTATCTTCATTTCCCGGCCTTATGTTCCACACTTACCCGCGCACACTTGGCGGGCCCTCCCACGGCGGGGGAGAGCTTGGATACTGATATGCTGAATTCTTCCAGGAAAGGGAATTGGGTGGCAATGGCCCGCTCGATACGGCCGCACAGGTGCTCCAGCAGATTGGACGGCACAGCCATCTGCGCTGCGATAACAGCGTACACAGCCGAGTAGTCCAGGGTATCTTCCAGGGCATCGCTCCGCTCGGCCGCGCGGGTGTCATACCGGGCGCTGAAATCCACCACGAAACTCTGATCCGTGATCTTCTCCCAATCCAGGCACCCGTGACGGGCGCGGAACTCCATTCCTAAAAGTTCTATGACAGCCATCGCACTATTTCTGGATACGTCCGGGCTCGCGGCGGCCGGAACCCTTCACCTTGTGAAGATTGTCACCGAGATCCTGCCTGTAGGCCTCTGCCACAGCTTGCAGTTCTGCCAGTTTCTCAGGGAATTCGCTTATGACATTATATCTCTCACCCGGGTCGCGCCTCAGGTCGTAGAGCTCAGGCTCTTTGACTTCGGAGGTCACAAGCTTGCCGGGCTGGCCGTCATTGCCCGGAGGGAATGCGGTGTAATCGCGGTAGCGGTGGGGAAGGACTAGTTTGTACATACCGTCAGTGACGGCCTCCAGATCGTTCTGATTATAATAATACACGAAGTAATCCCTCGGTCTGGCGCCCTGCTCTCCCTTGATCAGGGGAGTCAGGCTTACGCCGTCAATCTTGCGCTTGGGCAGGGGTGCACCGGCGATTTCGGCGAAGGTGGGGAGAAGGTCAATATTGGATGCCAGCGCATTACAGGTTCTGCCAGGTTCGATGACGCCTTTCCAGTACATTATGCAGGGGACTCGGTTACCGCCATCGAAAGTGACGCCCTTACCCTGACGAAGACCTGCCGTGGAACCGGCGTGATTGCCATAATTCAGCCAGGGACCGTTATCGGTGGTCAATACGACCAGGGTGTTCTTTTCCAGACCCATCTCTCGCAGAGCGCCGATAATCTGGCCGACGCTCCAGTCGATCTCCATCATGACGTCACCGTAGAGACCCTGCTCACTCTTGCCGCGGAACTTGTCTGATACAGCGAGAGGTACGTGCGCCATGTTGTGTGCCACATACACGAAGAAAGGCTCCTTGCGGTGCTTGCGGATGAAGTTGATGGCCCGCTCGGTGTAGTCGGTCGTCATCCGGTTCTGGTCCAGGTTATAACCGATGATCTCATTGCCCTCATATGTAGGCAGGTCGGGGAAGTTGTACACCGTGCCCTGCTGGGGATGGAAGGGCCACATATCGTTCGAATACGGCAGGCCGAAGTACTCGTCGAAGCCGTTCTGGAGCGGCAGGAACTGCTCGAAGCAGCCCAGATGCCATTTGCCGTAAACGGCCGTGGCATAGTTCTTCTGTTTCAGCACCTCGCCGATCGTCATCTCTTCCTGGTGGATTCCGGTGCGGCTGCCGGGACCGGGGGCTCCGGCGAAACCGATACGGTTAGGATAGCATCCGGTCAGAAGGCCGGCACGGGATGCACCGCTGACGGGCTGGCAGGCCAGGAAATGTGTGAAAGTTACACCCTCGGCAGCCATCTTGTCAATGTTCGGAGTGGTGTAGCCATAGGCTCCGTAGCAGGAGAAATCACCGTAACCCACATCGTCGAGGTTGATCAGCACGATGTTAGGCAGTTTCTCTTTGGCAATGCCGGTAGCGGGGATTGCCGCCGCTGCGGCGAGTAAAAGCAGTTTCTTGTCCATTACTGTGAAAGGATTAAAAATACGCAAGGTCGTTTGCCGATCTGAAAGCCATCGGCGATATGTTTTTTCCAGTCGGCGCCGCTCATCGTGAAGATGGTCTGGCCGGGAAGGGTGAGTTCAGCCGCGATACAGATACGCGTGGAAGGGGAGAGCGTCTGCGCCAGGTCGGCGAGCATGGCGTCGCTGCGATACGGGGTCTCGATGAAAATCTGGGTCTGGTTCATCGCCCGGGATGTCTTTTCGATGCCCCGGATGGCGTTGCGGCGCTGATCGGTCTTGGCAGGCAGATATCCGCAGAAGGCGAAACTCTGTCCGTTCAGGCCGGAGCCCATCAGGGCGAGCATCAGCGATGAGGGGCCTACCAGAGGACACACCTTGATACCATGACGATGGCAGAGTTCCACGGCGAGCGCTCCAGGGTCGGCCACGGCCGGCAGTCCCGCTTCTGATATCAGGCCTACGTCATGCCCCTCAAACAGGGGGAGCAGTGCCTCCACCTCATCCCGGGTGCTGTGCTCGTTGAGCTCGGCCAATCTGAGATCCTGGATATGTCCTTTAAGTCCGGCTGCAGATAGGAACCTGCGGGCGGAACGCAGCTCTTCGACGATGAAGGTGTCCAGCCGGCAGACGGTCTCCAGCACAGACGGCGTGAGAACTTCCTGCGGCGGATAATCGCCCAGGGGAGTGGGAATCAGGTACAGGCAGCCGTAGTTCATCATTGCACGGTAATAATAGTCTTTTTCTCTTCGGCGGGAGTCTCGTCCCTGCGGCGGCGCCACAGGCTGCGGAAGAACTCTCCGAAGGTGTTGAATTCTTTCTGGTATGCCAGACCGACGCCGTTGCGCTGGCTGTTGTCCAGGAAGTTGGTATACTGGTCTACGGAGTGGGAGAAGAGTGTGCCGCGGAAGCTGCCGCTGCGGTTCAATTTGACCTCTATATCCAGGTCGCCGACCACTTCGTCGCCGGTCGTCCCGGTGTACTGGCGGTTACCTATTGCCCCGTTAATCACTACTCTGTTGTTGAACAGTTGCGTGGATACGGCCACGTCGAAGATGTCCGCGCCGCTTTCTGTCGGCTGGTAGGTCAGACCGAGGTCAAGCGGTATGTCGAGCTGCTGCAGGATATTGTTCAGCTGGCCGGCCATTATACTGGCCACGTTCGAATACAGCAGGCTGGTGTTGTTTACGATTCCGGACTGTTCGTCGGGGATGAAGCTGTTTGCTACCAGCAGCGATAGGAACTGCTTCTGGATCTTGTCCTCGGTGTTAAGGGCACTCTCGACCATCGATTTGGTAGAGGGATCCAGGTCGGGGACATTGATGGAGAAGGACAGTTGCGGGTTGCTCAAGCGGTCGAAAATATGTATTCCGCACTCTACGACGCGCCGTGTGGATACGGAGGTCGTATCGGCTATCAGGGTGGAGAGCGATGTCTTGGTGGTGTAGAGGGCATCGATATCCAGTACGCTGGACATTATGTCTCCCTCGAACTTGATGCTGCTGCCACTCTGGATATCGAAATCCTTGGTGGTGATACCCAGCGCCGCGAAATGATAATTCCCGCTGCTGAGAGTGTAGTCACCGCCGATGTTGAAAATGTTCTGCGAGGGAATAAGGTCGAGGGTCAGCGTGCCGGCGCCCCGCCCGCTCATGGCATTACCGCTATTCTTGTCGATCTCCAATACACATTCGGTGAGATCGTTTACGTCCAGATCCATGTGCAGCACCAGGTCCCCGCTTGTTTTTTCTTCCTCTTTCTGAAAACTCTGGATCATTTCCTCGTATGGATCCACGACCACGGGTGTATGGTCGGTGAATGTCAGCAGGTTGGTTCCGGCTGAGTTAGATGCTCCTCCCAAGGGTATGTAGAAGCGTCCGTCTCCGGCGGTAGCAGCGTCGATATCGATGCGCAGGGCATCCATCGGGCCTTCTATTATCATCTGGCCGGTAGCCGCGAGGTCGCCGTAGAAACTCATCGAACTGCCATGCATATTGTCAAATACCTGCAGCCGGTTAAAGGCCATTGCCGCATTCATGCGGAAGTCTTTCAGATGGTCGAAATTCAATGCTCCGTCTATGGTCGCGCTGCCGCCCCGGCCATCGCCCAGACCCATCGAATCGAAATAAAGCCCGCTATCATCCATGTGGAATGGACCGTTGAGCGTATAGGCCACACCGGTGGGTACTACACGGAAATTGAAGTCCCGGAACGCGGCTTCCCGGCTGTAGACAGACAGCTCGTCCAAGGTCCCTGCTACAGAAAACTCTCCCTTGGCGCTTCCGCTGATATCCTCCATTATATTCGAAATGAAGGGCGTCAGATAAGCCAGATTCAGGCTGTCGAGAAATACCTTGGCCTGCAGGCCGCGGTCAGAAGGACTGAATGAGCCATAGGCATGGAGCTGGTTCGACCGTTTGAGAGAATCCCTGAGAGAGAAGTCCAGACTCTTGCTGTCGTGGTTCCACAGACTGGATAGAAGCAGCGTCCCGGCGTCCTGTCCTCCTACGGCGCAGTCCTCCGCTACAAGGTCCATGGCGATATCCAGGTCCGTTCCGAGAGGGGAGACCAGCCGTGCGTTGCCGGAGGCCAATCCGCTGAGATTCAGGTCTGTACCCAGAAGCTCATCAAGTTTTGCCAGGTCAAAATCCCGGATATCGGCACGGAGAGTGTCCGGGGCGGCTGTGTTGTAGGTTCCGTCCAGCATGATATGCTGTCCGCTGCCGTAGATATCCAGATCCTTTACTCCTATCTTTTCCGGATGAAGCTGGAACTGGGCCGGGGTGAGGTTCCACAACTGGTCATTGTGTATAAAGTAAGACGGTTTGAGACGACCGTTTATAGAAATGACGCCATGCTCATCACGCTCCAGGCGTCCTCCCAGAGACAGGTCGCCCCGCTCATTGCCACTGAGCCTCGTATCGCCGAAGCGAAGTCCAAGGGCAAGCGAATCGCTGATAGCCTGCAGTTCGAGGGCGTTATTCTTCCAGACCAGCCCGCCGACGCTCAGTTCTCCGCCCTCCACTCGACCGGTCAGGCGGCCGTCCTTATTGCCCACTTTAAGCTCGAGATCCTTTATGTACTTATCGTTGAATGCCAGCCGGGGAGATTTTACGCTGGCGACCAGATTGCCGCTGCGGGCCAGCTCAGCATTCAGCGAAGTGCCGTCGGCGATGTACAAGCCCGGCATGATGAACCTGAGCAGGCTGCGGCTGTCGTGGAACTGCACGTTGACACGGTAGTTCTCGCCATTCCATTCGTACGACGGATCTCGGTAGAGCGAAGGCAGCTCGCGTTTCAGAGTCAGATTCTCCAGGTCGGCAATCATGTCGCCGAGGGGCCGGCTTCCGACATAATTGGCATCCATGAAGGACGAACTCATATTGATACGGTGTATCGAGTTGTTCGAGTGGGAGACTATGGAAATATCCTGGATGTCCTGGCGTCCCTCATCGTTTTCCACGTTGATGTTCTTCACCTCCACCTCGCCGATAAGGTCTCCGCGCGCGATGCGCATGTAATTGGCGTTCAGGGCCAGCGCCAGTTTCGAGGTACCGCGCTGATCCAGGTTCAGGGCCTGCAGGTCCGCGTATCCGAGGTTGAAATAGAACTTGTAGATGGCGTTGGGCATCTCTTTCGAGAGATTGACAATGCCCTGGAATATGAAATTAAGGTTCGGATCCGAGCAGATGACCTTACCGTTGAACGCCCCGTCCTCGAAACTGCCGGCGGCTGCGATATCGGAATAATCGTAGTCTAGCACGTTCAGACGGTCGATCTTCAGCGAGTCGAGCCGTGCGCTGATACTATTGTCCTGGGCAATCTTGATGGCGGCGCCGGCGTTCATGGTGCACTCGTGCACTGGGCTGTCGGACAGGAATGCGCTGACATCCAGGTCACGGGAGGCGATCGGCCCCCTGACGGTGATGGCATTTTCCCCGGTCAATCCTCGTACCTTCAGGCCCGAGGTGGACAGGGAGCCCATCGGAGATGAGAACTTGCCGCTCAGCGTGAGGTCGTCCGGCTGCCCTTCAATGCGGCCGCGGAAAGTGACAGGCTTATCCCCGGCGATTCCGGCGAGGCGCGGAGTGCTCTCCAGCGGCAGTTCCATGAACAACTTTTCCAGCTGTGCGGCTGAAGCCTTCAGGTGATTGACATCCAGCTTGATATCGGCATTCTTTATGTCTTTCAATCCGCTCACGTCGGCAGACAAGATGGCCTTCACGCCGCTTCGGTCTTCGAAATCCAGCTCTCGCAACTTCCAGTCCATCGCCGTCCCTTCAAAACTTCCTCCCTGCAAATCCAGATCCATGTCGATTCCGTCCATCTGGTACACGAACGCGCCCAGGGTCTTGAAATCCAGATGTCCGGGAGCGAGGACCGCTTTCATTCGCACGGAATCCGTGAAAGTCCAGAACGAACGGTTGTTGTAGAAATCCATCGCGTAGAGCGGAATATCCAGATCCGACCAGTCATCGCGGAAATGAACGTCCCGTACGCGCACGCGGCCCATTCCGGCTTCGACCCGGGCGTCTGCGTGACGGAGTGTGTAGCCGCATTTTTCGGTCAATGAAGCCTCGTCGGCAGTCACGTACACCATGCCGTCCCGCACCCGTATATCTCTGGCGCGTGCATTTGCCACGATATCCAGGTCTGCCCAGTTCATGGAAGTTTTAAGATCCATCGCCGGAGCAGCGGTGTTCAGCATACGGAAATGGAAGTTCCGGACCACGGCTTCGCGGATGTCCAGGATATTTCCTCCGGCTTGCGGGGCGTTATTGTGCGGAACGATGTGGAACACGCGCATCAGATTGGTCCTGTCCTTCTCGCTGGTTCTGTTCTCGGAGATCAGGGTGAGTTCCGCATCCTCGACTTCAGCCCTCTGCAATACCAGGGGAGATCCGTCGCGCAAGGCGAAGAGATCGGCGGGATTGAACCGCGCCACCAGCGTGCCGATACGGGCCAGGGTGTCTACCGGCTCGAAAAACGCCCCCTCGTAAGGATGGGAATCGGTGAGGACGACGTCGGTGAGCACGAGCGTACCGTCCGGCTGAAGCTGTATGCCTCCCACCGTCAAGTCGCCGTCGAAGCGGCCCTCCAGTGCGTGCAGTGCCTGCTGCAGCGCGAAGTTCTGGACTTGGGGCAATTGTAACGACACGACCGCTCCCGCCAGCAGTAGCGCCAGCGCGGTGAGGACGTAGAGCAATATGTGCTTAAAACTTCTCGTGACGTTAAAAGTATATAATCCTACGAAGATAATATTTTTCCTTCAATAATTTGCTAACTTTGCGCCCTACGGGCGCGGATTGCCCCGGAAACAGGCAAATGGCAGATATTATCTTAGGCATTGAATCTTCGTGCGACGACACTTCGGCGGCCGTCATCCGCGATGGGTGGCTGCTGTCCAATGTCATTGCCAGTCAGGAAGTTCACCGCCAGTACGGCGGAGTCGTTCCGGAACTTGCCTCCCGGGCTCACGAGCTGAATATCGTGCCGGTGGTAAGCGAAGCCATATCAAAGGCCGGTGTCACTCCCGGCGATATTACGGCGATCGCTTTCACCCGCGGTCCCGGACTGCTGGGCTCACTTCTGGTAGGAACATCATTCGCCAAGGCCCTGTCGCTTTCCCTGGATATTCCCATGGTGATGGTGAATCACCTTCAGGGTCACATACTGGCGGGTTTTGTGAAGCAGGAAGGAAAAGAAAACCGTCAGCCTTCATTCCCGTACTTGTGTCTGCTGGTCTCCGGCGGGAACTCGCAGATAGTCCGGGTGGACGATCCTCTGCATTTTGAGATTCTGGGACAGACCATAGACGATGCGGTGGGGGAGGCTTTCGACAAGTGTTCGAAAATGATGGGCCTGGGCTATCCCGGAGGCCCCATTGTGGATGCGCTCGCTGCCAAGGGCGATCCTTCGCGTTTTAGTTTCGCCAAGCCTCAGATTCCCGGTCTGGATTATAGTTTCAGCGGCATCAAGACCTCGCTGCTGTACTTTGTACGCGATCGCATGGCGGAGGATCCGTCATTCATGGAGAATAATAAGGAGGATATCTGCGCCTCATTCCAGAGGACACTGATCGATGTTCTGATGTCCAAACTGGTCAAGGCCGCGAAAATGACCGGCATTAAGGAAGTCGCGATCGGCGGAGGAGTCGCTGCAAACAGCGAATTGCGCGAGCGTGTAGCTGCCGAGGGCCGTAAACGCGGATGGAACACCTACATTCCGGAGCGCCGCTTCACTACTGACAATGCGGCCATGATAGCCATCGCCGGCTACTACCACTATCTGGCCGGAGAGCGCTGCCCTCTGGACATCGCTCCGGTCGCACGAATCGCTGATTTCTAGGATTATTCGGGATTCCCGTCCCGGCGCCACATGATGATGCGGAAGAGGTTTCCTCCGATCAGATTGCCGATTACCAGACACACATACAGCCCAAGAACGCTCCAGATGTGCTCTCCGAGGAAGGAGAAGGGCACGGTAAGATAGTAGAATGCGTCCGCTATACAGTGGGGGAATCCGCAGAGGATAAATACAGGCACGCCGAAAAGCAGGGGAAGGAACTGTCCCTTACGGCCGAAGGTGACGGCCGTCGTGACGATGAAGCCGCAACCCATGGCGAGGGCGCCGCATTTGAGCGCTCCGGTGGCAAGTCTCGCTTCCAGAATCTTCTGGGCTGCTTCCTGCAGGTGCATGGGGGAGAGCCTGGCGAGCAGGGCGATCAGCAGGCATCCGACGATATTTCCGGCCAGTATCAGAAGAGCCTCCGGGATATCCTTTCGCACGTCCATGAATCCCAGGTAGCCGGTGTAGAGCTTGAATTTATAGCATACAACCGTAATAAGTCCGAGAGTGAATGCCACTGCTCCGGCGATGCCGCCGAGTGCGAGATAGACAAATCCGCCGAAAGCTATCGACATGCCGGCTAGAATGGATGATCTGAAAGTGCTTCCCATGCTTTTAGAAATAAAAAAAAGGGAAAGCTTGGTACATCGCACCGCTACGACCTCCTACCCTTGCTGCCTTCCGGCCCTGGGGGGATTCAGAGGGAGCTGGTCGTGTACGACTTTCCCCGCTGCAAATATAGACAATTTTTTAGATACTGTCGAAAATGAGAGGCAGAATGTCATCCACCTTCTCGAACTTCCAGATGCGCTTCGCCCCGAGCATCAGCACGGACATCGGGCGTCCGCCCTTGGTCTGGTACTGGGCCATCACCTGCCTGCAGGCTCCGCAGGGAGTGGCCGGTTCTTCGGTCAGACGACCCCAGACACCTCCTGCCAGGGCAATCGACGTCATGGCCTTGTCCGGATACTTCGCTCCGGCGGCGAACATGGCTGTCCGCTCTGCGCACAGGCCGCTGGGAAAAGCGGCATTCTCCTGATTCGCTCCACGCACAATCTGCCCGTTGGACATTCTCACGGCCGCTCCTACGTTAAAGTGGGAATACGGGGCATAAGATCCCTTCATCGCCTCGATGGCTTCGGCTGCCAGTTCGCGGTCTTCGGGATTCAATTCATCGATGGAACTGTACTCGGTATAAGCTATCTTAAATTCTTTTCCGGTCATAGTTTTCAGTGCCTTAAATCGTCCAAATATAGCCTTTTTTATGGAATAATCCTCAGTTTTGCCTAACTTTGCAATGCGGCAGACATGCTGCGGTTTAATGTATGAAGATTTGCGTAGGACTATCCGGAGGTGTGGACTCCAGCGTTGCGGCCTTGCTGCTGAAGCGGCAGGGTTACGATGTGTTCGCCATGTACATGCAGAACTGGCATGACATCGAAGGCACGCTGCACGGCGAGTGCGAGTGGGAAGAAGAGAAGTTTCTCGCCGAGATGGTCTCGCGCAAGATCGGTATCCCGTTCTACTTCGTCGATCTGAGCAAGGAATACATGTCCCGCGTCGCAGATTACATGTTCGACGAATATTCCAAGGGCCGGACACCGAATCCGGATGTGCTCTGTAACAGTCAGATTAAGTTCGACGCCTTCCTCCAGAAAGCCCGCGCCCTGGGTGCGGACATGGTCGCGACGGGGCACTATTGCCGTAAAGAAACCCTCCCCGACGGTACTTGCCGCATCCTGGAAGGCAGCGATCCCGGAAAGGACCAGAGTTATTTCCTGTGCCAGTTGACCCAGGAGCAGCTTTCCGCCGCACTTTTTCCCATCGGCGACATGATGAAGAGCGAGGTGCGCCGCGTCGCCGCCGAAGCCGACCTGCCCTCCGCGGATAAGAAGGACTCGCAGGGCATCTGTTTCGTGGGCAAGGTGGACCTGCCCGTGTTCCTGCAGCAGAAGTTGCGGAGCGTGGAGGGGAACGTGGTGGAGGTCTTCGACCGTTGGTATGAAGATAGCCCGCAGTACGCACATTATCAGCAGATTGCGGCTGGCCCGCAGTACACTGACGAGCAGTTGCATGAACTTTCGCAGCCCTTTGATTATGGCAATATTGCCTTTGAAACTGAAACCTACCGCAGCGGTAAAAAGCATGTGCGCAAGACCCGCAACAAACCCAATCCCTGGGGCGTGGTGGCCGGGCGGCATCAGGGCGCACAGTTTTATACCATCGGCCAGAGGAAGGGGCTTGCAATCGGCGGGCATGCCGATCCGCTGTTCGTGATTGCCACGGATGTGGAGCGCAATATCGTATACGTTGGTGAAGGTGAATCTCATAAAGGACTGTACCGCAAGGCTTTGCGCATCCTTCCGGAGGAGATACACTGGATCCGGGAGGACCTGGCTCTGGGCATTGGTGAGCAGCGCCCGTACCGGGTTCGCATACGCTACCGCCAGCCCCTGCAGGATGCTGTCCTGCACAGGCGCGAGGACGGTCTTTATATAGTGTTTGACGAGCCGCAGAGGGGCATTACCGCCGGGCAGTTCGCCGTTTGGTATGCTCCGGACGGGGAGATGGTGGGTAGCGGCGTAATCAACCGATAAAGGATGAAAGAGTTCGAGATAGTATGCCCGGTCGGATCCGAGCCCAAGGCCCGCGAGATTATTGCCCGCGCCGGTGGGGAAAAGATGCGTACCGTGCTGGTGAAACGCTCTCTGGACTGTCGCAAGCAGCCCGTCTGGCGTTATCGCTACGAGGCTTATGCTGAGAATGAGGCTTATGCCCCGTACGTGCTCCCTGAATATAAGGACGTGCATGGCGCGGAGCCGGTTATCGTGATCGGCGCTGGCCCCGCAGGCCTGTTTGCTTCTCTGAAACTGCTGAGCCTGGGACTCAAGCCGGTCATTCTGGAGAGGGGAAAGGACGTGCATGCGCGCAAGTATGACATGGCCGCACTTTCGCGGACCGGACATATTGACCCGGATTCAAATTACTGCTATGGCGAGGGCGGTGCAGGTGCTTTTTCCGATGGAAAGCTGTTTACGCGCTCGTCTAAGAGGGGTGACATACGCGAGGTACTGTATGCGCTGGTGAAGTTCGGTGCTTCGGAGAGGATCCTGACGGATGCCCATCCTCACATCGGCTCTGACAAACTGCCGCTGGTGGTGGAGAATATCCGAAAAGAGATTATTGCCCGGGGCGGCGAGTATCATTTCGGGGCGCGGGTGACTGCCGTGGAGCGTCTGGAAGATGCTTCTTTTTCTGTCCGAACGGCTTCTGGGGAGGAGTTCCGCTCGAGCCGCGTTATCCTGGCTACAGGCCATTCCGCGCGGGATATTTATGAGATGTTGCGCGGTGTCGGCGGTTCGCTGGAGGCGAAGGGTTTCGCTCTGGGCGTGCGCGTGGAGCATCCCCAGGAGAAGATTAATTATGCCCAGTATCATGGGCAGTGGAAGCAGGGCTTTCCCGCGGCCGAGTATTCATTCGTCCAGCAGGTGGATGGCAGGGGAGTCTTCTCTTTCTGCATGTGCCCGGGAGGAATCCTGGTGCCTTCATCTACCGAGGACGGAACGGTCGTCCTGAACGGGATGTCGAATTCTTCGCGAAACGGAGCGCTCGCAAATGCCGGCGTGGTGGTTCAGATTGAGCCCGAAGATATCTCCGGCGATGATCCTTTCCGTTTGATGGACTTCCAGCAGAGCGTGGAACGTCGGATGTATGAGTATTGCACCACTCAGGGAGCCTCTCATCCTCTTTGTGCTCCGGCCCAGAGGATGGAAGATTTCTGCCTGGGACGCATCTCCAAGAAAATGCCCGCGACCTCGTATTTCCCGGGCGTGCTCAGCGCTCCTTTGCACGAATTGCTGCCACCCATGGTAGCCACCCGACTTCAGAAGGCATTCCCGCAGGTTAAAATACATGGTTATTATACCAATGCAGCGCTGCTTCTCGGCGTAGAATCCCGCACATCCTCGCCGGTGCGCATCCCCCGCGACCCCGAAACCCTCGAATACCTCTCCATTCCCGGACTCTATCCCTGTGGCGAAGGTGCCGGCTACGCCGGAGGCATCGTCTCCAGCGCCATCGACGGCATCAACGCCGCCACCGCCCTCGCCCTCGGCCCGGAGACCCTTGACGCTTCTGTCGCAGCTTGCCGGCCAGGACGAGTGGGTCTTGCCGTGGCGCGTAATTGTCTCTGAATCAGAAAATTAATAGATATATGAGTGCCTGATATAAGGTAATCATATTTGCAGTAACTAACTATTAATCAATGGGTTGTCCGCCACACCTCCATCTTCTCTTCTGACTCATGCCGCCGCTCTTCCGGGAGAGGGGGCGGCAGATTCCCGGCGAGTGGGGAAGGAAAAAATCACAACTTCCCCAATGTCCGTCACGAAATACCCGCCGGGTGTGCTTTCCGGTCCCCCGAAGACTCCTTCCGTACACCAGAAGGGCCTCTCCTGTACCGATCGCATCCGAACTCGCTTTTCGTACAGCAGAAGGGGCTCTCCTGTACCAAAGTGAGGGGTCTGGCAGTTGGAGGAGTGAAAAACGAAGTGAAGTGCCTTGGTGATGGCGGTTTCCTCCCGTCCCGTGTGCGGAGGTCGGAGTGCGGTTTTCTCCCGTACGGCGGTCCGGGGAGCAAGTCGGAGCGCTCTCCTCCCGCCGCCCGAGGAAAACCGCCGGAACGGCAGTGCCAGAACCGCACCCGCCCGAGGAAAACCGCCGGAACGGCAGTGCTAGAACCGCACCCGGCCGAGGAAAACCGCGCACACCGAGGAAAACCGCGGAGTCGCAAAGCCCGGGACTGGGAAAGGTCGGTGGAGGGTACGTGAAAGGTCTGTGGGCAGGATTATTAGTCCTGAAGGCTTTGGGCAGCGGATTCGCCGGCGAGAAGTCCGGAGCAGAAGGCGGTCTGGAGGTTGTAGCCTCCGGTGTCTGAGTCGATGTCCAGGATTTCTCCGCAGAAATAAAGGCCAGGGACGAGGCGTGATTCCATGGTCTTGCGGGATATTTCGCTCGTGCTGACGCCTCCTGCAGTGACGACGGCTCTCTCGTAGCCGACGTATCCGACGATTTCAAATCTCCATTCTTTGAGAGCGGTGCAAATCAGTGACAGATCCACCCAGGTCTTAGTTTCAGTGCGGCTGCGACGCTCCACCCGGACTATGCCCGGGAAACAAGCCCGGAAAGCCGGGATCAGGTCCCAAGGCATCAATTTGCCAAGGAGAATACGGCATTTCTCCTTGTCTTTCAGACCCTTACTGCGCGGGTCCTTCTGCACCTCGTCCCAGAGACTCTTAACTCTGGAACTCAGTTCTTCGCGTTCTACACCGCTTTTGAGATCCAGGACGAGAGCTACCTTCGAACCGTTCGTCATGGCCTTGACGGCCTTACGGCTGAGTTGGAATCCGATAGGTCCCTCAATGCCACCGTCCGTGAAATAAATGTCTCCAAACTCGCTCTGAGCCTCACTCCCTCCGACGAGCAGGGTGGCGCCAATATTTTTTAACTGTATGCCGCAGAAAAGCTTCCCAGTCTCAGAAAGGGGAGAACTGCGGTCAATGTGGAAACGTCCTTCATTTGAGGGCAATATTTCCGACTTATATCCTGCCGGTACCAGAGCTGTCAGGGACGGAAACAGGGGAGTGATGCTGTGCCCGAAAGACTCTGCCCAGGCATATCCGTCTCCGGTGGAGCCGGTGCCGGGATAAGAAAGTCCGCCAGTGGCAATGATAAGCTTCTTGCAGAGCCAGCTTCCTCCGTCAGAGCAGCCGAGGTTGAAACGCCATTCAGAATCATCCTTCGAAACTGAGATTCCGCGCACTTCGCAGTCCTGTACAATCTTAACCCCCACGCCGTTGCAAGCCCGGACCAGCGTATCTACCACGTCAGAGGCGTGGTAGGAGGCCGGGTATGCGCGGTCACCGCGTTCCACGACAGAAGGCATACCATTGCCCTCCATGAAATCGATTACGCTCTGCGGGCTGAAATTGAAAAAAGCGTTTTTTACGAGCTCGCTGCCGGCCCGAATATGTCCGGAAAAGTCGTTCCAGGATTTGAGATTAGTGAAGTTGCAACGCCCCTTGCCGGTAAGCATTATCTTTCGGCCCGGACGCGGCATCTTCTCCAGCACAATGACGGACGCATCGCTGCCCGATTGCACGAGAGTTCGGGCCGCGCCGTATGCCGCCATGAGGCCCGAAGCACCTCCTCCAATTATGATAACATCACTCTTCATTTTCAATGGACAAAGATATGTAATTTAAAAATAATGGCTACCTTTGAAAGCTAAATTAGTCGCAAATGAAAATTATTCGCACGCTCGCCGTCCTTTCGGCACTCGCAATATTTGCATCCTGTATTCCCGAAGGCGGAGATGAAAAATCTGCAGATGCCCTGATAATCTCCGAGATCGACCCCTTTGGAGACTGCATTGAACTCTATAACTCAGGGACCACCGCGATTTCATTGGAAGGCGTGAAACTGCGCCGCATGCGTGTGAAAGATGCTCTGGATGACGAACAGACTATCTGGAAAGGAGCTCCGTCCCTGAAACTGGGAGCAGGCGAGTACCTCGTCTTGACCTATGAAGAAGGCAAAGAGGACGAATTGGTCTATCCCCGCAACCTGAGGAAGCCGATTTCATCGAAAAAGAACATCTATATCTGGCTTCAGGACTCAAAAGAAAAAGTCCTCTGCACATTCCAGCGTGGGGAAAAGGGACGCGGCTGGGGAGAAGTGCGGATGGTCAGCCCCAAGGACGAGAATGACAATGAGTATTCATTCTCGCTTCTCGAGGACGGCAGCTGGGCCCTGGCGAATCCCACTCCGGGAGCAGCCAACGGAGCGAAAGTGGCAGATATCGACCAGTCCATGCTGACAGTAGCGATAAACGAGATAATCCTGTCCGAAAGCCGCGTGGAACTGCATAATTACGGCAGTAAGGATATCAATATCAGCGGATTCCAGCTTCGTTGGGGCCGTATCAAGAACGGATACCCCGATAACCAGACCATCTGGACGGCCACCAGCGGTACAATTATTCCCGCCGGCGGATATATGATGGCGACCAGCTCTCTGGCCCTTACCGGCTACAATGTTTCCAATATCCACATCAAGCTTCGCGATCCGAACACCTTTGATACCCTGAATAATGCGATGGCGTGGGACGACTTCAAACGCGGAAAGAAAGGCTCAGGCTGGACCACGGCGACTCTGAATGCCACCACGCAACCGTACATCCGAATTCCGGACGGCACCGGCCTGTGGTATCTGGGCGCATCCACGCCGCTTTCTACTAACGGGAAAAACCCGGGCACCCAGCTCGTTCCGGACGTCGACCAGGACTAAAGTCTATTTTATAGTTTTGAGATATTTTGCCGTCTGCTCCGGACGGTACTCCATCCTTATACGCCAGATCAGCTCCTGGATGCTGACTGCTTCTACAGTGGAAGGAGCCTGACTGATGCATCCCTGTGCCGCAGCGGCGCCCCGACCCGTTCCGAAAGTGCTCCAGGCATGTACGACCACGGGCGAGAAACTAAGCTCCTTACCGGCGAAATCCGCAGCCATAAACTCAGCGACCTCCTTGGGCGTTCCGGTGCCGATATCGGCATTAGAAACATCTTTCCACAGATCATAATCGGTAGAAACCACCGGGATATCGTATCCGGCCTTATTGGTAAACCAAAGCATCTTACCGCGGCCTCCTGAATAAGGATAATACTGAATGGTGATAATACCTTCCAGTTGGTCGTTCTCGTCGATAAAGATCTGATAGGCCTCCTTCGCGGCATCGCAGGACCAGTCCTTAGCCATGAGATGTAAGACTTTAATCCTGTGCTGACGCATATGTGCAGCGGCCTTGCGGGCAATCATCCTCAGGTTCTCCACCCTGTTCCCGCGTTTAGCGCTGAAAGTATCCACGTAGAAATATCCGCCTCCGAAAGTCTCCATTATCGTCCCTCTGGGATTCTGGTGTGCGTACAGCTGCTCGAAACGGGCGGGGCAGAGCTGGCACAGGGCCTCGCTGCACAGGCCGTAACTCATGCGGGAGCTGGCGTTCTGGGATAGCCCCATGAAATTATTGACATAGCCATCTCCCATCACCCACTGATAATTGTCCCCGTCCGAAAGATAAAAGGCAAGAAAGTTCTTCTTGCGGCTGTAATCAATATTCAGGGGATTAACGACGGCTGCAAGCAGGGGCTTCTGGCGCTCCTTGTAATTGATAGAGGTAAGCGTATGGTTATAGCTCCAGTCCGCTGCCAGCATCAGGCACCCGTAACGGGATACCTTCCCGACGAACTCATCCTCTCCCACTCCCTGCTCCCAACCCAGGACAGGCGCGCCGGGCTCCAGAGAAGACAGAACGGTATTGAACAGGGTAGTATTCTGCCCTGCATCCTTAGTGCCGTTCTGTTTATTGAGATTAAAAATGAAAAGGCCGTTACGGATGGCAAACTCACGGAGCTCCCCGGTCTTCACGGGCATTACCACCAGAGCCTTCCGGCTGCAGCGCGCGCCGAATTCGTTCCACGCATCCTGGGTGGTCTTAGTCCGTGCGTCATACTTCATCGTATATCCGGCCTCATCGAAGATCGCTTTATCCCGCACGTCCACTATAATGGAATTATATATATGTGCCGCGACGGTAGCGGCCATATTGCTCTCAGGATTAGCGACCACGTCAGTGAGCACATATCCGTCGATCAGATCGCGGACATTGACATGAACCCCATCTACATCGCCGTAGGTCTTGGTAGCCAGCTCGATGGCGGTCTGCCGGCCAATCTCAGGACCGAGGTATGACAGAGAGCCGGAATATGACTCGCCGCTACACTCCAGCCAGATTCCCACATCCGTGCGCCCCTCCTCCAGGGCGCGGTTTACCAGCCCCGCCAGAGACTGCGCCAGGAGGTGATATTGAAGCCCTTTCCCAGAATCGGCAAGACCTGGATTATTACGCCCGTCAGCGCCTACCACATTTACAATGGTCCAGTACTTCTTAGGCGCTCGGGTAGGAAGGGGCATATAGTATTGCCCTTTATCCGAGATGGGATCCACCATCCGGAGATAATCCACCGCTCCGGAATCAGAAGGGGAGGAGCCGTCGTAGAGCTCCCAGCCATTCGACATATCCACGTCAGGGTCCGGGTTAAGACCTTCTTCATCAGTATTGAGTGTGCCGGGAATCTCATCTGTGCTTTCCCGGGGGCCGCAGGACCAGACGCAAAAGGCCAGTGCCGCGGACGCGCAGATAGCGGATAAACGAAGGGATAAACTCTGCATATGCTGCGAAGATAGCAAAATTAATTCAAAAAAGGCAGACCGAAATCATTCCGATCTGCCTTTCAAGAGCCACTCATCAGGCTCGAACTGACGACCTGCGCGTTACGAATGCGCTGCTCTACCGACTGAGCTAAAGTGGCCTGATGCGGATTTGGAATCCGCCGCTGCAAATATACGATTATTTTTTTAAACTGCGCCGTGACAAGGCATTTACAATCACCGATCCCAGCAGGGCGGAGCAGACCGATCCCAGCAGCACGGCGATCTTACCGGCATCGCGCAGGTGCTGCGTGATATCCGGGTCGATGCCGCGGAATGACAGGCTATCCACGAAAAGGGACATCGTAAACCCGATGCCACCCATGCACGCCACGGCAAACAGCATAGCCCAATCGGCCCCCTCCGGCATCTTCGCGATACGGGTTTTCACCGCCGCGAAACTGAACAGCGTGATGCCCAGAGGCTTCCCGAGCACGAGTCCGAAGAAAACACCCATTCCTACGCCACCGAGCACGCTGTCATACTGGAACACATTCAGATACGACAGATCCGGAATTGTCACCCCGGCGTTAGCGAGCGCGAAAAGCGGAAGGATAAAGAAATTTACCCAGTTCGACAGCGCGTGCTCGATGCGGTAGCTCATATCCATGGAATTATTCGAAACCTGTTCCATGCGCCGCAGGCAATGCTTCTGCGGTCCGTTCGGGAACGCCTCCTCATCCTGAATCTCATCGTAACGTTCGATACGCTTCCAGTACTTATTCATCTTGTGATAGAAGTACGCGCGGTTGTAGCGCGGCTTGACCGGAATTATGAACGACATCACCACACCCGCCATCGTCGCGTGAATGCCTGCGTAATAGAACAGTATCCACACCACGATCGTAGCGATGATATACACCTGGATCGACTGGATGTTAATCCTCCGGAAGAAGAAGGTCAATGCCACCACGAGCAGGGCGACCGCCAGGAGCGGAAGGTTGATATGCCCGCCGTAGAAAAACGCCACCACGAGAATGGCAATAAGGTCATCGGCGACCGCCAGGGCCGTCAGGAAGACCTTCAGCGAAAGCGGGACCTTCTTCCCGAGTACGGACAATATGCAAATGGCGAAGGCAATATCAGTGGCGGTGGGGATGCCCCAGCCGCTGGCTGAGAGCGTACCGTGATTCACCAGCGTGTAAATCAGCGCCGGGAAGAGCACGCCGCCGAAAGCCGCAATCACCGGCAGGATGGCCTTCTTAAATGAGGACAATTCTCCCGTGCGCACCTCGCGCTTGATCTCCAGTCCGACCGTAAAGAAGAACAGGACCATCAGGATGTCGTTGATAAACTTCTGCATGGTCATCCCGCGGGGGAAGAACACATTCACGAAACTATCCGGACTCTCCAGGTGAATGGTCAGCTCGGTACTGAGAAAAGCGTGATAGAAACTGCTGAACGCCGGGACATTCGCCAGGATCATGGCGATCAGCACAAACAGCATAAGCAGAACTCCCTGGAACCAGGGGCGGTGATGGAGCGCATCCCTGCGGACCTTGAAGTTCCTAAAGCTTTTCGTCCAGGTATATACGGGAATAAGTCTCATCAGAATAATTTTCCTTGGTTGAACTTACGGACCAGCTTATCCTTCGCGAACTGCTCGCGAAGCAAAGCGAACTGACGCTTGGTATCCAGGCAGAACTCTCCGCCGTCGATCCAGTCGAAATAAGAAGGTTCATTCTCATAAACCCAGCGGGCTGTGCGGCCCTTGTGCTTGCCGAAATTCACGACGGCCTCGCCGGCATCATTCCAGACCAGGCGTCCGGCGAAATCCACTCCCTTCTGCCGTCCGGACATGTTCGCAAGGAACTTCACATCATTCTTCAGCGTATCCGGATAACGGTCCAGCTCGCCCTTCAGAACCTCGTAGGTAGCCAGGGTGTCAGCCTCGGCGGTATGGGCATTCTCGAAATCCTCGCCCCCGCAGTAAAAACGGTAAGCAGCGCGAAGATTCCTGGGCTCCATGATATGATAAATGTTCTGGACATCCACCATCTGCTTCCCATGCAGATCCACTCCGATATCAACCCCCTCATATTTGCGCGCCCTCTCGATCTCTTCGGCGAGCATAGGCAGGTCGAACTTGGCCGAGTTATAGCCGGCCAGGTCGCAGTCCGCAAGCCATTCACCCACTTCCGGAAGCACCTGTGCGAAGCGGGGACATCCGACCAGATCCTCATCGTGGACCCCGTTCACTTCCGAAGCCTTCTCGTCGATATGCTTCTGCTTCCCCGTGGCATAGTCCCAGGGCAATACCTTCCAGGTCTTCACCCTCTGCTCTCCGCCGGGGAAGATCTTCACAAAACTCAGCTCGATAATGCAGTCGCTGGCAATATTAAGCCCCGTACTCTCTATGTCAAAGAAGAGCAGGGGCCTTTCAAGATTAAGCTCCATAAGAAAGAACTAGATTACAATAGGCATGAGGATACCGCAGATCTTCTCGCTCTCGGCCTCTTCCTCGGAAGGAACCACCAGCGCGGCCCTGCGCGCGTCCGCAAACTTCATCACTATGGTCTCGCAACTCATATTGCTCAGAATCTCGGACAGGAATGAAGACTTGAAACCGATGGTCAGGTCATCGCCGTTATACTCGCAGTCGATCTTCTCGCGGGCTGCGATGGCGAAGCCCAGATCCTGGGCGGAAACCTCCAGCTGGCTGCCCTTAAGATCCATTTTAATATGGTTCGTAGCCTTGTTAGCGCAAATGGACACACGGCGTACGGTCCCCAGCAGCTGCTGGCGGTCGATACGCAGGATATTGGAATTGTTCTGCGGGATGACGTCGCGGTACTTGGGGAACTTACCCACCACCAGGCGGCAAATCATCGTAGTGTTTCCGAAAGTGAAAACCACGGTGCTGGAATCGAAGGTCACCTGGACGCTCTCGAGCTCCTTGCTCACGATGGAACGGAGCACGCCTGCGGGCTTCTTATGCAGAATGAACGAGCACTTCGCAGGAGCCTGCACATCAGCGGTAGTGTAGCAGATAAGCTTATGGGAATCGGACGCCACCAGAGTGGTCGAAGCCGTATCGATATCGAAGAAGATACCGTTCATGGCGGGCCTCATCTCATCATCAGCCGTGGCATAGATGGTACCGTTAATACCGTCTACGAGAGCCTGCGCCGAGAAGGTTACGGTCTCGGCGTCATCACCGGCACCCTTAATCTCCGGATAATCCTCGGCAGGGAAATAGGGGAGAACGGAATTACCGTTCGACCATGCGCACTCGAATGAACCCTCGCCGGTGGTCTTAATGCTCACAGGCTGGTCAGGGAGCGACTTCAGGAGCTCCGTGACATGCCTTGCGGGCACGGCGATGCTGCCCTCCTCGGCCTTCTCGACCTCGATGCAGGTGCGAAGCGTCAGCTCGGAATCGGAAGCCGTGATCTCGAGCGAGGTGCCCTTGAGCACGAACAGGAAATTCTCCAGAATGGGGAGGTTAGACTTGGCGGGGATGGCCTTCGAGACATCCAATATGGCTTTTAAAAGCTCTGCGCTGGAAACACTGAATTTCATAGTACCACTATCAATAATATATCCGTACAAAGATACGTAAAAAAACTGATACGATTGGCACAAGTTTTGACTAATTCGGCCCTCGGAAAAAAATAATAAATAAGTATAGCATACCATGAGTAAAAATGTCATTACAGTCGGCCTATCGGTCCTGCTCAGCGGACTGACGGCATGGGGAATTGTCAAATCCACAGAGCCCCGCAGCACTTATCCTGAAGGAACGGCGCAGCCCGCCGCCACCGAATACAGAACTGTCAATTTGGCACAAAGCGACTATCCCGACTTCACCTATGCGGCCGAATCCGCGGTGGATGCGGTAGTCTACGTGCGCGTAACGATAAAAACCACGCAGCAGTACCAGATCGACCCGCTCTTCCGCTTCTTCTTCGGCGACGAGTACGGCCCGCAGACCCGCGAACGCGAGCAGCAGGGCAGCGGATCGGGCGTTATCATCCGCCCCGATGGATATATTGTCACAAACAACCACGTCGTGCAGAACGCCTCCAAGGTGGAGGTTACGCTCAATAATAACAAGACCTACGAGGCCCGCGTCATCGGTACGGACCCCGCCACCGACGTCGCCCTGATAAAGGTGGACGCCAGCAACCTGCCGACCGTCCCGTTCGGTGATTCGGACAAACTCCGCCTCGGCGAGTGGGTTATTGCCATAGGCAGCCCGTATGACCTGCGATCCACCATCACCGCCGGTATTGTCAGCGCGAAAGGGCGCAGCATACCCAACTACGACGGTCAGTTCAAGATCGAGTCGTTCATCCAGACCGACGCGGCCGTGAACCCCGGAAACTCCGGCGGCGCGCTTGTCAATAAGAACGGCGAGCTGGTCGGTGTCAATACGGCCATCATCTCCCAGACCGGCTCCTATACCGGATATTCGTTCGCCGTGCCGGTGAATATCGTCCGCAAGATCGTGGAGGACCTCATCGACTTCGGTTCCGTGCGCAGGGTGATGCTCGGCGTGACGGGTGGCAATGTTACCGACGAATTGGCGAAGGAAATGAAACTTTCTGCGACGGAGGGCGTATATATTAGCGAGGTTTCGAAAGGAGGCGCAGCCGACAAGGCCGGACTGAAGAAGGGTGATGTCATCACCGCCATCGACGGCACGAGCATTAAAGGCATGGCCTTCCTGCAGGAAAAGGTGAACAGCTACCATCCCGGCGACCAGGCTGAGGTGACTTTCCTTCGTGGCAATGAGACCAAGACCGCGCGCGTGACCTTCCAGGATGCGGAGGCCGTGAACGGTACGGTCGCTGAAGATGGATCGGTAGCGTTCTACGGTGCTTCATTGAAAGCCGCAGACAAAGATGCCCTCGCCAGGGCAGGAGTCCGGAGCGGCGTTCAGGTCGTCTCACTCGCTTCCGGCAAGATGCAGGACGCGGGCGCACAGGAAGGATTCATCATCCAGTATGTGAACGACCAGGCAGTCTCGAAACCTCAGGATGTGGTCGAAATCGCGAAGAAGAGCAAGAGGGCCGTGTACATCGAAGGTGTCACCGCGACCGGAAAGCCCGCCTACTTCGCATTCGGCAAGCAGGAATAGGTTAAAGACAATATAAATGAGACAGCTAAAGATTACCAAGTCTATCACCAACCGCGAGAGCGCGTCCCTGGACAAATACCTTCAGGAGATCGGCCGCGAAGAGTTGGTGTCACCGGAAGAGGAAGTAGAGCTCGCCCAGCGCATCCGCAAGGGCGACCAGGAAGCACTCGAGAAACTGACCAGGGCGAATCTGAGATTCGTGGTTTCGGTCGCCAAGCAGTACCAGAACCAGGGCCTCAGCCTTCCCGACCTCATCAACGAGGGTAACCTGGGCCTTATCAAGGCCGCCGAGAAATTCGACGAGACCAGGGGCTTCAAGTTCATCAGCTACGCCGTGTGGTGGATCCGTCAGTCCATCCTCCAGGCGCTCGCCGAACAGTCCCGTATCGTCCGCCTTCCCCTGAACCAGGTGGGCTCTCTCAACAAGATCAACAAAGCCCTCGGCAAGTTCGAGCAGGAGTTCGAACGTCAGCCGTCAGCAGACGAGCTCGCCGAGATGATCGATGTTCCCAAGGATAAGATCGCGGATACCCTCCGCGTATCCGGAAGGCACATTTCAGTGGACGCACCGTTCGTAGAAGGCGAGGATAACAGCCTCCTGGACGTGCTTCCGAACGAAGATTCTCCTAACGCTGACAAGGGACTCGAGAACGAGTCCCTCAGCGCGGAGATCGACCGCACCCTCCAGATTCTGACCGTGCGCGAGAGGGAAATCATAAAGAGTTTCTTCGGCATAGGATGCCAGGAGATGACCCTCGAAGAGATCGGCGAAAAGCTGGATCTCACGCGCGAGCGCGTACGCCAGATTAAGGAGAAGGCTATCCGTAAGCTTAAGAAACCGAGCGCCAGCAAACTTCTGAAACCTTACCTCGGCTAGCGATGATTCCCGAAATCTTCATCGCTGCGAAGGCTTCAGAAGCCGTCAAGGCACTCTATGGCGCGGACGTAGAATCCTCTGCGCTGCAGGTACAGGCTACCAGGAAGGAGTTCGAAGGAGACTTCACCCTGGTGGTCTTTCCTTTACTGAAAATCTCCCATGCCGCCCCGGACGCCACAGGCGAGGCCATCGGAGCCTGGCTTAAGGCTAATGTCCCGGAAATCAGCGGCTACAACGTAGTGAAAGGCTTTCTGAACCTGCTGCTATCCGAACTCTTCTGGAGCGAGCAGTTCAGCGCGATGGCCTCAGACCCGGCATTCGGACAATTGCCCCCGACTGGAAAGAACATCATGGTGGAATTCTCTTCCCCAAACACGAACAAGCCCCTTCACCTCGGCCACGTCCGTAACAACCTGCTCGGCGCATCGGTGTCTAACCTGCTGAAGGCCGCCGGGCACAATGTCATTAAGACCACCCTGGTCAATGACCGCGGCGTGCACATCTGCAAGTCCATGCTGGCCTGGCAGAAATCCTTTAACGGAGCCACTCCGGAAAGCACCGGGAAGAAGGGCGACCATCTGGTAGGGGACTGCTACGTCGAATACTCCAGACTTGAGAAAGAGAATCCTGCACTCATCGACGAGGCCCACGAGATGCTCCGCAAATGGGAGAAGGGCGACCCCGAAGTCCGCGAGCTCTGGAAGACCATGAACGGCTGGGTGCTGGACGGCTTCGAGCAGACCTACAAGACCCTGGGAATCAGCTTCGATAAGGTATACTATGAGTCCCAGACCTACCTGCTGGGCAAGGAACTGGTACAGAAAGGCCTCGATATGGGCGTCTTCGAGAAGGAAGCCGACGGCTCTGTCTGGTGTGACCTGACCGCAGACGGTCTGGACCGTAAGCTTCTTATCCGTTCAGACGGCACATCGGTCTATATCACCCAGGATCTCGGCACCGCGGAAAGGCGCTTTTCCGAATACAAACTGGACTCTCACGTCTATGTGGTGGGAGATGAGCAGAATTATCACTTCCAGGTACTCAAACTCATCCTCGGAAAGCTCGGGTTCAAATGGTCCGACGCCATCTACCATCTCTCATACGGAATGGTTGAGCTCCCCGAAGGAAAGATGAAATCCCGCGAGGGAACTGTCGTAGATGCCGATGACCTTATCGCCAGCATGTATGTGGAGGCGAAGACCGCGGCAGAAGAGTCCGGCAAGTCTGCCGACCTCAGCGATGAGCAGAAAGACAAGCTCTATATGACCGTAGGCCTCGGAGCCCTCAAGTATTTCATACTCAAGGTCGATCCGAAGAAAAAAATGCTCTTCAACCCTAAGGAAAGCATTGATTTCAACGGCAATACCGGTCCATTCATCCAGTACACCCACGCCAGAATCCGCAGCATCTTGCGTAAGGCCGACGAGCGCGGTATCTCCCACTGCGCGGCCGACATCCCCGGCGCTGCGCTGAATTCCAAGGAAATCCGGCTCATCAAGCTCCTGAACACTTTCCCCCAGAAGGTCGGAGAGGCGGCCGCCGCATTCTCTCCCGCGCTCATAGCCAACTATGCCTATGACCTGGCCAAGGAATTCAACCAATACTACCAGCAGACCCAGATTCTTCGCGAAGAGGATGAAAAAGTTTTGAAAGCGCGACTTGTTCTGATTCAGACACTTGCGGACATCCTCTCCAGGGCGGCCGCGATTTTGGGCATAGAACTTCCCGACAGGATGTAGTTTTTTCGAAAAAAAGACTTAATATTGCCTTCGAAATAGAAGAGTCATTATCATGGATCAAAAGAAAAGACACGTTGTAAGGTTTGAGAATATGTCCGAGGAACTCGCCGCCGCGTTCGCGGAGAAGTATCCCCGTGGTTTCAATGACTATTTCGAGGACCTGACCAAATATACCAAGCCTGACGGAACCGTATTCTATGCGGTGACCATCGAGATTCCCGATGCGATCTACCTGGTAAAGATAGATGTCAAGACGGATGATGCCGAAGACATCGAGAGATGGCTTGAAGGAGAGGAGGATGAGGCAGCGACCCGCGAGGGGGCTTCTTCCGAGTCCGATTCGGAGGGAGAAACCCTGCCGGACGACAATATCTCCCAGTATGGCTCAGACGACGACTCCGCGGACTAGATTCGTTTCCCTTCCGGAAAGAACCAAGCTGTTGATAATGAGCCTTGCCGTGGGTATAGGCTCGGGCTTCGCTGCGGTGGTTCTGGAAAAACTGATTGACTGGATCCGCAGTCTCGTCCAGTCTGTCGGAGGAGGCAGTTATCATTGGCAATATCTTATTTTCCCAGGTATCGGTATGCTGCTGTCGCTGCTTGCGCTGCGCTACCTGATCAAGGATGATATCAGCCACGGCGTCACGAAGGCGCTTGTGGCCGTGTCGAAGAACGATTCCCGCATCAAGCCGCACAACATGTGGTCGTCCGTGCTGACATCGGCCCTCACCATCGGATTCGGAGGAAGTGTCGGTGCCGAGGCCCCTATCGTCTATACCGGTGCCGCGATCGGCTCGAACGTGGCGCGTGCCTGCAAGCTCAGTTACCGCAATATGACCGTGCTGCTGGGCTGCGGTGCT
>JAFSTI010000007.1 GCA_017450585.1 Bacteroidales bacterium
AGTTCTTTGAAGCAGGAGGAGAAGTATGAGCGGTGATTGAAACCGACTTCGTACATCACCTCGCTTACGTTGTAGCCCTTCACACGCAGCAACTGAGCGGCTTTCTTCAGGCGGATTTCGCGGATGAAGGTATTGATGTTGTAGCCTGTGATGGCTTTCATCTTTCGGTAGAAACTGATATGGCTCATCGCCAATTTGTCACACAGGAAGGGGATGTCCAGTTCAGGATCAGCGATATTGTCATTGACAAGCGAGACCACCTTACGCAGGAACAGAACGTCAGGGGATTCACGATCTGTGGATGGCAGGTCAATGGTGTCTCGCTTCAGGCCTTCGCGCAGCTGTACATGCTGGCTGACGATATTATCGATACGGCTAAGCAGCACCCTGATATTGAAGGGCTTGCCGATATACTCATCGGCCCCGGCATCAAAACCGCTGATAACCGATGATTCATCCGTGAGCGCGGAGAGCAGCAGCACGGGAATGTGGTTCAGAGACTCTTCAGATTTAATCTTACGACATAGGTCCACGCCTGACATTCCGCCCAGCATGACGTCCGAGACTACCATATCCGGGAGTTCCCGGGCCATTACGTCGAGCGCGGCCTCCGCGCTCTCGACTGCCTTGACCCTATGCTTGGCAGATATTTCCTTAGCCAGATAATCCCGCATCTCTTTATTGTCTTCTACGAGAAGTATGCGGTTAGCGGCTGAGTCGTCGGCATGGGTGCCGGCATCGGCATCCGTTTTCTTCACTTCATTTCTGATGGGAACGGAGAATTTGAACGTAGTGCCATTGGAATCACTGCTAACTGAGATTTCGCCGCCATGTAGATCCACAAGCTCTTTTACTATCGACAGCCCAAGTCCCGTTCCTTTGGTCTCACGCTCATGGCTTTCTCCTACCTGATAGAAGCGCTCGAATATCCTGGGGATATCGTCCTCGGGGATACCGACACCTGTATCGGTCACGGACACCTCCACCGAATCCTCCTGGCGACGGTTAAGGCTCACCAGCACATGACCGCCTTCCGGAGTAAACTTAATGGCGTTTGCTATCAGATTCACCATTATCTTATCCATCGCATCGGCATCGAAGTCCATGTTCAGTCGGTCCTCAGTGGTTTCGAAGAGAAGAGATACGTTCTTTTTGTGAGACATTTCCTTAAACGTATCACATACACCCCGCAGAATGGCCACCAGATCGCCGTTCGTAAGATTCAACTCCACCTGCTTATTCTCCACCTTCTTAAAATCCAGTATCTGGTTCACCAGACGCAACAGCCTGTAAGCATTTTGCCGGACTATATCCAGTTTGGACAGTTTGTCTGCATCCTTTTCCTCCGATATCATGGATTCCACCGGGCTGATAATTAGAGTAAGAGGCGTTCTGAAATCATGCGTTATATTGGCGAAAAACTTTGTCTTAAGCTTATTTACACCTTCCGCGCGTTCTTTTTCCAATTTCTCTTTCTCAAGTTCCTCCTGTACCTGGCGGTGCTTTCTCCGGAGCATGAGCAGATATGCACAGGCGGCGACGACCAGCGTGGCAATCAGCAGCCTGACCCACCACAACTGCCACCAGTGATACGCGATCTCTATCTTCAGATTAATCGTATTATCCGCCTTGAAACCATCACGGGTCTGGGCCGAGACCTGCAGCTCGTATTTTCCGGGAGGGACAGACATGTATTCGATATAAGGCGTGGCGGCAGGAATCGTCCGGGAAGTCTTGTCGTAACCCAGAAGCCTGTACGTGTAGTTAACCAGAGACGGAGCCCTGAAATCCATCATCGCGCAACTAAGCGAGAAGCTGTTTTGGGACGGTTTCAGCCGTATCTTTTTCATCCCGGGGAGGGGCTGCGCGACTATTCCGGATTCGTAAACATCCACTCCGTTCACCAGCATTTCGGTGGCACACAAGGGTGAATGAAAAGTTCCGCCGTTTATGACCATTTTCTCTATGTCGAGTTTCACGATTGCCTCCCGCCCTACCAGATAGGCGATATTGTCATTTAGCGAATCACTGATCAATTCACACTTCTGATTGCGCAGCCAGTGAGAGAGCGGATGCATCCTGACCGACTTCGTGACGGAATCATAGCAGCACAGCATGGTAGAGGTCGTAAACCAGACGAAACCAATTTCAGTAGCTACTATTGAGACCACAGGCGTAGCAGTTTCCACCTGCGGTACGATCGTATCTGAAACATAGTCGTACAGGCATAGCGCATCACCGGTACCGACCCACATTTTCTCATTTTTCCTGTCGTAGTACAATGAATGTGCATCGACCGCATATCTAAATGGAGATAAGTGGTCCGGGACATGATAACGCAGCAGCGAGTTGCTACGCGTAATACACCATAGGAAGCGCCGGTCAGTCTCCACCCGGTCAGTCCTTTCCACGGCCTCGAACACTTCATCGCCGACGGAGGTAAAAACACGGTGAACGGAATCGAATTCATAACTCACTACCTGAATCTGATTCCGGACATTGCTGAGATAAAGTTTCCCGTCCTCTCCCCTGTCTATGGAGATGATATATTTGAGCCGGGTTCCCAGCCTGGCCTGGACCCTCAAGTCTCGTCCGCTTACCGGATCATAGCAAACCAGGCCTTCGGCAGTACCGACCCAGACCAGTTCATTGCCGTCCACGCAGACACAGTTGGCCATATTGTATGTCCCCTCAAAGGAAGATGCCAGAGGGATATCTTTCATCCCGGAATTAGGGACCGAGTATTTGGAAAGACCATATCTGGAGCACAGCCACATATCAGATTCGCCAGAGACGCTGGCTGACTGGATAGCGTAGTCCGGATGGGTTATACCCTTTGCACCCGCTATATCATAGTAATCGAAGTCCGGTGCCGAGGCGTCATAGTATGCCACTCCATTGTCAGTCCCGATCCAAACGATGTCACTTCTGTCCAGGAAGAGGCTCCAAATATTGCTACCCGGAAGAGAATGCGGATCATTATGAACATGTCCGTAGCTGTCAAAAACGGAGAGACGGTCACTTACCATCACACCCTCTTCCGAGCCAAACCAGTAGCCGTCACGCACTACGCATATAGACTTAACCGTATTGTTGGACATGGTCGGATTGCTATTGATGTCGTGGCATACATACTCCATTGTGGACATATTCAGTTCGCACAGCCCGGTCTGGGTTCCAACCAGCAGGATTTCGTCCTCATCGGGAGAAGGGATCATCGTCAGTACCAGATTGTTCTGCGGAAGCGCGAAATGGGAAGGTTTCAGATTCACGACACGCCATTCACCGGTTTTCCTATCCAGCCTCGCGGCGCCGTCGAAAGTGCCGACGAAGACATAGTCTCCCCGAATACATACTGTTCTGACAATGTTGTGCGGAAGCGGGCTGTCGTCTGAAGAATAATGCGAGATCAGCTGGCCCGAGGAAGAAATCCTAAAAAGTCCACGATCCGTTCCTACCCAGAATGAGCCGACTTCCTCGACGACCGTACGGATATTATCCGAACTGACGGATTCAAAGATATCGGCTCTCTCAAAACGGTCTGTAGAACTGTCATATCTGTCAATTCCCTTTTCCGTGCCGACCAGAAGGTCTCCGGAAGAAGTGACCAGCATACAGTTGACAACCTGGTTAGACAGGCGGTATTTACGTATTCTGCGGCCGTCATAACGGTCCGCTCCCCTGCCTGTACCGAACCAGATAAAGCCGTCGCGGTCCTGGGTTATGGCGTACACATCGGGGGAAGAAAGACCGTCCTGAACTGACAGCACCTCCACGCTGAGGTGTCCCGTCTGAGAATACGACGGGATACACAGCAGCATGGCTATGGCCATTGACAGTATTACGAAAGCCCTCTTCATCCGTTTATTTCAGCCATACCGGAGCCGCATAGGCTATCGGTGTGGCCGAAGATCCGTACACATTTACGAAATAATACTTGTAGTTCGACACCGGCACTGTCTCGTGCCAGGAGACAGTCTTGGCATTGAACTCCTTACTCTTTACCACCACTCCGTTTCCAGCCAGTATTTCGACTTTCTTTATGTTATTGGAACAAGTGACGCTGATATCGAAATCCAGCTGTGCAGGGGCAGCCTCGAACACTGTTCCCATCGGCATGTCATTCACATAGTACATGAGCTTGAGAGATGAATCATAAGTAGCAAATGTCCTATGTGCCCGCATAGCCTCCAGCAGGGACTCTCTGGTCAATTCCTTCGCCGCGATACCGGTGCGGGCTGGCCAGCTCGCCACTTTGTTAGTCCCGTGCAGATCTGAACCTGCCACTGGAGAGACGATCCAGCCTTTTCCCAGCGCCACCAGATACGCAGGATAGTGATCATTGCAACTTCCTCCGTTGATCAATTCGATCATTGTAATCAGGGAGCGCACTTGCTCATTGTAACAGGCGAAGTTGTCGTACTGGGTTTCCGAAGGGTGATTCATGCTGACGACCACATTCTTATTTGCCGCGGTACATAACCAATTATGGAAATACTTAACGTCAATCCCAGCGGCCAGGGCGTTCAGATATGTATTCGAATTGAAAACATTGAAATGTCCCTTGGCCCCGGGGCCATTGTTTTCCGAGTGCTCATAGCCGCGGAACGCCACGAAATCCTTATCCGTGAAGTTGTCGGCCTCTTTCAGTATCTGAGCCCAGCGACGCGCAAGTTCGGTCTCGGCGACACCTTCTTCCGAAAGGTCATATTGCGAATGATCGGTGATGGCATAAAAGTCATATCCGGCGCCCTTCGCAATGCGATAATGATCCGACGGTTCATTATTCTCCTGCACTGCATCTCCGGAGTACTGGCTGTGCGCATGTGTATTGCCCAGATAGATATTGAAGGTCTGACGTCCCCCCGCAGGCGGGTTTTCTCCCTGTTCCGTCGGGTTATCCTTAGGTTTGGGACGATTTCCCGGCGTAGGAGCGTCGGGGACACAGGCCGCCAGGGTCAGCGCCAGAAGTATGAGTATCCTTGCTACTTTCATTTATAGCACAATAAAACTCAGCGAGAATGCAGGAAGAGCGACATTTGACGCGTTCTCCCAATGCAGGTCCTCTGTAATTATCTTATCCGTCGCCATATCATATCGGTGGTTTCGGACCTTTACATTATCCGAGGATTTTACTCCGGAGCCGTTCAGCGACAGGCCCACCGCATGATCATATTTATTCATCACGCAAACGAGAGTGGGAGAACCTTCCTTACCATCGGATGCAGCCAGAGCGTACAGTTTATTCTTCCCGGCCTGGATAGTAGTCTCCACGAGATTCCTCCCCAGATAGCTAGAGAAGTCCTTCATCACCGATGCGATCGGCATCAGCGACGAGGAGCCTTTGGCCGCAAAGCCGCGGAAAGAATAGTCACCGCTCCAGAACAGCGGCCAGAAGCAAGCGAAATCCATACCTCCACGCATGAACTGCATAATCATCTCAGCCTGTATCAGTGTGATCTGATCTGCAGATTTAAGAGGGACAGCGGCACTTCCGCTAGGCCCGCAATTCCACTCGAGAGTAGCGAATTCCAGATTCGGATATCCTTTTGCAGCCGCAAGTTCGCGGAATTTAGCGACCTCAGCCTCGTATGATCCGGAACCGGCCATTATGCAGGGGGTGTTCTTAAGCCAATTATCCCAGTTAGCAGTGCCGTGGCTCCAATAGCTATGCACGTCGATAACGTCTACATACTCCCCTGCCACCGAAAGGATCTTGTCATAATCGGACCAGTTCTTGAAAACATTGCCATGATCATTGACAATAATCTTGATGCCCGGGTCGTACTTCTTCATCTCGACGGCGAAGGTCTTCACCATATTCGCGTAGGCTTCGGGTGTATAGGCTCCACCGTTACCTCCGCTGGAGAAGGGCTCATTGCCAATATACCAATACTTCACGTTGCGGCCCTTGGACTTGGCGTATTTCATAAGATCCAGGGCTTCGTTTATCCCTTCCTGAAGCCTGGACGGGTACACGAAACCGGAGTTGCAATTGATACCGAGAAGAGGCAGCGCCCCGGTCTTATCCAGGAGGGCGAAGTACTCGTCGATATTCATGAACTCCGACTCCTTCTTGTTGGAGGATGTCTTATAGGACGGGTCCCATGAATCAGACCAGCCTTTTCCGCTGGGATTCTTCCAATGGTAGAAAGTCACGACCGTCCCTCCGGGATAACGGAGGTAGCCGGGATGGGTATCTTTTATGGCCTTTGCCAATGTCCCGTCCGCCCAGCGGGAATCAGGATTGTCACAATAGACAATATTGAAACCCAATAGCCTGCGGCTTATCTTCTTTTCAGACAATGCGCCCAGGGTCAGGGTAGCCTTATCGGAGCAATCCGTATTCATGACATTTGATGAAGCCGGCGTGAAGTCCGGCAGTTCCACCGGGCTATCATCATACCCCGGATCATCGGGAGTCACCGGATCTGTCGGGTCTGTCGGGGTCGAGGGAGTCGAAGGAGTCACAGATGGCCTGTTCCCCGGCGTCGGTGCGGCCGGAGAACACCCTGCCACCGCGATGAACAGCGACAAGAATAGAGAAAGCATATTTAGACGGTTATACATCTCTTATTTTACCCAGACAGGAGCCACATAAGCAGTCGGATGCTCAGGATAGGCTTCGGTATAGACCAATACGAAGAAGTACTTCTGATTCTCGGTTATAACCGGCTTCCACTCCACGGCATTCGAGGAGAACTCTTCACTGGCAAGCACAGCTCCATCTTCGCCGACGATCTCCACCTTGTTTATAACCTGGTCTTCGTCAGGATCGCAGATATTGATATTGAACTTATACTTCGCCGCGGCAGGAATCTCTGATCCCATTACTACACCGTTCACCGAATAGCGGACATCCATGTTTTTGTCGAACATCGCCCAGGTCCTGCGACTGCGCATGGCATCCAGGACACCATCAGGAGTAAGAGCCGTCACAAGCAGACCGGTACGGCAGGGCCACTTGGCGATATTGTTCGCATCGTGGTTATCGCATCCGGCGACCGGAGATACTTTCCAGCCGAGGGACAAAGCTTTAAGGAAAGACTTGTAGAATTTCGGATTCTTGCCGTTGATAAGTTCGATCAGCTTCATCCTGTCACGCACAGCTTCATCATAGCAGTGGAAATCGTTATATGCGTCAGTTTTGGGGTGATTAAAGCCGGCGAAAGCTTCTTTATTGGCCTTGGTGGCGAGCCAGTTCTGGAAGAACTCGATACTCACACTGTCAGCCAGTGCATTCAGGAAGGTCGTTGAACCCCAGACGTTCATATGGCCACGTCCGTCGGGACCGTCATTCTCAGAGTGCTCATATCCGCGAAGCGCGACAAAATTCTCATCAGTGAAGGCCTCTGCCTGAGCCTGAATGTCTGCCCATGCCTCTTCCGTGTAGCAAGGATACTGCGAATGGTCGGTAATGCAATAGAAGTCATATCCGGCAGCCTTCGCATTGCCATAATGGCCCTGCGGCGTATTACCGGGGTCGAGGCCAAGGCCTTTCTTTCCACGGAAGATGGCGATATCACCGGAGTAATTACAGTGAGAATGGGTATTGCCGAATACGGCACGGTATGAGGAAGCGGGATCGGAAGTGCAGGACACACTCATAAAAGCGGCCGCCGTGATGATCAGAAGTTTAAAGGATGTTTTCATTTTACAGATCAATAAAAGCTAATGAATACGGATACAATATTACATTTTTTTTCGACACTTTATATTGCTTTTCGCAGCATAGGGTATCATAACTGTCTCCAGTCAGGTGGAAGCACTCCATTTTTGCCGTCACGAGTCTGTGCGTGAGCGCACCGGCTACTGACACGCTGCAGCCTTGAGCCGATTTATTCATGACGCAGAGTTTTACCCGACCGCTCTGAGGATCCCTGGCGGCCAAAGTTAATATGGGAGAGCCATCCTCGTAAGGAGTTTCGATTAATTCCATGCCCTGGAAGGCACCGAAACGGGCCTGAATCTGGGCTGTAGGCATCAACTGGCCGGTTTTCTTATCGACGAAGGAGCGGGCTGCATACTGGCTGTCCCAGAACAGCGGCCACATAGTCGCGATATCCAGGCCTCCGCGCATAAACTGGATCATCATTTCGGCCTGGACCATGGCGGACTGATCAGCGTTCAACTTCCCGGCCGTCGACCTCTTTCCGGGGCCGACATTCCACTCCAGACTGGCAAGTTTCATATCCGGGACCCCGTTCTTAGAGCAGATTTCCTTGAAACGGCCTATCTCACTCTCATAGGAATCACCGAGGAAAACCCCGCACGGGGTCTTGGCGATCCACTCTTCCCAAGAGGCATTGCCCCACATGCAATACCAGTGCACATCGATGATATCAATATTATGCCCGGCCACGCGGAAAAGGCCGTCATACTGATCCCCGTTCTTACGGAATGTCGCCCTCCAATTGGCAATAACCTTTATATCGGGATCGACCTCCTTCATTCTGGGGACGAAGGCGTTGATCATTTCTCCGTAGCGTTCCGGAGAGACTTCTCCCCCGTTACAGTCATGTTGGTAGGGCTCATTGCCCATATACCAGTATTTCACGTCATAGCCTTTGGACTTGCAATACTTCATTAAGTCCAGGGCCTCTTGAATGCCATCTTCAAGCCTATCCCAGACGAAGCCGGAAGTGACATTGATGCCCAGAAGAGGCTCTGCACCGGTCTGGTCAATGAGATGTAAGTACTCATCAATGTCCATATACTCGGACGGGGCCTTATCTTTGGCGTGGTCATATGACGGATCCCAGCAGTCAGCCCAACCGTTTCCAGTCGGGGTCTGCCAATGGAAGAAGGTGTTTACCGTTCCCCCAGGGTATCTGAGGAACCCGGGACGGGTAGCCTTTATGGCCGCAGCGAGACTGCCGTCTTCCCACACCTTGTCAGGGTTGCCTGCATAGACTATATTGAATCCCAGCAGTTTATCACTGATCAAGCGGCCGGATGGCTGGTCGAGCATGATGGCTTTATCGGCCACACCGCCCGTACAGGCTCCAAAAGACAGGGCGGCGATTACTACCGCCCCGATCATTATTTTAACTCTATCCATTGTCTTCCGTATCATCAAGTCCGGACCAACCGGGATTCTGCTCGAGCAGAGGGCATTTCGTAATTTCATTCTCCTGGATGGGGAAGAGATAGAACTTATCCTTGAAGGTCTTTTTGAAAAGCTCCTTATAACCGAAGGTAATAACACCGGTTCCGGCGTCCTTTGTCATCTCCTGACGGTAGATTGTGAAGCTCTCACGCTTCTTCCAGCGGTTCAGGTCGAAGAAGCGGGCTTCCTCCTGGTATAGTTCCACGCGTCTTTCATGAATTACCCTTTCACGGAACTGATCCTTGGTCAGCCCGGTCGGGACGGGAGGCAGACTCTTTCCGGCAGCCTTTTTCGGCATACCTGCTGGATATTTATAGTCAGGAATGTCATACTGGGGATATTTCACGCGGGTACGGACGATATTGATTGCGTCCAACGCTGACATTGTAAATCCCGCTGGAACGGTTTCCGGACCATATGCCTCGTTCATAGCCTCGGCGTAATTGAGATATATTTCTCCAAGGCGGAAGATGATAAAGTTATGGTTCACCTTGATATTGGATCCATAAGCAGTCCACAGGGCCCACGGGTCGAGGAATTTGCGATTATAGAAGCCGGTGAAGAAGAATCCGTTAGGAATGCAGTCCTGTGCTCCCCCGGTGTATGTCGCGAAATATTTGGTCGTCGCTTCGGAAGTTCCGGCGGCAGGCCAGGCTTCACCGTTGTACCAGATGGACTGATAGAAGCGCGGATCACGGTTGACATACGGGTCCTGGGGGTTAAATCCGGTCACTGGGTCCTTGACATTCGGGGCATTGTCGTAAAGGGCCTTCACCGTATCCCATCCCAACAGGTGGGAACCGGTCACATTGCCATCATCATCGATATCCAGGATCTCATACTCGCTGACCTGGTTCAGGGTCGGGAAATTATTAACGACGCCGAAAGCATAGTTGAAGAAATTGCCGGGAAGGCAGTTACGCTCGATATACATCGTCTGGCCATGCTGGTACGCGAGGATTACTTCCGGACTGTAACGGCGGATATAGAGGTCCTCATAATCGCCATAGCGGCTCGGATCCGTACTTACATGCATCGAGTAAGAAGGATTATTAACCAGGAAGTCTCTGGCTGCCTCGGCGGCGACGACCCACTTATTTGCATCGTATGCACCGTGCCAGGGTTTATCTTCAGGATCGGATGGATTGTTAAAGAACGGACTTGCGGCCATCAGGCGAACCCGGCAGACGAGAGCATCGCACGCGCCCTTGGTTGCGCGGCCCCAGTCGGTATCGGCGTACTCATTGACGTTGGGCAAGTCTTCTCTTGCCGCTTTAGCTTCCGTGCAGATAAACTCGACGGTCTCATCGAAGGTGGAACGGGCCTTTTTCAACTCATCCTCTTCGGAGGCCAGCAAGGTTCTCGTTATAATGGGGACACCGCCATAAAACTTCAGCAGTTCATAGTAGAACATCGCGCGGAGGAAGCGGGCCTCGGCCTTCATCCTTGTACGGATGGCGGCATCGACCACAGGCTCCGAACTGTCGGGGATTTCATCCACGTGCTCCATGAATTTATTGGCCGCGCGAATCGCCGAATAATAGCGGTTCCAGGGATTATAGGCAAGTAGATTATCGGATGTGGTCCATGCACCGGCCGACATCTTGCTGGCATTGTCCCAATTGGCCTTCCAGCTGCCCTCGTCCACGGCATTGCCGAGAAAGCCTCCGGAATTTACACTTCCGAACACCTCATAGCCGGGATTCATCTGGGCATAGACGCCGTTGAGGAACCATACAGCGTTATACGCGTCAGAGAACACCATATCTTCGTAGATATCGTTGGACTCTTCTTTGTCCAGCAGACTGCTGGCGTCCTGGCAGGAATGGAAGGACAGCACAAGCAGCATCGATACGAGTGTATAAAATATCTTTTTCATAATCGTCATGGCTTAGAAGTTGATGTTCACACCCATATTCCAGAGTTTCAGCTGAGGGTAGAAGTAACCGTTACTGTTGCCCAGTTCAGGGTCGAAATTCTTAATTTCAGACCAGGTGAACACGTTGTTACCACTGATATATACCCTCGCTGAAGAGATTCCGAAGAAGGAAAGCTGTTTTTTGTTAAAGGTATAGCCCAGCTCGATATTCTTCAGACGCAGGTAATCGCCCTTTTTCAGGAAGAAGGTATTGGTAGCCTGGTTATGATTGTTCTGGGCGGCGGAGAGTCTCGGATAGAGGATCTTCTCCCCATTGCGCCAGCGGTCCTCGGTCCACCTGTAAAGATGAATGGTCTGGAAGCGGTTCTCTTCCCTGACGGGCTCATACATGGACTTGGTCATCAGCTTGCTGTTCAAGCCGGCGCCCTGGAACATAACATTGAAGTCAAAGCCCTTGAATCGAACGGTAGCGTTGAAGTTATAAACCAGCGCCGGGACGGGAGTAAGTCCGATGGGGCCCTTGTCATAAGTATCGATGACGCCATCTTTATTGAGATCCTTGTACATAAAGTCACCAGGCTGGACCGGATACTGCGGCTGAGGCAGCTCAGGGTTAAGCACCTGATTACCCTCTCCGTCGGTCACGAAATCGTCCGGGGTATAATAGCGCAGCACGGTCCATCCAAAGTACTGATTGATCGGTTTCCCGGTCTGGCGCAGGTACTCGTGGCGGGGTTCTACCTCGTCCTTGTACAGGACTTTATTTCGGGAGTATGAAACCATACCTCCGATATTGTAACTGAGATCACGGCTGACCGCTTTCTTGTAGTGCAATTCCACCTCGAAACCTCGGTTCATCACACGTCCGATATTCTCCTTTGCGGAGGAAATACCCAGAGTCTTGGGAGTGGTGTTGCGGCTTGTGAAGATATTCTCACGATGCTCGTCGAACAGGTCAATATCCACGTCCAGGGCATCGAAGAAGGTCATATCGATACCGAGATTGGTCTTTTTGCCGATTTCCCAGGTCACGTGCTCATTTCCCATGTCACCTTCAATAAGGGATGCCTGGCCCCCGAAAGCGTCGTCCTTGCCGAAGAAGTAGGCATTGCCGTTCTTCGCATAGGTCTGCAGGTAGATGAAACGGTCTGAACCGATCTTATCGTTACCCACCATTCCGTAAGATGCGCGAATCTTGGCATGTGTCAGTATGGGGTTATCTTTCAGGAACGGACTATTCGTCAGGACATATCCGAGGGCAAATGACGGGAACAGGGCGTAGCGATATTCCTTAGCAAACTGGTCGGAGCCATTGTAACCGCAGTTCACCTCGAACAGATATGTGCTCTTGTAGGCATAGGTCGCCCTCGCCGCATATCCAAGAAAGGCCTGGGGAAGGTTTGCATTCGAGTGCGAACGGTTCATTGTGTACAGGATCAGTCCTCCCAGGGCATGATCCTGGAAAGTGCGGTTATACTCGAGTCCGGCCTCCACATTAATTCTCTCACGGTGTCCGCTGCCGCCCAGAGACGAAATGGCCGGTGCGGTCTCTTCGTCAATAGGAACTTTCTCCACTCCCTCACCTTTGTATTCATAGGTCGGAGGACGATAGCTGACCTTAGTACCAGTATCGTAGTAACTGTTGAAACTGACAGACGCCCTGGCATTGAGTCCGGTCGTGATGAAATCCAGACGCTGGTTCAGTTTAACCGTACCTTCGAGGACGTTGGTCATCATGCGGGAATAGCCCCAGTCGCTCAGCAGGGCGAGCAGGTTCTCTGAACTGACTTTTGATGATGCGCCATAGCTTCCGTCAGGCAGGAGGTAAGGATACGCCATAGGAGGCGTCTCATACATCATCTGGAACAAGGAGTTGTCATCCAGTCCCTGGCTGTTATTCTGTCTCTGCTGCAGACGGCCGTTCAAGTCAAGCGTAAGGTCAGTCGTCTTTGTGAGGGCGAAGTCGAGATTGGCTCGCAGGTTGAGTCGCTTGCTGTTCGCATTGGACGGATAGCGGCCCTCAAACTGCTTGTATATACCATCCTGAGCCAGTCCGCTCAATGCCACGTAATACCGGACCAGGTCGGAACCTCCACGCACGCCCACATTCAGTTTGTGCATCGGAGTCACCTTCCGGATAAAGTCGCTCACATAGTCATTGTCAGGATATAGATACGGATCATCTCCAAGTTTGTAATGGTCAATCTGTTCCTGCGAGAAAGACGGGACGCCGCCCTCGTTCGCGAGAGCCTCATTACGCAGCACGGCATGGTCGTAAGAGCCCAGGAATTTAGGCATACGGGTAGGCTGCTGGAGCGTGAACGTGTAATTGACATTGAACTTGGGGGCGCCTTTCGTACCACGTTTAGTAGTGATCAGGATGGCGCCGTTGGCACCGCGCACACCGTATACCGCCGTAGCGGAGGCATCCTTCAGGACAGATAGCTGGGCAATATCTTCGGGGTCTACCGAGGAGTATTCCCTTTCCACTCCGTCGACCAGAACCAGAGGGCTCGAGTCGCCGCTGAAGGTGGAAACGCCACGCACGTATAGCTGGGCGTCATCGGCTCCAGGACGACCGGAAGGAACGGTAAACGTGATACCAGCAACCTTTCCGGCCAGTGCGGTGCTCAGGTTCGGGGTTCCCATCTGCTTCAGTTCTTCGGAGGACACCGAGGCGATGGAGCCCACGACGCTTTCCCTTCTCTGGACACCGTAGGCCACTACGACCACATCTTCCAGAGTGTTGGACTCAGGAGTGAGTACCACCCTCATGGACTGATCGGAGTACGGGAGGGTAACCGTATTATAACCCAGGAACGAGAAACTGATTTTCACATCCCGGTTAGGTACCTTGAAAGAGAACTGACCGTCCATGTCAGTAAGCGTACCGGTGGTCGTCCCTTCAATGACGACACCCACGCCTATCATCGGCACATTGTCCTCATCCACCACAACGCCTTTTACCGTAAGGCCCTGTGCAAATGCGGTCACGGCTAGCAGAAGCATCGCCGCAGATATTGATAATATCTTTTTCATGCTCATTTCAGTTTTCATTTACTACCACAGCGGGTTGTTTCTCTTAATGGCAGTGTTATTAACCACCTCAGAGTTCGGGATGGGATAGATGTAGAACTTAGGAGTGAACTGACGGACCGCGACATTTGATACGACCTTATAATTAAAGGAAGCCCCTGTCTTGGTAACCTGCATTCCCTTTATATCCTCGTTCAATACAGTCTCCGCCGTCATCCATCTCTTTAGATCGAAATACCGGTGATCTTCGAAGGCGAGCTCGACCCGGCGCTCGTCGCGGATAACCGTACGCAGCGCGGCTGCATCGGCCGCTGTAACCGCGGCGTCGGCGGGACGAAGCACTCGGGCACGAACCAGCTCTACGGCCTGACGTGCGGTAAGCCCGCATGCATCATGATCCGTATCAGGGCCATAGGCCTCGTTCGCGGCTTCGGCGTAGTTCAGAAGCACCTCAGCGTAACGGAACAGCGGGAAGCAGTGATCAGTGTTGGTGGTATTGCCCGAGATAATAACCTTCTCCGAGCAGAACTTGGACAGGTAGTAACCGGTCTTGGTAGCATTGGCGGCATTGTTGTGCGCGCCGCCGGTGAATGTCTCAACTGTCGTGGTCCCATTCCAAAGCTGTCCGTTATAGAAGATGCTGGCATAGAAGCGGGGGTCACGTCCGGTGTAAGGATCAGTCTCGCTGTACGTGGACCCAGGCGCGTCAATGGCTTTTCCATTGACCATGCCGTAAGCGTCCACCATCTGCTGCGAGGGGCTGGTGATACCGGTGGCGTTGGGGATTCCGTACGGAAAGCCTTGCACCTCCACCTTATTGCCCTTTGCCGAAGTGCGGGACATGATAAGCTCTTTATTACCGACAATGGTAATAAACAGGTCCCGGTAGTTCTTCGTGCCGGCGCTTATCACCTGCGCATCGGTACTGGCATCCGTAATCACAGTGGGAGCGTAGAGTTCGTAATCTCCCATCTTGATTACGGCAGCAGCAGCCTCAGCGGCGGCGGCCCAGCGCGCCGGGTCGGTATTGCCGTAGCAGATAAACTCATTGCCGGAGCCGTCGTAGCCATTTCCATTATAGAGCGGGGACGCGGCATAAAGCAATACACGGGCCTTCAGAGCCATGGCAGCTCCCTTGGAAGCGCGGCCGAAGGTGACGACGTTGTTCTCCGGAAGGTCCGGGTAGGCTTCGTCCAGCAGGCCGGTGATGTAGCTGATGCATTCTGCGAATGTAGACCTCGGGATATTGGTATCCTCGGAGAGCTTCACTGCAGAATCCACAATGGGGACACCGCCATAACGCTTGACAAGCTCAAAATAGTAGTACGCCTTAAGGAATTTCAATTCAGCCTTCAGCTGGACCTTCAGGGCGGCATAATTGGAGGATAGATATTCAAGGTCTTCAAGGCCGATATTGGCATCCCTGATGAACTTGTAATTATCCGACCAGCATCCGTCGGGATTCGTTTTTCGCGGCGTGAGGGACCCTTCAGTCAGATATATGATGGAGGACCCGGGAGAGGAGATGGTCGCCTCGTCCGTGGCACAGGCCAGCAGGGCTCCGTCTACGCGGGCATAACCATTATTATTAGAAGCCGCGAAGGGCAGGCCGTTGTAGACGGCGAGTACGTAACCTTCCGCTTTCTTATTATTGGAGAATACGAATTCCGCATCGTATTTATCAAAAGGCATCCCCGAGAAGCAAGATGTCGCAGTCAGGGCTAAGAGCGATAACGCCAATGTTTTTATTCTGAATCGCATAGCCTTTTAGAATTTAAGATTGAGACCGAGGGCGGCAGTTCTCTGAATGGGGAAAACCGCTCCTGAAATAGAGGACTCGGGATCTACGATTCCGATAAAGTCAAAGGTAAAGAGGTTCGTTCCACTCAGGTAGACCCGCAGAGATTTCAAGCCAAGGGCCTTGGCCGCCTTAGCAGGAAGGGTATATCCGAGTTCGACGGCCTTAATCCTGAGATAGGACGCATCCATAAGCCAGTAGTCCGACGAAGGTCCTCTGTTATTGGTGTCGTTACCGGCAAGACTCAGACGGGGGTACTTGGCCGTAAGCCTGGTATCCAGTCCGTTCGCAGGATCGTAAACCCAGCGATCCAGATGATGGGCCATTACGTTTCCGGTTCCATTGGGCCTGAAGTCCCAGTAGACGGGACCGCCGGCGGATTTATAGGTATTGCCTACACCCTGAAAATCTACGCTGAAATCAATTCCCTTCCAGTCGAAGGCAAGTCCGAAACCGTAAACAATCTCCGGTACGGCGCCGAAGCCCAGGTATGTACGGTCGTCTTCATTGACCACACCGTCTTTGCTGAGATCCAGATACTTGATGTCTCCGGGTTTCACAGCACCGTAGGTCTGAGTGGCGTGATTGTCGATATCGGCCTGGTCATAGAAAAGGCCGTAGGACTTAAGGCCGAAGGTCGAGTTGATCGGAAGGCCGGTTTTACGGTTGAACCTGTAAGTGGCGTCAGTCTCCCCCATCTCGATGATCTTGTTGCGGGCGAAGCTGAAATTGCCATACATCGAATAGCCGAAGTCTCCGATACGGTCACTCCAGGAAAGGGAGGCTTCGAGTCCACGGTTCAGGACCTTACCCATATTCTCCTTCACCGAGCCCCTCAGGCCGAGGATATCGGGGATGGTAGGATTGTCGATGATAATATGGTCGTTGTTCTCATAGAACGCATCGGCCGAGAGCGCCAGACGGTCACGGAAGAAACGGACGTCCAGGCCCAGATCGGCCTTGTGGGAACGCTCGGCCATAATATTGTCAATAGCGACCTGATTCTCGCGGTAACCGGTCATCGAAGAGAGGTTCGTCCCCTGAAGATACTGGCCGCCGACACTGCTGAAGAATGACAGTTTCTGGAAATAATTGATATTCGTGTCATTTCCGGAAACGCCGTAGGAGCCTCTGAGTTTAAGGAAACTGACGGCGTTCTGCCCTGACATGAAATCTTCCCTGCTCACGATCCAGCCGGCTGAGACCGCGGGGAAGAAATTGAATCCGTTTCCTCCGATCTGCTCACTGCCCTGATAGGCTGCCGAAACATCAAGCAGATATTTCTTTGCGAAATCATAGTGCGCATAGCCCATTAGTCCCAAATACTCATGCGGCATAATACTGCCGTTACCGGATTCCTCATTCCAGTTTCCGAAGATGCGGGCTTTGACGGCATGTTTTCCGAAAGCTCTGGAGTAATCCAGCCCGGCCTGCCCGTCGAGCGCACGGTAGTTGTTCGCAAAAGAGTTAGTATTGTTCTGTGTCGCGGGTGACTTGGTTCCGACAGGGACATCGATGCTTCCGTCATATACGAGGAAACCTACATTCCTGTGAATCGTCTGCTCGAAATAGCCGTCGAACGAGAACGCACCGTATATCGAGAGGCCTTCCAGCACAGAACTCAGGTCCTGCGATACCTTAAGGGTCGCATAGTTGGACCTGGTCTTGAAGATGGAGTAACCGCTCTGGTTCAGGAGAGCATAAGTATTGTTCTGATACTGCGTCGTACCGCTTACGCTACCGTCGGCATTGAAGATAGGATGACAGTTGGGAGTAACCTGCGTCATCGAATTCATTATCCTGGATGTGGAATTCGATACAGTGTTTGATGTCACGTCGATAGTTGCGCTGCCGGGATAATTCCAGGTCGAAAGCATGGACGCTATATCCAGACTGACGACCAGGGATTCAGTCACGTTCACTTCGATATTGCCACGAAGTGAAAAGTGATTGTATCCATTGTTCGTATCGTAAGTGTTAGCGCTCTTGTCTACATTCCAGCAGCCGCCGTTATCCACGTATCCGATGGACGCATAGTAACGTACCTTGTCACTGCCACCGCGCAGGCTGACGTTATAGCGCTGGTTCACGGAATACGGCTTCATAAACTCCTTCAACCAGTCTACATCCGGGTAAGTGTAGGGATCCTCGCCTGCCTGGTATCCGGCGAGTGCCGTAGCATCGTACACAGGGGCCAGACCATCATTTACCGCCGCCTCATTGTAGAGAGTGGCGTAATCGTATGATCCGAGGTATTTCGGAAGTCTGGTCGCCCCCTGGAAGGAAACGCCGGCATCCACGCTTACCGTCAGCGGCTGAATGCGTCCGTGCTTGGTGGTAATAAGGACAATACCGTTAGCTCCGCGCAGTCCGTAGAGGGCAGTGGCCGCGGCATCCTTGAGAACAGTGATGGACTCGATGTCAGACGGGTTGAGACGGACGGCATCCTTTCTCACGTAGCCGTCCACGAGGATCAGCGCCTCGCGTGCACCGGAGGAAAGGCTTCTCAGGCCACGGACATAGACGTTGCTGTTCTCGAAACCGATCTCTCCGGTAAGTTGGAGATTGGTCAGGCCCGTCAGCCGTCCGTTAAGCGCGTTCATCCTGTTGAATCCCTGGTAATCTTCCACTTCCCATCCTCCGATCTGTGACACGGCCGAAGTGACCATATCCTTCTCAGACCACTGATAGGGTGAAACCATTACCGTCCCATACTTCACCGACAGGCTGTCCGGGGTCGAAGCCACCGCGGCAGTCGGGTGCAATGCCAGCATCAACAGGAACGACAGAACGGCTCCTGAAAGGCCGGATTTGCAGAAATGAGATACTCGCATAGGTTTAATTGGTTATTGTTTATGTTTACTGTCTACAGTTTTGTACAAATATAATATGGAGGGGATTAGTAAAAAGAGCACGTTTTTATCAAATTCTTTAATTGGTCAGCGATACTTTTGGAAAAATTTGTGTTACTCCTTATTTATATATAATGGCTATTTTTGGCAGAGAAACTAATAACACCACATATGAAACAGACTTTCGTCAGACTTCTGCTTTTCAGCGTTTTTATTTTGTCAGGCATCCTGTCGTCCTGCAAGATCGATAACATCGATTATTTCGTACCCGAAATCAATTTAGCGGAGACCTCGCTTGCCGGTGGGGGCAATTACGATGTCCCCGCATCCGGCATGCAGTTTAATGTCGACATCAAGTCCAACTGCGAGTGGACGGCGTCCTGCCCCGCGGACTGGGTCACCCTGTCAGCGACTTCCGGTAAAGGTGATATTTCCCTCACCGTCACTGTCGGATCCACCAGGATTGCCAGGAACACTACTGTTACTATCGCATCTGACGAAGTCGAGTCCAGATATCTGGAGATTAAGGTCAATCAGATCGGGGTCAAGGAGCTGTCATCCATCTCGGCTGCCGCAGCCGGCGGGCTGACGACCGCAACCGGAAAGACGGCCAGCCTGAGCGCCAGTTTCGAATCCCTGGGACTTTCTGAGGGCGACGTCGTAACCGGAGGTTTCACCCTGACAGCGGCAGGACAAGATCCGATAGAGATTCCTGCCGAGGTCAACGCGGCTGCAGGAGTGCTTTCCTGCTCACTGGATAATCTCACCCCGGGAACGGAGTATAATGTAACGGCATGGGTAAAGCTGAATGACGAGACACCCCTGACCAGCGCCGCATCACAGTTTACGACCATAAAGATCGCAAGCGCCGTAGCCACGGTCTCCGGCACGGTGGTCTCAGGCAAAGCCACAGAGAGCGGCACCACCGCTGATATTAAGGCCGCTTTCACCACCACTCTGCCTCTGGAGAAAGGTGAAGGTCCTGTTGCGGGATTTACCATTACCCCCGAAGGTGGTGAGCCATTTGAAGTTCCGGCCGTTGTGGATACTGCAAAGGGCACATTCTCTGCGGCGCTCGAGGGGCTGACCGCCGGAGTGCAGTATAGCGCGGTCGCTTGGGCCCAGCTCGGCACTACTGATAAAGTCAGCGACGAAGCCGTCGCATTCAGCACCGTCAAAGCTACCAGATACGAATTTACTTTCACCAGCGACAATTGGGCGAAGAGTGTATTCCCCTCCAAGAACGCGGAAGCCGCCAGCCGCAAGGAGGTCATTACGGTGGTGGACAATGGATACACTTTCAAAACCTACGGATGCTATAGGGCCGCTGACAAGGCGTCCCTGCGTATCGGAGCGACGACCAATATCGGTTATATGGGCTGGATCATCCTCCCGGTTATTGCGGGGAAGAAGGTCGTCGCAATCGACGTCCCGAAAAACGGAGCCTCTTTCCATAACGCATGCCGTATTGCCATATATGTCAGTGCTGACAATGGTGAAACATTCACCGTCATCCCCGGCTGCGAAGAGCTCGAGTGCGGTGTCATAGAACTTCCCGAACAGCAGCCAGGACTGATGTATCGTGTCAACACCGTAATCGAGGATAAGAAAGCTGATTCTTCATCACTATATATAGCCATGATGGCTATTGATTAATCTATTACGACTATGTTAAAAAAATTTGCTTCATTCTTCGCTCTCGCCGCAGCAGTCATAGCCTGCGAACCGGGAGTAGAAAAACAAGAACCGACCGTCGAAACGATCGCGTTTACCAATTCTCCGAAAAGCGTTTATTTCCAAAAGAACGGCGGAGAATTTACGGCCCAGATAGAGGCCAATTGCGACTGGACCCTTACCTGCACAGAGACTTGGGTAACTCCCGCAAAGGCTTCCGGCAACGGGAATGACAATGTGAGTGTGACTGTCGGCACGACCATGCAGGGCCGTGAAGCCGACCTGGTGCTGGAGTGCGTAAACGTCCCCGGAAGAAAGGATATCATACATATTGTACAGGAAGGTGGCAAGGAGATTTCCAGCGTCGCAGCCACAGTGGTGACAGACCTGGTAACAACCGACGGAACCACCGCATCCCTGGCCAGCTCATTTGTAGCATATGGTGTTAAGGCAGAAGACGTCGTTACGGCTGGATTCACCATCACCGGAGGCGCCGAGCCCATTGAAGTGGCCGGTATCATCGACGCAGCCGCTTCTACCTTCACCGGCAGTGCCACCGGACTGACGCCCGACACGAACTACAGCGTCAAGGCATGGGCCAGAATCAACAGCGATGAGAAAGTTTATGGCGAGGCCGCAGCATTCAAGCCCGAAAAAGAGGCACCGCCCGCAGAGCCCGTTACCGTCGTAGCCGATTTCACGGATGCCAATGCCACCACCCGCTGGGCTTCCATCGTCGGAAAGATCGCCGATGTCACGGCGGATGAGGTTTCAATCACCGATGAGAACAATTACGTATGGAAATTCTCCGGCGCATGTCTGGACGGCTGCCTGTGGCTTGAGACCACAGCCAAGGCCTCAATGGACGGCTATGTCATCCTTCCGAAACTCGAGGGAAAGAAAGTCACATCCATTGACTTCCCTAACGACGGTCCTTCTCCCTCCGGAAAGGCTAGGATTACCATTTCCATAAGCACGGACGGAGGTAGCACTTTCGCCCCTGTCGGTGATGATTACACAGACAAGACTCTTGGAAAGTTCGAGTTTACCAATCAGCCAGAAGGCGCCATTTACAAGATCACGAACGTGAAGGTCAGCAGTGGCGGACGGTCCAAGACTACCAAGATAACGATAACCGCTATTTAATATCTCAAATCCAACAGCCACCACCCCGGTGGCTGTTTTGCTTTATGCGCAGGTACTTTTTTCTTCTGTTTATTTGCAGCGGCCTCTGGACGGCATGCGATCGGACGCCGCTTAGCTTCGGAGTTATTACAGACGTACATTACTCAGCGTCAAGGCCCGAAAAGGGGAACCGCCTTTATAGCCTTTCTAAAGGGAAACTGCAGGATGCCGTGTCAGCTTTCAACGTAGAAGATCTCAGTTTCGTGGTCAGTCTGGGGGACTTACGGGATAACGTATCCGAGCCCTTTTCGGACCTTGCTCCAGTGTTCGAGGAGCTCAGATTCCCGGTATTCTTTATTCCCGGGAATCACGACCACGACAGCGACTTCCGCCCTTACACCAAAAGACTTGGCCGATATAGGCTCATCTTTCTAGATAGCAATGCCGTAGCAAGCTACTCAACTCCTGGCGAGGATGGGGAGCTGGAGCAGTATATCGAAAGGCGCGGAGCCGACTACAAAAACTGGAACGGCGCCCTCGGGTGCAGACAGAGAGAGTGGCTCGAGAAAAGACTGCGGATTTCTGACTTACTGGGAGAGAATGTAATCTGTTTCTCTCATATGCCGGTCGTTCCGACTGACAGCATGTATTCCCTGCTGGACGCACCAGAAGCAGAGCAGATCCTAAGCCGCCACAAAAGTGTCAAAGCCTATATCTGCGGTCACCACCACAAAGGGGCATTCTCCTCCATCGGGGGCAGAATCCCCCACCTCATGCTTCAGGGCATGATTGAAGGACGGGAGAATCATTTCTCTATCATCACCGTCACGGATGACGAAGTCAGTGTAAAGGGTTTCGGCGCTCAGACAGACTACAGCGCGTCTCTTTAACTACCGTTTATTCGAAGGGTGCTGCTCGTAGTCGGTCGGCCGGACCCACTTGGTCTGCTCCCACGGGTGCTTGACTTCTCCGGAGATGACCCTTTCGAAGAAGTTCCATTTCTCCTCGCTGTCGAAGGCATAGGAGTCGAAGATGTCTCCGTCAGGGCCGAGCCTGGGATCGTCGGTGCGCGCAAGTTCCTCCATCAGGGCCGAGCGCATTGACTCGAACACTTCTTCGGATGACGCCGTGCCCGCAAGATTATTGACACAGTAAGGATCGCTCTCCATGTCGTAGAACTCATACTCGGGTCTCAGGCCGAAGGACCAGTCCCAGTAGGGCTGCTCGATTCCGGCGCGGTTCATGTTCAGAATTGCGCTTTTGGTCGGGGAACCGTCCACATCCAGATAGCCTGTCTCCGGATTGCCGGCAGGCATGATTTGCGGCTTGACATTCCAGATCAGGAGGTAATTGTCCCGGATAATGGCCCTGATCGGATAGCCCTGGTTCGCAGGACGGCCGTAATCGTCACGCTCCCTGCCCAGGAAAAGGGTCCGTCTGCGCTCTAGTTCCTCTTTCCGAGGCCGATTCTCGAAGAAAGGTTTCAGGCTGACGCCGGTTATCTCTTTCATCCCGAGAGCCTCACCGTCCACCCCGGCCAGATCCAGGAAGGTCGGAGCCATATCGATGAAACTCACGTATGAGGCCACTTCCCTACCCGGTTTCTTGATACCCTTCTTCCACATCATCGCGCAGGGCATGTGGTTCGCATACTCGTAATCATTGGCCTTACAGCGAGGGAAAGGCATGCCATTGTCAGAGGTAATGACGACCAGGGTATTGTCAAGCATACCCCTTCGCTCCAGTTCTTCCAGCATCTTTCCGATCTGAGAGTCATAGTACTCGATTTCGTAGCCGTAGTCCAGCATATCGTTCCGGACCTCCTCAGTATCCGGCCAGAACGCAGGCACCTCTTCTATCATGTCAATACTCTTTCCGCCCAGACGCTCTCCGCTGCCATATTCATAGCCCCTATGCGGCTCAGTACTGCCGAACCAGAAGAACCAGGGTTTGTCACCCTTCTGATCGTCGAGGAAGTCACTGAAATTGGCAGCATAATCGCAGCGATTTATCTGCTTAGTGGGAGGATTGGTCTTCCTATCTTGGTAAGGCGTACCTGTCAGCAGTCGTTTCTTCCCGTTTATGGTACCCGGATTACCCGGGGCCCAACTCTTTCCGGTGAATCCCACATTGTATCCGGATTCTGTAAGCACCTCGGTAAAAACCTTGATATCAGCCGGAAAATTGGTGATATGGTTTCCCGCCTCAGCAAGCTGCCACGAATAGCGCCCGGTCAGCAATATGGCCCTGGACGGTGCAGACTTCGCGTTGGGGGTATAGCAGCGGGAGAAGGTGATACCATCATGCGCCACCCTGTCGAAATTCGGAGTCGAGACCCAGGGGCAACCGGAGTTAGAGAAATGATGATAGGACGCGTCATCCGCAAGGCAGAATAGGATATTCGGACGCTGTGCATCCTGCGACCCAGTTTGCGCGCACCCGGCAAGCGGTGCAAGAAGGATTAACAACTCAGGTTTCATATTAAGTCTTTTAATAATACTTGACACTAATCACAAATATAACCAAAAAAAAGGACAACTCACACGCGTGGAGGACAAATATCTAAACATCAGCAAAATACACATTTCCTCTCCCGCCTCTGCCAGGAAGAAGAATCACCCATCATACAGATTATCAACATCTTATCCTCCACGGTTTTCCTCGGCCCGGTTCTTTTTTGGCACTGCAGCGTCGGCGATTTTCCTCGGTGTGCGCGGTTTTCCTCGGACGGCGGGAGGAGAGCGCTCCGACTTGCTCCCCGGACCGCCGGACGGGAGGAAACCGCCATCTCCGCTCATAAGATTTAGGGAGGGCCCGGGGAAGATTCGTGCATGGTGGGAAAAAAGTAACGACACCTTACACACAGAATCGTGTCAGAGGCCGATTTGCGTGCAAGATGTGCGAAGAAATTCTTCACCTTGCACGTTCGCCGAGCAGTCGACTGTGCTTAAGGGTCCAAAGGTTGGACCTTCAAGCACGAAAATGGCCGTTTTTGATCTTAAAGGTCCATTCCGTGGACCGGTAAGCACACTCGGAAGGTTTCGGCTGTATTGTCCTGAAAAATGTTTACCAAAAGTAGAAGATCTTCAATCCCGCAATCCTCACCTCTGCGTCGCCCGGTGCTTCTCCGGGCAGGCTGCGCATCCGACGGGCTATGGGGCGGGGCCTGCCGCTACATCAGCCAGCGGGAGACGTCTTCGCCGCGGGAGAGGGCTTCGCGGATGGTGGTGGAGGAGATGTCGACCAGCGGGGCATCTATGAGACGAATGCGGACGGAACCGACAGAGCAATCGGAGCGGTCGGAGTGGGCGGAGGGATGGTGCAAAAATCCCTCCCTAGGGACCTCGGAGAAGTGCTGCAGGAGCTCTTCCCGAAGGGCTTCGGAGTCGAAGCCGGTGCGGGGGAATACGACGAGGCCGTAGTCGGAGATGAGCCGGGCGGACTCGCGCCAGTCGGCGAAGCGGCTGAGGTTGTCGGCACCGATTACCAGAGAGAAGTCATTTTCAGGTTCGCGGGCCCTGAGGGCATCGAGGGTGCGGATCGTATAGTGAGGAGGGGGCATCTGCAACTCGATGTCATCCACACGCACCTGCAGTTCAGGATGTCTGGCGACTGCCGAGAGGGCATCCTCGTAACGCCGACGGGCGGAGATGGCTTTTTCCGGGTCTTTGAAAGGATTCTGGGGGGAGACAATAAGATAGACACAGTCGAACCCGGCCTCGCGGGTCAGGTATTCCATAATGGCCTGATGCCCTACGTGGAGAGGATCGAACGAACCGGGATAAACCGCGACTTTCATGACTACCAAATCAGAAACAACTACTTAGCCAAGAATGTATCCACAATTCTTTCCGCCTGAGCGAAGGTATCTTCCAGCCGGTCATTGACCAGTTCGACATCGAAACGACCGTGGGCGAAAGACAGCTCAGAAGCAGCCTTATCCAGACGCTCACGGATAGCATCCTCAGTATCCGTCGCACGTGAGCGCAGGCGCTGCTCGAGAATTTCCATGGAAGGCGGGACGATCAGTACGGACAGAGCCTTCTCCCCGAAATAGCGCTTAAGGTTAGCGCCACCTTTCACATCCACATCGAAAAGAATCACGTGACCGGCAGCCCATATGCGCTCTACCTCACTTTTCAGAGTCCCGTAGAAGCGGTCATGATATACTTCCTCATATTCTACAAATGCATCCTCAGATATCAGCTGACGGAAACGCTCCGCCTCGATGAAATAGTAATCCACGCCATCCTGCTCGCTGCCGCGCGGAGAACGCGACGTAGCACTAACGGAAAACTCAAACTCGGGATGCAGAGATAGCAGGTGATGGACTACCGTACTCTTGCCGGCTCCGGACGGAGCTGAAAATATGATGACTTTCTGACTCATCTTGTATTGTTTGCGCAAATTTAGTAAATTTGCACGACAATCGCGCCGCGCCCTGCGACGACTCTCTTACGGGCATGGCATAAAGAAGGTCAGTAAACACTTATTATTAGTAAAATGGTATCATTTAAAGAACTGGGACTGGTGAACACCCGTGATATGTTCGCCAAGGCCGTTGCGGGAGGTTACGCTATCCCCGCATTCAACTTCAACAACATGGAGCAGCTCCAGGCCATCATCCAGGCTTCCGCGGAGACCAAATCTCCCGTTATCCTGCAGGTCAGCAAAGGAGCCCGCAACTATGCGAACCAGACTCTGCTCCGCTACATGGCGGAAGGAGCTGTCGAGTATGCAAAGGAACTCGGCTGGGAGCATCCCCAGATCGTCCTTCACCTCGACCACGGCGACAGCTTTGAGCTTTGCAAGAGCTGCGTGGATATGGGTTTCTCTTCCGTGATGATTGATGCATCTTCCCTCCCCTACGAGGAGAACATCGCCCTCACGAAGAAGGTCGTGGATTATGCCCATCAGTACGACGTGACCGTCGAGGCCGAACTCGGCGTTCTCGCAGGAGTTGAGGATGAGGTCTCTGCAGAAGAGTCCCACTATACCCGTCCCGAGGAAGTGATCGACATCGCCACCCGCACCGGTTG
>JAFSTI010000106.1 GCA_017450585.1 Bacteroidales bacterium
GCGATTTCCGCGGTCATGGTGCGGCGCAGGCTGTCGTGAAGTTTCCAGTTCCGGCTGCTGCTTACCTGAAGGTGGCGCTGAAGGGCGTCGTAGAAGTCCCAGGGGATGTGTTTCGTTTTTGCCTCCCGACGGATTTCGTCCAGTGCTTTTAGCTGGTCTTCCGGGAGATCGGCCTTCTGCGCCGCTTCGAAACGTGCCCATAGTTTGGTCAGCTCATGGTCGTTCGCGTCGCGGGCGGGACAGGGAATTATTGTCAGGATGGAGAGCGCGAGCACTAGCTTCACCACCCTCCGGAAGAGGTTGTTTCGTGTCATATTGCCCTTAATTGCAAAAACCCGGTCTTGCGACGCTCAATACATCTAAGGTTATGCCGGCGTATATTCCGCAACGGGTCGCGACCAGATTGACACTGAACCACCGGCTTGGCTGGATAGAAAGCCCGCCGCCGTAATTGAAGTAGTGCGTGCGGCTTCCGGGGGTGACTTTGTATCGGTGATACCACGACAGACCTTCGTCCGAGGAGCTGATCTCAATGGACGATCCGTCGGTAATGCCGTCATTGGTCTGGCCATATCCTACGAGGGGCATTATTCTCAGCCATCTCAATATCGGGATCTGGTAGCCGGCATTGATGCAGAAGGCGGCGTTGTCATTCCAATCAGTGTCGCTCACTTCGCTGGTGTACTTGTGCTGTGGCTCAGCTTCGATAAAGTCCAGATATACCCCGCCGATCAGGAGACTCGCCCCCATGCCGAAGCGGGCATAGTCGCTGAAAGACCCGGCCTGACCGACATTGATCCCTACCTCAAAGCGTTTGGTGTTCAGGGAGAATCCGAACAATTGCTTTTCGTATTCAATCCCCGCACCCAACATGCTTTGTGCTTTGAGAGCAGCTGCAAGACTGAGCAGCACCACGATTATTATTAGTTTTTTCATGATTTGTGAGGTTAAATGTAGTGTTTTTTTTAATTAACTTTGTGGTATGAGACGCTTTTTCATTGCGGCGGCTATCGCCATCCTGTCTTCCTTCGCAGCGAAGGGAGCTGATAAGAATGCCGTGGATATTGTCCTCGGCCCGTGGATACAGAATGTTACAGAGAATTCATTTACAGTACTTTGGACTTCCAGCGAGAAGGTCCTTGCATGGCTGGATGTGGACAGGGCTGATGGTCCGACTTTCTACCAGAAGGACCGCGTCCGTTACTATCAGGATATCGTCGGACGCCATTATGCCGGCACTTTCCACTCGATCGAGGTGACCGGGCTGGAGCCTGGTACCGAGTACCGTTTCCGAATCGCCGGACAGGTCGTGGAGGATGAAGACTCCAATGCCCACGCTATTGACTTCGGTCCGCAGAAGGCGATCAGGAAGTATTTCACCGTCAAGACCCTGGATTCAAAGGCGGATGTCTGCCGCTTCTGTGTGGTTAATGACATTCATGCCAACGACGCCAGATACAAGGCTCTGATGGCTCCGGTTAAGCGCGAGGATGTGGACTTCGTGGTTCTGAACGGAGACATGGTGTCCGCGGTCAAGAATATTGACACACTCATCAAACATACCTTCGTGCCAATGGGTGAGCTTGCCGCCAATTGCCCCGTTATCTATGCTCGCGGCAATCATGAAGGCCGCGGAGCCGACTGGTATCTGACCCCGAAGGTCTTCCCCACCCCGACCGGTGAGTTTTATTTCACTTTCCGTCAGGGTCCGTGCGCTTTTGTGGTGCTGGATGCGGGCGAGGATAAGCCGGACAATGATGTGGAGTATTCCGGAACCGCTGCTTTTGACGCCTACCGGGCCAAGGAGCTCGAGTGGCTGAAGGGCGCGCTGAAGGATCCGTCTTTCACGTCCGCGCCGCATAAGATCTGCATCATTCATATCCCTACCTTTAAGGATAAGGGATCCTGGTACACCCAGAAATGGATTACGGAGAATTTCACTCCGCTCCTGAACGCTGCCGGAGTAAAGCTGATGATCAGCGGACATCACCACCGGTATATTCTGAAGCAGCCCGGAGAGTATGGCAATGATTACACCATCTTCGTAAACTCCAACGAAGAGCGCCTCGAAGTCGTGGCAGACAGCCACAGTATTTCGCTAAGGAGCTACTCCGTCGACGGCACCCTTTCTCATTCGCTGGATCTCTAGGGAACAGCGTGCGGGGGTTCCCGGGACGGCTTTTTCACACTCACGCCGGAGGGTTTTCCTGGGACGGCTTTTGCCTGCGCATGCGAGAGGGTTTTCCCGGGACGGCAAGGCCGCCGGGCCCTCCCCATAGCCCGGCGGAGGCGCAGCCGGACCGGAGAAAACCCGGGACGCTCCGATGATCTGTTAGCCGTCCCGGAGAAAACCCGCTCTTCCGGTGGATGGGGCGGCAGATTCCCGGCGAAGGGGTAAGGTGTGATTTTTTCCTGAGGACCTTCCCCGCAAATCGGCCTCTGACATACTTCTGCTGGTGAAGGTCCCATGACTTTTTTAACACCTTCCAAAAAATCCGTCAACGAAATCCCTGCCGGGTGTGCTAACCGGTCCCTCGAAGACGTATTTCGTACAGCAGAAGGGGCTTTCCTGTACCAATTACATCCGAAGACGCCTTCCGTACATCAGAAGGGCCTCTCCTGTACCGATCGCACTCTACACTCGCATTTCGTACATCAGAAGAGCCTCTCCTGTACAAAAGTGAAGGGTCTGGTAGTTGACGATGAATGAAGAGGCGATGGCGGTTTCCTCCCGTCCCGGGTGCGGAGGTCGGGATGCGGTTTCCTCCCGTCCGGCGGTCCGGGGAGCAAGTCGGAGCGCTCTCCTCCCGCCGGCCGAGGAAAACCGCCGGAA
>JAFSTI010000107.1 GCA_017450585.1 Bacteroidales bacterium
GTCCGACCGTAACCTGCAGACGAACGGCGGTTTCTCGTCCAGCGAGACCGTCTCCGAAAATGGAACGTATACCTTCCGCAAGAACAGCGGTACGGTGATGGGCGAGTCGGAGGTTTCGAACAATGTGATGGGCCAGTTCGTATACGGTGAGATTCCGAATCTGAGCAATATCTCCAGTAAGCGATACTTCGTGGCTAAAAACGGTTCCACTTATCTCTACGTCAAAGACCACCGCTTCTATGATTCGCGCGATGAAGAGCTTATCATGGTTAAGCGTGACAGTGCGCTCAATGGCGCCATTTATGAGCTGGACCGTATGATCCCAGGCCGTGACGGTGCTTACGCAGTGACCGGGAAGAAGGCCGATTACTCTGAATGGCGTGCTCTCCTTATCAGTGCAAATATCGGCAATGCCAATGGACAGCTGATTAACTATATGGCGAGCCAGAAGGATATGATAGTATTCCTTCCGACCAATGAGGCCGTACGTGAGGCTAAGTCGGCGGGTCTTATCCCTCCTACATCGGATCAGGCGACGCTCGCCAAGTATCTGGAATATTATTTCGTCCCGCTGAAGAAGAATCAGCTGGATCATTTCCTGCTTCCCGGACTGGGTCCGGATGGTATGACCGATGAGCCTTTCGAAGGGGACTATATTACTATGTCTGAGTTCAAGGTCCAGTCGGATGCGAAGACAATCCATATCGCCTGGGACCCGGAGAACTCTTCTTATCTTTCGATCACTGATATGGCGGGCGGCCAGACCATTAGGACCAGGCGGGATAGCCTGGAACTGCGTACGAATGCGGCCTGCTTTACCATCGATCACTGTTTCGATTATTCCCAGATGCTGGGAGATAAACAATGGTAGCCATGAGAAAAGCTTTTAAGACAATGCTGCTTTCAGCAGTCCTCCTGGCCGCCGTTCTTCCGCTTCAAGCCCAGAAACGCGGATCGCGTTCCTCTTCTTCGACTTCAGACCAGCCCGTCAGGCGTGAGGCTGTCACGCTGCAGGGTGTGGTCTCGGATTCACAGGGCGTTCTCCCCGGAGCCTCCGTATATGTGACCAATGAAGATGACCGTATCATCTGCGGTGAAATCACCGGTGTACAGGGCGAATTCATTATGAGGGTCCCGCCTTCGAGCCAGAAGCTTACCCTGGTGGTAGCCTTCGTGGGTTATACTACCTATAAAACTCCTTTTACCGGGCAGACGGAGATATCCGTAACGCTTCAAGAGGCCAGTATGTCGATACGCGGATCCACCGTGGAGTCGAAGCGTGTGGTCAAGGACCATATGGGTATCGAGAAAGAGAATCTGGGTATTGCATCTGAAGTAATTGATCTGGTGCAGTTCGAGGATATGTCGGTTATCTCCGTGGAAGATATGCTCCAGGGAAAGGTGGCAAACCTCGATATCGTGTCAGCTTCCGGAGACCCTGGAACCATGTCTACGATCCGTATCAGGGGAGCTTCCTCGCTGAGTGCGAACAATGAGCCGCTCATCGTTATCGACGGTATCCCTCAGGATAACGAGATCGATGATGACTTCGACTTCGGCGATGCGGATGTCGAGAACTTCGGTGCCCTGCTGAACATCTCGCCGAACGATATCCAATCCATCGAGGTTCTCAAGGATGCGGCAGCCACTGCTCTCTGGGGATCCCGCGCCGCTAACGGTGTGCTCCTGGTCACGACTAAGCAGGGTGCCCCACACGCTCCGCGCTTCTCTCTTTCCCAGAAGTTTAACTATACGGTGGAGCCTCCGAAGATTCCCATGCTGAACGGCAGCGAGTACGTCACTCTGATGCAGGATGCCATGTGGAACTGGATTCAGGACGGAGAGTTCGCGAATAACCGCGTGAATAAGCTCACGGGTCAGAAAGATATCCTTTATGATCCGTCCTATGAGTATTTCGATGAGTTTAACTGCGATACCGACTGGCTGGGACTGATTACCCGCAACTCTCTGAACTCCACTACCGACTTCTCCATGGACGGAGGAGGGGAGATGGCGAATTACCGTTTCTCTCTCGGACGCGAGAGTCAGGAAGGTACCACTTACGGGACTGATTACGAGCGTATCACTTCCAGATTGAACCTGACGGTGAAGTTCTCTAAGAAGTTCCGCGTGGAATCCAAGTTCAATTACACCGAATCCACCCGAAACCTTCCTTACGGAACCACTTCTGCGGATATTTCTTCCTCGGGATTCGATACCGAGAGTATGGTGACCAGACCGGTGCGAAATACGGCCATGCTTAAGATGCCGAATATGAGCCCCTGGGTGCTGGATGATCTCGGCCGTCCAACCGCTGAGTATTTTACACCTCCGGAGAACTGCCTCCAGGGTATATATCCTAACTCTCTCGCGCATGTGCGTGAGTCTGAGAACGTAACGAAAGTGCGTGCCGTAGGTGCGACCTTCGGATTCTTCTATACTCCGTTCAAGGGCTTCAATATCATTTCCAATATAGCGTATAACCTGCAGTCCGCGTCGAACAACAGTTTCCTGCCGGCGTCGGTTATCAATGTGAAATGGTCTAACAAGAGTTACAACCAGGGTGTCGAGGCCCAGACCAATAAGGCGACGACCTTTGCCGAGATACGCATGAACTACACCCGGGCCTTTGAGAAGCATAATATCGTGGTATCCTTTGCCGATCAGCTGGAGTCATCAAATAACAACAGTTATTCGATCACCACTTCCGGCAACGGGTCCAAAGAGGTCAGTTCTCCTTCTTCTGAAGGTAAGATCGTTTCGATGAGCTCCGGCTCGTCGCTGCGAAGGACCATGGGTCTTATGGGTAGTTTCAACTACGTATATGACCAACGCTATGCGGTCACGGTTTCAGGACGTCTGAATGCGAACTCGAATACCGGACGCACGCAGCGCTGGTCCAATATCCGTCCTTCCGTGTCAGCTGTGTGGAGGGTGAACAATGAGCCTTTCATGAAGAAATATGACAAGGTTGAGGACCTTCGCGTGCGTGCCAGCTGGGGCCGCAGCGACCGTGTCCCGAACACCAGTTACGTGACCGGCACCTTCGCGCACGAGAACGATTACATGGACCTGTCGTCTATCAAGCCCAGCAAGATGCAGTTGGATAACCTGCGGCCGGAGATCGTCACCCAGACCAACTTCGGTATCGACGGAGCGTTTGACCGTAATCTGGTCACCTTCTCGGTAGACTATTATGACAAGCGCACGCAGGATCTGCTGATGCAGAATATGGCTATCCAGTCATCTACGGGTTATAATACCGTCCGCTGGTTCAATGCCGGTAACATCCGTAACTACGGAGTTGAGTTCACCATCAGTCTGAACAATATCATCAAGAAGGACAAGTTCCGCATGAGTATCCAGAACCTGAACATCTCCCGGAACGTCAACATGATCACCCGTCTGCCTTCAACCATGGTGGCTGAGAAGTACACCTTGCGGAACGGTAACTACGCCCGCAAGATCATCGAGGGCCGTCCGGTGGGTTCGATCTACGGATTCATTTTCGACGGTATCTACCAGAACTATGACGAGACCCTGGCCCGCGATGCGGAAGGCAATCTGATTCACGATATAAACGGTGATGTGGTGCCCATGCGCGTGGGAGGGACCTTCCGCATGCATCCCGGCGATTCGAAATACCGTGACATCAACTACGACGGTGTTATTGACGAAAACGATATCGTCTATCTGGGTTCGTCCTACCCGACCGTCACCGGCGGCGGTGCCATTGTCTTTAATTACGGCCCCTGGCAGCTGCGTACCTCATTGCACTACCGTCTGGGCCAGTATATTGTCAATATGTCCCGCCACGATATGGAGGGCATGTACAACGCCAATAACTGTACCAAGCGGGTGCTTACGCGCTGGCGCTATGAGGGCGACCAGACCGACGTTCCGCGCGCGCTGTGGGGTACGAACTACAATTCCCTGGGCTGCAGTAAGTTCGTGGAGAACGCGTCCTTCCTGAAGATTAAGGATGTGACCCTGCGTTACAATGTGCCCCAGAAACTCTATCGGAAACTGCACCTGAGCCGTGCCAGCATCTACGCTACTACTTACAACCTCGTCACCTTCACTGGCTATAGCGGTCAGGATCCTGAGGTCGCGGTGGAGGCAGGTACCTACGGACTGGCATTCGACCGGAGCAAGACCCCGCCTTCGAGGCGCTTTGCACTGGGTATGACTATTGACTTTTAAATGATTGCGGCTATGAAGATTAGAAGAATGACAATAATACCGCTGCTGGCGGCACTTATGGTTTCCTCTCTGTCCGGCTGCAATGAGTGGCTGGAAGTCAAACCGGATAACGAGCAGTCCAATGCCGTTTTCTGGGCCAATAAGGAAGAGGTGTTCGGCGTGGTCACGGGCGCGTATCAGCAGATGCGCAGCGCGCTGGCGACCCTGGTCCAGTGGGGTGAGGTCCGCAGCGACGAGATAGAGCTCGGACCGGGCTGGAGTTCCAATACCGAAATGCTGGAAGTGCGTTCGCTGGAGATTAAACCGGACAATGCTATTTGTAACTGGCAGCCTCTGTACAACTGTATCGGGCGTTGCAACTCTGTTATGGAATATGCGCCGCAGGTTCTGGAGAAGGACAATACCTTCGCTCCCGAGACCGAGGCCGCGTATATCGCCGAAGTGAAATGGCTTAGGGCCTTGTGTTATTTCTACCTGGTCCGTACCTTCGGTGACGTGCCTTATGTGCTGCGCGCCTGGCTGTATGATGACATGCCTTTCGAGGTGCCGGTCACATCCGGTGAAGAGGTGCTTGAAGCCGAGATTGCCAGTCTGACCGAGGTCCTGGATGATTTCCCGGTTTCGTATGGTGCCGGTTCGTGGATGGACAAGGGCCGTGCTACGATATGGTCGGCTTACGCTCTGCTCGCGGATATGTACCTGTGGCTTGGAAAATATGACGATTGTATCACGATGTGTTCCAAGCTGGAGGCCTCGCATCTGTTCAGCCTGGTGGAAAATAAGGAATGGTATTCCATTTATTATCCCGGTAACTCTGTAGAGGGTATTTTCGAACTCCAGTGGAGCGAGAAGTATGAGCAGACCAATAACCTGTATGCCTGGTTCTTTAACGACAGCGCATCAAACAACTACGCCATCTCCGAGTCCGCAAAACAGAAGTTCCTGGAGTATCCTACCGAGGATGACGTGCGCGCTGCCGGCGGAAGTTATGTGGATGCTAGCTCGAAGATCTGGAAATATGCCGGTACCTCACGCGGAGGATCGAGCACCAGGGAGAGTTCCAAGAGAGATGCGAACTGGATAGTTTATCGTTTCGCTGATATACTGCTGATGCATGCCGAGGCTCTCATAATGAAGGGCAGCGAGTATTATGACGAGGCATACACGTATATAGTGCAGATCCGTGAAAGGGCAGGTTATCTGACTCACCCCGTGATGCCTGCGGATGAATCTGCCGCGCTTGATTTCCTGCTGGATGAGCGTCTGCGTGAACTCTGTTTCGAGGGCAAGCGCTGGTACGACCTTGTCAGGATCGCAGTCAGGGATGACGGCAAGTATAAATCCAAGCTGGTTTACCTGCTCCTGCTTAATGTCCCCGCCAAGGACCGTCCCCTTTATGAGATTAAGCTGCAGGATATCCATGGATATTACCTTCCGATTCAGGAAAATGATATTGATGCCAGTGGCGGTGTCCTGGTCCAGAACCCTTATTACCTGTAAGAGATGAAGAAGATCATTATATATATATGTATGCTTTCCGGCATCCTGGCAGTGACAGGATGTAAGGATCCTTTCGAGGAAAAGCTCTTCAAGGCTTACGATGAAATCCCTATCGGCTTAACTCTGAGCGGTAAGCCGGAGTATTCGCTATGGGTGGACATGTTGAAGAAGGCCGATGTGTACAACGCATTGAATCTGGGCATTACGGACTTTACGCTATTTGCGCCGAATAATGATGCGGTGACCGCATATCTCGCGCAGAAGGGCTATGAGTCGGCTGACGATATGGCTTCTGACGATCTCGATTATCTGGTCCGTTATCATATCCTCAATGGCAAGATATTCAATTATTCCGATCTTCTGCTTAAGCTTCCGGTCGCCACTGTTTCTGGAGACTACCTGACTGCCGGAATCAACCTGGAGGATGGCCGCCGCTATATCGATAACGGTGACGGCAGGACCGTGTCCTATGTGATCGACAAGGATATAGACTGCTCGAACGGTATTATCCAGGGCGTGGACCATATGCTTGAGCCCATCACCGAGACGCTGTGGGATATCCTTAGCACTAATCCCCGCTACAGTATCTTCGCACAGGCGGTGCAGACGGCCGGACTGAAGGACTTCATCGACGAGACTTACGTCACCATAAACGAGATAACAATACGTGACAATAAGACCGTATTTGCGGTCTGTGACTCTGTTTTTAACGCTGCCGGTATCAACTCTCTCAGTGACCTGAAGGTGAAACTGCACGTGACGAAGAATTTCGACAGCAAGGATTCAGATTTCTATCATTTCGTGGCGTATCACCTGATGAGGGAACTGTGCGGCTATGCCGAGCTTACCACTTTCCCCAGCGGTTACAAGTCCATGATTAAGCATACTTTCTCTGAGAGAAAGGGTTTCTCCATCCTGGATGCTGAAGGAGTGGTGACCATAAACGGCCACGAGGCCGGAAAGGGCTTCCATATCATGGATGACAGACGGGATATCCCTGCGAGGAACGGCTATATCCATGAAATCGACGCCCCCGGCTTCCTGCCTGACTTTATGGCTCATTATATCGTAGTCTGGGAGCCCACTGATAAGATAGAGTTTGCGATTATCCCGTTCTACAGGGAAGTGAAAACCTCTACCAGCGCTACTCAGAAATATGACATTATCGAGAATGAGCTTAAAGTGCCGGGTATCCGCTGGGAGAGTATTCCGGAGGCTAAGGCTAAGGTATGGTACCACAGCCAGTATCTCGGCGGCGGACGCTTCAAGAACCATGACGCGCTTTACTGGAATATGGGAACCATCGGCTGGCTTGAGATGGATGTGCCCGTGATGCCTACCGGCAAGTATACGATCTGTGCCGAAAAACTGAATGATTCCTCGCTTGGAGGCAAGGGACCCGGCATGTGGGATGCCGAGGACCTGAGGGATGGCGCTGCCGAGATCAATTTTGCAAACGGTTCTGCATATGCTACCTGGAGGACGGTTACCATTTCCCGAGAGGAAACACATATCATACGTTTTATCGTGGGTTCGTCCGGCGCAGATTTCGGAATCGACCGTTTCGAGTTTATACCAGTTGATTAAGTATGAAGATGAGATCCAATATATTATTGTGCCTGCTCGCACTGACGGCGCTATCGTGCACAACTCCAAAGGAGGATTACTACGGAAGGTCTTCCGGAGTGACCCATGAGGGTACGGTACTGCAGGCTCTACAGAAAGGCGAGGGCTATTCGCATTTTGCCGCCCTGGTGGAGGAAGTCGGTCTTTCCGATAAGCTTTCGGGAAAGGATCTGATCACGGTATGGGCTCCGGTAGATTCGCTCTATCCCGCAGTCGAGATTGAGGCCATGACGCCCGAGCAGAAGCGTCTGATGGTGGAGAATCACATTTCTCTTACCACTATCTACAGCCGTAACTTCAGAAAACTTAATACGATAGCCACGCTGGCGGGGAAGTATCTTACCGTCCGTCAGGAGGGCAATGCTTATTCCGTGACCGGCTGTCCCGTGCAGGTCAGTGATAACATATATGAGAACGGTATCCTTCATGAGATCGGCGGATGGGTCATACCCAAGCTGAACGCCCAGCAGTGGTGGGACGAGCTTCCTGATGAGTATTCCATCATCCGTGATTCCCTGAATTCCCATATTCAGAGGACTTTCGACCGTGATGCCAGCGAGATTATCGGTGTGGATAGCACCGGGCGTGTAATCTATGACTCGGTGTGGGTGGTGAAGAATCCTTATACGAACAGTATAAACCTTGCTGACGAGAGTGCCCGTTTCACACTCTTCGTGCCAAGCAATGAGGTTATCGATTCTTTCTTTGTGGAGCGCACCAGGTATTTCAACAGTCTGGGCAAGCCGTTTACCTCCGAGGATTCGCTGGCCGTTTATGACTGGCTGATGGGTGCCACGCTGCATCGTACCTTGCTTACTTTCATGCCTGAGGAGGAGTTCGTTTCTGTCAAAGGCAATGAAATCCGTACCGATTACTTCGATGTGGCCGACTCTGTGACCCTCAGTAATGCCAAGGTGTTCCTGATGGCGAAGACCTACGTCCCTATCAAGGTCCATATGTCCAAAATGACTTTCAATCCTTACTGGATCCGTAAGGAATATCTGAACCTCGGACGTGGAATCGGCTATTCGGGAGGTACGTACGATGTCATTACCAATAACATCAACACCTCCTCCAGCAAGTGTGACAATAACAACCTGACGCTGTTCCTCCAGTTTAGCTCCGCTTCCGCGAATAATGCTTATGAATTCGATGCGCGGCCATATGATGAGGAACTGTCGAAAACTGTTACACAGCCCCTGCTTCCGGGTTCATATACCCTGTACTGCCGTTTCGTGAAGCAGGGAGACGACTGCCGCACAGATGTGATCGATCTCTATCAGGTGAAGGCCGGAGGTGTTCTGGAACCGCTCAAGAAGCTTGAGGGAATCCTGAAAGGCTATTATGATAACAACGATTCTAACCCCAAAGGCGGACTCGTCACTGAGGAGCTTATTGTGGATGAGGGTACATATGCGCCGCTTCGGCTTAAGGCCATTATACCGGGTGCTTTTTCTTCCGGACTGGACAGACGTATATGTATCGGAGAATGCACGTTGATTCCTAATGATAACTATTAATGACGCAGTGACTATTATGTTGAAGACCAGATTTATATTACTGACTTTCGCGCTGAGCCTCTGCGTCCCCGCCCTGTCGCAGAACCGTAATCTGGATGATGCGGTTCCCGTGGAGGGATTCGTATATGACGCCAGTACGTCGCAGCCGCTAATCGGTGTCCAGGTCAGTTCCGCTGACATTGTAAAGGCGGTCGTTACTGACTCAACGGGTCATTTTTCCATCAAGGTGTTTAACCCCGATGCCGAGCTTTTGTTCCACAGGGACGGTTACTTCCGCCGTTCGGTGGATCTCTATGGCAGAAGCAGTCTGGATGTCTATATGCAGGATGTTTCCAGGACCATGGGTACGGATACTTATCTGACTTTTTCCGGCTCGAAGAGTCTGGACAAAAAGTCGGGTACGGCTGAAGGTATTGACGTGGAGATATTAAACAAGGGGGCCGGGCTCCTCTCCGAGGCGCTCGCCGGCCGTTTCACCGGTCTGAGGGTGACTCAGAAGAGCGGTATGCCCGGTGAGGGCGCTGTCCTGAATTTCCGCGGCATTCGTACGATGTACGGAGACAATACGCCCCTGGTGGTGGTAGATGGCGTTCCTCTGATCCTGAATACCGGCACTTCCGGTGTCATTACCGGTTATTCTCCGGACATATTGGAGGAAATGAACATCAGCAATATTGAAAAAATCGCCTTCATCCGCGGCGCGGAGGCATTGCCCTACGGCTCGCTGGGCAGCAACGGCGTGCTGGTGATCGAGACGCAGCGGGGTAAGGTGAGCCGCACGGCCGTGGAGTTCCGCAGCGTGGAGGGAGTTGGCCGGGTGGCCGGTACCATTCCTCTTCTTTCCGGGCTGGATTTCAACCGCTATATCGCGGACCTGTCTGTCAGTCGCTATGCCAATGCGTCCGAGACGGCGGCGGCATTGCCCTTCCTCAGTGGCAATATGTCCCCGCGCGACCAGGTGCGCTTCGGCTTCAATACGGATTGGCAAAACCTTATCTATCAGCCCGCGCTTCATTCCGACAACTCGCTGAAGGTGAGGGGCGGCGATACTATTGTCCAGTATCTGGTGACTGCCGGATATCAGGCTTCCCGCGGCTCCGTGATCGGTTCGGATCGCAATAAGTTCTATACGACCGGTAATACGAACATCAATTTCAGTGAGAAACTGACGGCCTTTGCTTCCGTGTCCTTTGACTTTACGCAGCACAATCTGCAGGAGCAGGGCATGATCCAGGAGACCAATCCGATGCTGGCCGCGTTCGCTCACTCGCCGATTAACGGTGTGCATGAGATTGACGATGACGGCGGTATCCAGCAGACTCTGTATGAGCAGCTTGATCCGGTGATGAATATCTCCAATCCCGCCGCGATCGTGCGCATGGTCGAGGCCAAGAATAAGGTTTACGACTTCTTCGTGAATCTGGGCCTGGATTATAAGATCAGCCAGAAGTGGTCGGCCGATGTGAAGTTCGGTATTTTCTACAACTATATCAGGGATGATATCTTTATCGGCGGTAAGGATGACAATTGCATTGCACCGCTCGCCAATGGTATTGCCCTGAACTCGGTGCGAAGCGGCGCCACGCAGGCCTATGACTATTTCGGACGCACTGCCGCCAAGTACACCCTGTCCAAGTCCGGGCATCGTGTCGATGCGGTCGGAGGCTTCCAGATTCTGGGTTCCAGGCGTCAGTCGAGCCGCGGTTCCGGTATCAATACTTCCACCGACAATTATAAGAATCTGGGCAATGTGGCTTCGCTCGGCCGTAATACCGGAGGTTATGCCGATGCCCTGAATTGGATCAGTTTCTTCGCGAAGGGCGATTATAACTGGCGCGACCAATTCTTCGCCACCGCTGCCATGAATCTTGAGGCCAGTTCCTCTTACGGTGCGTACAGCGGCCGCTGGTTCGTCTTTCCGGCGCTCAATGCCGGATGGAAACTGTCTAACAGCCCCTGGCTGCGTGACAATACTTCTATCGGCAATCTGATGCTCCGCGCAGAGTACAGTATCAACCCGAACGGCCGTTTCAGCAATGCATACAGCTCATATTATTATAATCTGAGCCTGATTCGCGACGTCAGCGGTCTCGTGCGGGCAGGTGTGCCGAATGAAAAACTCGGCCCCGAAAGGGTTCATAACAGGACGGTCGGCATTGATTATGCCAGCAGGGGAGACAAGTTCACCCTGAGTTTTGATCTGTATGATGAGCATGTGCGTGACATGGTGATCCATTCGGCTATCTCTCCCGCACACGGCTTTAATTATACCTATAAGAATGATGGAGAGATCTCCACGGTCGGCGTGGACCTTGCTGCCAGCCTGGCTGTCATTGACCGCACCTTCCAGTGGAGGATCGGAGGCAATGCTTCCGTGTTTGCCAGCCGCATCCTTTCGCTCGGTGATGACCGGGAGCAGATTATCCGGATGGATGACGGAGTGGCCCTGGTAAACAGGGTGGGCTTCGCTCCTTACTCGTTCTTCGCCCTGAAGGCGGATGGCGTGTTCGAGAGCGGCGCCGCTGCATCCAAGGCCGGACTTACCAGTACCGGCGGTTACCAGTTCGGCGCAGGAGATATGCGTTTTGTCGACAGAGATGGGGATAAGGTGATCAGTGACGATGACCGTTTCATCCTGGGCAGCGCACAGCCTCTTCTCAGCGGGGCGGTGTATTCCAACATGTCCTGGAAGGGCCTGAAACTTTATGCCAATTTCACATACAGTGCCGGCAATAAGATTTACAACGCCACACGTCGTTTCAATGAGGATAACTCCAAGTTTGCCAATGTGGCCGCGAGCGTGAGCCGCCGCTGGCTGCTGAATGGCCAGGTGACGGATATCCCGAAGGCGGTCTACGGCGATCCTGCTGATAATAACCGTTTTTCATCCCGTTGGATTGAGGATGGCTCTTTTATAAAGATGAAGGAACTGACGCTGTCTTGGGAGACTCATGACCGTTTCCTGTTCATGAACGGTTTCAAGGTGTATCTGACAGGGGAGAATCTCTTCTGCCTGACTCCTTACACCGGCATTGATCCGGAGTTTGCATACTCGTATGATATGTCGATGATGGGAATGGATATGGCCAAGATTCCGCTGACGAAATTCGTCAAGCTGGGTATTGTAATGAATCTGTAGAGGGGAGGTGAAGATATGAGAATCAGTATTAAATCAATTATTTGTGCCCTGGCCTTGCTGCTGAGCCTTTCAGGATGCCGCTCTTTCTTCGAGCCCCAGCTGGATAATAAGCTGGATTCGGAGGATAGCTACACCGACCGCTCGAATATATATGCGGCTTTCATGGGGCTGTTCTCTCTGCTGCAGGAGGCTGGACCGCATCTGGTGGTCGCATCTGAACTGCAGGGCGATTTGATCACCCCGACGCCTAAGGCTCCGGATGATTACTGGGATGTTTACCGCTATACCGTGCGGGACGGCAATCCCGTCGCCGATGCTTCACCGCTGTACAAGATAGTGATGAATTGCAATGATTTCCTGCGCAATACCGTCGCTTATAACCACAAGTACCCCGGAGTTCTCACTGAAGCTAATTATAAGCAGATGATTGCCGGTGCCATCAACCTGCGTGCCTGGGCTTATCTGAATATCGGCAAGCTTTACGGGAAGGCCGTCTATTATGACTACGCCCTGACGCAGGAGCACGCTTTGGAGAAGGCCAGGACTCTCTCCCTGGATGAACTCGTCAAGGAACTTATATTCTTTGTGAATACCGGTGTGGATGGCATTAACGGCCTGCGCCGTTCGGAGATTACCAATATTCTGGGTACGGCCGGTATCTGGAACAATGTGGTGATAAATCCGGATGCTCTCATGACGGAGCTTTATCTCTGGAATAAGGACTATGAATCCGCGGCGAAGAGAGGAATCAATATGATCAGCGGCCAGGCTGCGACCGAGGCCGGTAACAATCATAAGTACACGCTCTCTCCCCAGTTCGGAGCGGGTGCCGGTGCCTTGAAGAAATGGCACACCCTGTTTACTGAGGATCCTGTCGCCGTTCACGTGTCCGAAGGTATATCCCTGGTTATTTATGACAATAACCTACGCCAGGAGAATCCTCTCTACACGCTCTTCTCCAATGACACGCGCTGCAAGTTCTATCTGGAGCCTACTGCCATAATGGTGAGTAAGTTTATCGGTCCGGATTATAAGAAAGGCGTCAGCACCATCCAAGATCCCCGCGGGCCTGAAGTGAGCTATGCTACGGTAGATGGCGACCGCATCATGTATAAGTATCTGAAAGAGCGTACTCTGCAGGACCAGGATGCTCCAATCTACCTGTATAGGGCGGCGGATGTGCATATGATGGTGGCTGAAGCCCTGAATGCCTTGGGCAATTATGATGCGGCGGAAGCTATCCTGAATGTGGGATTCCAGCCTTACTGGGTTGCGGGTAACCGCTATGCCGATCCTTTCTCTGCTCCGATTTATGCATATGAGAAGCTCAAACTCGGCAGGGGAGTGCGCGGGCGCCTGAATCTCCCGGCGCTTTATTCTACCGATGCGCGTTTCATGCCCTCTGATCTGGTGCCGGGAACTGAAACATATTCTGCCAGGCGCAAGGCCGTGGTGGACAGCCTGATCATCGAGGAGACCGCCAGAGAGTTCGCCGGTGAGGGCCGGCGCTGGTTTACGATGATGCGTATCGCCCGTAATTCCGGCCATCCCGAGATTGTATCCCGCTTCATCTCCAGGAAATTCCCGGAGGCTGAGCGCACTAAGTATTACGCCACTATGCTGGACGAAAAGAACTGGTTTATCAATTGCGACTTATGAAAATGATATACAGACTGATGGCAGCGCTTACGCTGTCTTTCGCCGCCCTTTCATGCGCCACCGAAATCCCCGCTGAAGAGGAGGATTTCATCGAGGTTTCCACGGATGAAGGGGAGGATACCATCATAGAGGGTAATCCTTACTGGGACTGGGTGGATAAGTACCCGGGTGGAGTGTCTTCACTCCTGGACAGGGAAGATGATGTCGAAGTGACGGTCAAGGGTGGATATGATCCGATAGCGTATGTCCCGGATACCACTGTGCTGCAGAGTACCGGACTGTATGCTGCTGCAGGAGAATATATTACCATCGAGGTCCCTGCCGGAACGGCCGGTCTGCAGTGGCAGATCGGACTTGGGTATGAGTTGCTCCCCGGCCAGTTACAGCAGCGTTACAAGAATATCGTCCGCAGGGGCTTGCTTCATCCCGGCAAGAACCGTGTCATGAACCATTTCGGCGGCTTTATCTATCTGGGATACGAACCTGATAAAGTTCCGGCCGGTGATATCACGGTTACGATTAGCGGCGGTATTCCGACCAATGATTTTATCCTTGGGGAGACCAAACCTCTCGAATGGCTGGAGACAATGCAGCTGCGTTCGCAGCTTTATCGCAATCCTATTGAGAATGAGGATTCCATGGCGTTTTTGCCCTGGGTAGAATTGCGCTCTGATAAGATTATCCTCACATGTGGGGTGAAAGAATTGGAGTTTTGCCCTAACCCTGAGGACCTGCTGAATGCTTTTGCGCCTCTGGTGGATTCGTATTACGCGTTTAATGCGCTGGATAACACCAATCAGATGCCTATGCGTATCTATACGGATATCCAGATGCCCGATGCCGACCAGACTCCTTTGTTCGCAGCGATGAACGTGCTTCGTTACGGGCGTTATCCCATGGTGAGACGCCGCCGCGAGGAATTGGACCAGTGGGGTCGTGAAAAGGATATGCTTTATATCCCTTATATCCGGGGCGAGAGGGATGCGAACGGAGTCGCGTGGATGGAGTATCTGCTGACATTCGCCGACGCTACGCTTAATCCCTGGCAGGGTGAGCCGAACAGTGACTCGTATATGAAGACATATTGGCCTTCGTTGAAGATGAGCCAGTATTACTATGTGGCGAGGATTAATTCCGTTCACGGAGACCCTACGAATTTCACGTCCTGGGTGGATAAGATCAATACTCCGGTGACTGGAGTTGATTTGTATAAGTCTTGCCTGGATAATACCCAGATGTATCTGAAGATCGGTGAGCTGGGACGTACGGCTCCATTGATGCAGCTTGCTCTTGAGTATGGCTGGGGCCTGTTCCCTTATTTGAGCGAGAGGTCTAATGAACTGGGCTATCAGTATATACGGGAACCATATCTGGATAGCCAGAGCGCCTATGACTTTTTCGCCATGACCTGCTGCGAGTATGCCGACAGGAACTTGCTGCCCTTCTTTAAGATGTGGTATTTCCCTCTTACCCAGATTGCTACTGATTACATGAAGAATTTCCAGGAGCTCAGCGATGATGAGATTTTCTGGACTTCGTTTGATACTGACAGACAGCCTTCGTTTGAGCTGAAAGTTCCGAATAAGAGTTTTGCCCGCCCTTCGTGGAATATTCAGTTTGAGGAGGTTGATCAGGATGTGAAACGTAATTGGGCTCTTCTGGGCAATCTTTATAATGGTACATATTATCCCGGTCGTCTCATCCGCTCGAGGACTTCCAATTCTGTCGTCGACCCTGAATGGAAAAAGGCGTGGGATGGCAATAATGCCACTTCTTCCATATGGCTGGGTAACTGCTACAACACATCGAATGTAAGTTCGACTAATATCCCTATCTATGAGATGAGTTTCGTGGGGCCCGATGACAGCTATCGTGCGGTGGATGATGAGGATGTATATGCCACGGATTCTCTGGTTTTCAATACGCTGATGTTCTGGAATGATCACCTGTTTTATTGGACCAACTATATTTATGATATAGAGTATGAGGACTGTGAAACAGGGGAGTGGAAGTCTACCAAGCCTGATAGTTTCCGCCTGTATCACAGCGAGAAAATGGATTATTACTTCTTCGAGGAGACTTATGCCACGAAGCATATCCGCTTCAAACTGCGTCCGGTTTCGCCCGGAACGAGCAATTATGCCCGCTGCCAGATTCAGGAGATTAGTTTCGGTTTGGTGTCGACTGTCCCGGCGCCTGCTCCGGAGCCGTAATTTTTTTGGTTAATTCAAGGAATCCGCTTATATTTGCGAAAACTAAACTATTAAGTACTTTATGTCACACGTTATTAATCCCGATACCTGTGTTGCCTGTGGTGCATGCCAGGCGGAGTGCCCTTCCGGAGCTATCAAGGAAGGCGATGTTTATTCTATCGATCCTGATATCTGCGTAGATTGCGGCACCTGTGCCGATGCTTGCCCGACCGGCTCGATCTCCGCAGAATAAATAATGCTCGAAGATTACAGACTCAAGGTATTTAAAGCTGTCCTCGATGAGGGCAGCTTTACTGCTGCCGCCCGGGCCCTGGGTATCTCCCAGCCGGCGGTCAGCCAGAACATTGCCCTGCTGGAGAAAGTTGCCGGCGGGCCACTGTTCGACAGAGAACGCGGCCGCATCTCTTTAAATGAGCGCGGCCGCGTCTTCAAAATTTATGCGGAACGGATCTTAAGAGACTATGATGATCTGAATGAAGTTTTCAGTCATTATGAGTCATTCCGCCCGGCTCTGGAGGAAAAGAGTTAGTCCTCTTTTCCTGCGAGCCTCTTGTAGGTATTCAGCCTGATCTTGGCAAACTCCTCGGTCTTGCTCAGCAGCTCGTCCGCCTGTTCGGGGAAGAGTTTCTGGAGCGAGGCGAAGCGTACCTCTCCCTTAAGGAAGTCTTGGAACTTGGTCCAGTCGGGTTCCTTGCTGTCGAGTGAGAAGGGATTCTTTCCTTCGGCTTCGAGAGCGGGGTTGTAGCGGTACAGATGCCAGTATCCGCATTCGACTGCCAGTTTCTCTTCTTTCTGGCTGAGTCCCATGCCGGCCTTCAGACCGTGGTTGATGCACGGTGAGTAAGCGATGATCAGGGACGGTCCGTCGTATGCCTCGGCTTCCTTGATGGCGTTCATGTACTGAACCGGGCTTGCACCCATTGCCACCTGTGCCACGTATACGTAACCGTAGCTCATTGCCATCATACCGAGATCTTTCTTGCGGATCTTCTTTCCGGATGCGGCGAATTTGGCAATTGCGCCGGCCGGGGTGGATTTGGAGGACTGTCCGCCGGTGTTTGAGTATACCTCGGTGTCGAGTACGAGAATATTGACATTCTCACCGGAGGCGAGGACATGGTCCACTCCGCCGTAGCCGATGTCGTATCCCCATCCGTCGCCGCCGAATATCCACTGGCTGCGTGACGGGATAAAATGCTTGTATTCGAGAAGGGCCTTGCAGGTATCGCAGCCGCACTTCTCCATCATCGGAACGAGCTTGTCGGCGACTTCGCGGGTGATGGCGTAGTCGTTCTTATTGTCAATCCACTTGCGGAAGAGTTCTTTCATCTCGTCGCTGCACTTGCTGCACTCGAGGCCCTGGTTCATCAGGCGTTCCACGGTGAGGCGGGCGCGGTCGGAACCGATCTTCATTCCGAGGCCGAATTCGGCATTGTCCTCAAACAGGGAGTTGGCCCATGCGGGTCCGTGGCCCTTGACGTTGGTGCAGTAAGGGGATGCGGGGAAGGAGGCGCCGTAGATGGAGGAGCATCCGGTGGCGTTGGCGATCATCATGTGGTCACCGAACAGCTGGGTGATGTTCTTTATGTACGGGGTCTCGCCGCAACCTGCGCAAGCTCCGGAGAACTCGAACAGAGGCTGTGCGAACTGGGCGTTCTTCATGTTCGCGGCCTTGGGAAGGATGTCTTCCTTGTAACCGATCTTTGAATTGAGCCAGTCGTAGGAGGCCTGCTCGGCGGTGTTGTCGATGAACGGCTCCATCTTGAGTGACTTGTCTTTGCTGAGGCAGACGTCTACGCAGTTACCGCAGCCGGTGCAGTCGTCCACGGAGATGGCCAATGCATATTTGTAATCCTTGAGCTGGGCCTTGCCGTCGGCGGTTTTTACGCCCTTCGGCGCTGCGGCGGCTTCGTCGGCTGTGAGGATGAACGGACGGATCGCGGCGTGAGGGCACACGAATGCGCAGCTATTGCACTGAATACAAGTCTGCGGATCCCAGACGGGAACATTGACCGCTACTCCGCGCTTCTCGAAGGCTGCGGTGCCGGCGGGCATCGTACCGTCGGAGTAGGGCAGGAAGGCGCTGACAGGCAGGGAGTCGCCGCACTGGGCGTTTACCACGTCGGCGATTTCCTTTACGAACGGCGTGGCCAGACGGCCCTTGTTCGGGTTCTCGAACTTCGCGCTGATTTCGGCCCACTCGGCGGGGACTTCCACTTTCGTGTACTCACCGCCGCGGTCGATGGCTGCGTAGTTCATATTGACAACATTCTCTCCCTTCTTACCGTAGCTCTTCAGGGCTGCGTCTTTCATGTATTTGACTGCATCCTCGTAGGGGATGATGCCGGTAATCTTGAAGAAGGCACTCTGAAGTATGGTGTTCGTACGTCCGCCGAGGCCGATTTCCGCGGCAATCTTGGTGGCGTTGATGATGTACAGGGAGATGTGCTTGCGGGCGATGACGGCCTTGACGTGCTCAGGGATCCTTTCGAGGGTCTCTTTCTCGTCCCAGAGGCTGTTCAGCAGGAGGCTGCCGCCGTCTTTGATGCCTTTCAGTACGTCGTATTTCTCGAGGTATGAGGGCACGTGGCAAGCTACGAAGTCAGGGGTGCTGACCAGGTAGGGAGCCCTGATGGGGCTGTCGCCGAAACGCAGGTGTGAGCAGGTGTAGCCGCCGGATTTCTTCGAATCGTAGTCGAAGTAGGCCTGGCAATATTTGTCGGTGTGGGAGCCGATGATCTTAATGGTGTTCTTGTTTGCACCCACGGTACCGTCGGATCCGAGTCCGTAGAACTTGCATTCGGTGGTTCCGGGCTTCACGATGGAGATCTCGTTCTTGATGAGGAGGCTCTTGAAGGTCACATCATCTACGATGCCGATGGTGAAGTCAGTCTTGGGGGCTTTGCGCTCGAGGTTGTCGAACACTGCGACAATCTGTGCAGGGGAGGTGTCTTTCGAGGAGAGTCCGTAGCGTCCGCCGATGATGAGCGGGGCGTTCTCGCGGCCCTGGAAGACGGTCTTGATGTCCTGATAGAGAGGCTCGCCGAGTGAACCGGGCTCTTTGGTGCGGTCGAGAACGGCGATTCTCTTTACGTTCTTCGGGAGGACCTTCAGGAGGTACTTCTCGGAGAAGGGACGATACAGGTGTACGGTTACCAAACCGACCTTTCTGCCCTGTGTAGCGAGGTAGTCGATGGTTTCGCGGATCGTCTCGGTGACGGATCCCATGGCAATCACGATGTTCTCCGCTTCGGGGTCACCATAGTATTCGAAGGGACGGTAGTTGCGTCCGGTAAGTTCGCTGATTTCGCCCATGTAGCGTGCCACGATATCGGGTACCTCATCGTAGACTTTGTTGCGGGATTCTACAGCCTGGAAGTATACGTCGCCGTTCTGGGCTGTGCCGCGGGTGACGGGAGCGTCCGGGTTGAGGGCTCTCTGGCGGAAGGCCGAGAGAGCTTTCTCGCTTACCATCTCGCGCAGGGCGTCTTCGTCCAGGGCTTCAATTTTCTGGATTTCGTGTGATGTGCGGAATCCGTCGAAGAAGTGCAGGAAAGGTATGCTTGATTTGATTGTGGACAGGTGTGCCACGGCGGCCATGTCCTGTGCCTCCTGGACCGAGCCGGATGCCAGCATGGCGAAGCCGGTCTGACGGCATGCCATTACGTCCTGATGGTCTCCGAAGATGGAGAGGGCGTGGGTGGCTAGTGACCTGGCGGATACGTGGAACACGGTGGGAAGCATTTCTCCGGCGATCTTGTACATGTTCGGGATCATCAGGAGAAGTCCCTGGGAGGCAGTGTAAGTGGTGGTGAGGACACCGGCCTGGAGAGAACCGTGTACGGCTCCGGCGGCTCCTGCCTCACTCTGCATTTCAGTGACCTTTACGGTCTCGCCCCAAAGATTCTTTTTTCCGTGTGCGGCCCATTCGTCAATGTTCTCCGCCATCGGTGAGGAGGGAGTGATCGGATAGATGCACGCGTTCTCGCTGAAGAGATAAGCGATACCTGACGCGGCCTGGTTTCCGTCACAGGTTATGAACTTCTTTTCTTTTGACATGATGTTAGTATAGGTATTAGTTGTAGATTATGTCTGTTTCAATGATTACGGCTTCGGGGTTGATCCGCTTGATCAGGCCCTGCAGCACTGTGCCGGGACCGATTTCCATGAACTCCGTGGCTCCGTCCGCGCACATCTGCTTCACGCTCTGGGTCCAACGGACCGGGCTCGTGAGCTGCGCGAGCAAATTGGCCTTAATAACAACGGGGTCGCTCTCCGCTTTTGCACTGACATTCTGGTATATGGGGCAAATGGGCTTCGCGAAGGGGGTGGCGTCGATGGCCTTAGCAAGCTCGGCGCGGGCGTCCTCCATGAGAGGGGAGTGGAACGCTCCGCTCACAGGCAGTGGCAGCGCTCTTTTCGCTCCGGCCTCTTTCATTGCCTCACAGGCAACCCTCACCGCCTCCGCCTCGCCGGAAATCACGATCTGCCCGTCACAGTTATAATTGGCCGGAATAACTATGCCTTCCGACATGCGCTCGCAGACGGCTTCAACGGTCGCAGTGTCCAGTCCTATGACGGCGGCCATCGAACCGGGATGGGCCTCGCAGCATTTCTGCATCTCCTGCGCGCGTACCTGGACGAGCCTGAGTGCGTCTTCGAAGCTTATGGCTCCGGCGGCGCAGAGCGCTGAGAATTCGCCCAGGGAGTGTCCGGCGACCATGTCGGGCCGGAAATCTTCAAGGCAGGATGCGAGTATTACTGAATGGAGGAAAATGGCGGGCTGGGTGACGCGGGTTTGTTTCAGATCCTCCGCGCTTTCTCCGAACATTATGTCCGTGATGCGGAATCCGAGGATGTCATTCGCCTTTTCAAACATTTCACGTGCCTTCTCGGAGCTGGCGTAGAGGTCCTTGCCCATGCCGGGATATTGCGCTCCTTGTCCGGGAAAAACATATGCTTTCATCGTCATTTCGCTCTTTAATCGAATAATCAAACAAATCTAATCAAAATTCGCTTCATTCGCAAACTCCCCGCCTATTTTCGTTTTTCCCGCCCTGAAATGCTCTTCCCCGGCGGGCACAATCCATCTTGAGAACCGTCGGAGTTCAGAACAAAACGGAGGACGCTCCTGAAATCTGCTTTTTTTGCCGTGGCGCGTAATCCTCTCTGAATCAAGTAATAAATAGAAATATGAGTAGTCGAAATAAGGTAATCATATTTACAGTAACAGACTATTAATCACTAAACTATCCGCCACACCACGCCCACAAACCCGCAAATCGCGATTCGGCGATGCGAAGAGGGTCTTCTTGGGACGGCAAGGCCGCCGGGCCCTCCCCATAGCCCGGCGGATGCGCAGCCGGACCGGAGGAAACCCGTCCTTCCGGGAGTGGGTGCGCTTACCGGTCCACGGAATGGACCTATAGGATCAAAAACGGCCATTTTTGTGCTTAAGGGGCCATCGCTTGTACCTTTAAGCACA
>JAFSTI010000108.1 GCA_017450585.1 Bacteroidales bacterium
CCGCGGGAATGCCAGCCGAGGAACTCTCCGTTAATCTCGGAATCATAAACGGTCACATTGTCCGTCTCCCAGAAAGCGTCCTTGGTATTCAGCAGACTGTCATGGATCTCGACATTCCGGCTCCACTGGAAGGAATAATTGCCGTTCAGTTTAAAGTTCCGCACCTTTATGTCGCTGCAGTTCATGAAGATATAATCGGCTCCTGATGCCTCGACATCCTCGATATCGATATTCCGGCAATGCCAGAAAGTCTCTCCGGCGCCGGGAATGCGTACGCGGCGCAGCCTGATGCCGTCCATCTCCCGGAACATCTTGGGAGCTTCGATCAGCGTATCGGTCATCTCCAGGTCATGCGAATACCAGAGCGCCGCACGCGCCCCTTCAGTAAAGAGGCAGTCGCGCACGATAAAGTGGTCGCAGCACCAGAAGGGATACTTGCCCTCGAAACGGCAGCCGACGGCCGTGATATTGCGGGTCTCCTTCAGCGAAGACTCGCCGGCGTGAATGGTCACACCAACCAGTTCCAAATCTTTTTCACAGTACAGCGGTCTCTCGCCGCCAAATTCCTGTCCTTCTATCTTTCTCATTATGCTGTATTTATAATTACTTTTCTAGTCCATCGGCTCGTGCGCACATACAGCAGGAACAGCAGTCCGCGCACGTTCAGTTCGATACACATCGATATCCAATAGCCCGTCAGTCCGAAGCGGGGCGTCAATATCAGGGCCAGGACAATACGCACCAGCCACACGCTGCCGAAGTTCAGCAACGTAGGCACCAGCGTGTCCCCGGCACCGGCACAGACCCCGAAACCGACGATCGATGCGGCGTACATGGCCTCGGCGAAAGCCTCGATGCGCAGCACCTTCGCGCCGAGCGCCACCACCTGCGGGTCGGAACTCAGCAGCGACATGATCGGCGTGGCGAACACAAACATTACCACCGCCAGTGAGGTCATTATCAGCATTGCCATGCCAATAGTCATACGAGCGAAAGTGCGTGCCACGTCCTTGCGCTTCGCTCCCAGACTCTGTCCGATGAGCGTGGTCGCGGCTTCCTCAAGCCCGTAGCCCGGCATGTAGCAGAAGCTCTCGGCCGTGATGGCGAAGGCATTTGCGGCAATCGCCACGGCGCCGAGCGGTGCCACTATCAGGGTGCTGGCCACGTACGCGCCCCTCATTACCAGGTTCTGCAGCCAGAGCGGCCCGGTAATGCCGAATGCCGTGCGAAGCGTCGGCCCCCAGGCCAGCCTGGGGCCCCTCTCGCCGCGCAGGCTCAGCTCCTTGGAGCGTGTGCATACATACCAGATCGAGAAAACGGAGGTAAGGGCCTCGGCGATTCCGGTGCCCCATGCCGCCCCGATCACGCCCATATCCAGAACGTATATAAATATGTAGTTGAACACCACGTCCAGGGCGCACATGCTTATGTAAATGATGCTGGGCACTTTCATATTGCCGCTGGCCTGCAGCATCGCGCAAGCCGCATAGCCCAGAAGGCTGATGGGCACAAACGCGGAGTAGATGCGGAAATACCCGCTCGCATCGGCGCGTATGGCCTCTTCACCGCCCAGCCAGGAGGGGAGAGGGCCGCTGATTCCCACCCCCGTCAGCCCCAGGAAAAGGCCGAACAGGAGGACGCCCGCGAGCGCCTGTCTCAGGATCTGCCGGGCCCGTTTGAAGTCCGAAGCTCCGCACGCGTGAGCGATCTGCACCGAAAAACCGGTATTCACCGCCATGCCGAAGCCGTACAGGATCCAGGTGCTGGAAGCCACCAGCCCGATGGAAGCGGACGGGCCCGCGCCCAGCCGTCCCACCATGGCCGAGTCGATGTATTGCATTACTACTGAGGACAATTGGGCCAATATGGCCGGCACGGCCAGCAGCATGGTCAGCCGCAGTCCCTGTCCCCATGACAGTGGCTCGCCGCCCCGCAGTTTCCCGAGCAATATATCTTTTGTCTCCCGCGCCATATTAAACTTTGTAAAGTTACCTCTTTTCCGCGAAATGGATTATCTTTGCATAAAATTATTTGAAATATGCTTAACAGAAGAATTCTCAGGATAAAGGTCTTCAAGGTGCTTTACGCGTACGCCGAGAATCAGGGCATGACCCTGAAAGAGGCTCAGGCACTCTTCAACCGTTCCTGTGAAGCCACACGGGACCTCTGGCTGTTCATGCTGGGGCTGATTCCCGCGCTCCGCGACGAGGCCTCCCTACGTATCGAGGCCGCACGCGGAAAGTTCCATCCTACCGAAGAGGAACGCAATCCGAACATGAAGTTCGTGCAGAACCGTCTGTCAGCTCTCTTCGATAACGATCCCGATTACACCAAGCTCGTCGCGAAGAAGAAATTCTCATGGGACCAGTATGACGCGTTTCTGCGTAAGCTTTACGAGACAGTACGTTCCAGGCAGTATTTCATTGACTATATGAATTCTCCCGCCGACGGTATCGCCGCCGACGCGGCCCTATTCGTAAAGATATTCGAGCAGGAGCTGGAAGACTCCGAAGAGATCCAGGCCATCCTCGAAGATATGTCTATCCTCTGGGTGGACGACCTGTCCTATGCCCTCATCCAGTGCTGCAAGACCATCACGGAGCTGGGAGCGGGAAAGATCTGGGAACTGCCCGAACTGGTCTCGGAAGAGAACTCCGCCTTCGCATCCGGTGTCCTCCGGACTGGCTTTGTGAACTTCGCCGATTACCGCTCGAAGATTGCCGCCAAGACCGGAAATTGGGATGACGGGCGTCTTTTCAATGTCGACGTCGCGCTGATAGCCAGCGGACTCGCGGAGATGAGGACCTTCCCGGACATACCCCGCGGGGTGGTCATCAACGAATATGTGGAGATATCCAAATATTACAGCACCCCGAAGAGCCGCGCGTTTGTAAACGGAATGCTGGACGAGATTATCAAGAACGATTTTAATAATTAATAACTACGACTATGTTTAATTTACTACAGGCAGCACAGCCTGCCGCAGGCGCACAGGGAAGTTCCATGAGCTTCTGGATTATGATTATTGTCCTCTTCGGTATCATGTGGCTCTTTATGATCCGCCCGCAGAGGAAGCAGCAGAAAGAACTCGAGAAATTCCGTTCCTCACTTGCGAAAGGTACCAAAGTCATCACCGCAGGCGGTATCTACGGCGTGATCGACGAGGTTAAGGAACGCTATGTTATTCTGAAGGTGGACGGTGATGTCAAACTCCGCGTCGACAAGAGCTCCATCGTAAAGGATAATACCGCTGACAACGCTTAATGACCGGTAATCCCATATCGAGACTGAAGCCGAAGGTGCATATGAAAGGCGGCGACCTGTCGTTGCTGCTGCTATCCCTGTTTCTGGCTGTTCTCGTATGGTTTATCAGCAACCTGTCCCGCAACTATTCATCGGTAATGACCGTCCCTGTGTTCGCCCAGAGTAATCTGGTCGGGCATTCCCGGGACTGCTCCGCACCCTGCGACATTTCAGCCAGATGCCGGGCGAGCGGCTTCCGCATGTGGCGCAACAGCCGTATGCCTAAGGTCGTGACCGTGTTCATCAGCCCCGAAGACCTGCACCGCGAAGGCAGCAGCGACGTGTACCAGATCACAGCCACGGAGCTGTCCAGGTACACCAGCCAGATTTACGGCGAAGGGGTACAGCTCGAAAGCTTCATTTCTCCGGCGGTGAGTTTCACCTTCCCGTCGGAGAACTATAAGAAAGTCCCCGTACAGGGACTTCAGGCCCTGAGTTTCAAGCCCCAGTATATGGCTGTGGGCCCTATGCGGTTCCAGCCGGATTCTGTGATTGTGTATGGCGAGCCCATGCATCTGGAGAACGTGGACCGGATCTATACCGCGGGCATCACGCTTTCAAACCTCAGCCGTGATACCCAGGGCGTAGTGAAGCTGGAATGTCCCAGAAACGTCCGTCTGTCCGATACCGAAGTGACTTACACGCTGGGAGTATGCCGCTATGTGGAACTCCAGTCGACTGTGAAGATAGGCGTGCGGAACGTTCCGTCCGGAAAGGACCTGACTGTGTTCCCCTCGACCGCCGAAGTCGTGTACCGCTGTGCCTTCCCCCTGAGGGCGAATCCCGTGGATGCGGTATCGTTCGCCATCGACTACAGGGATTTCGAGAAGTCCATCAACGGCCGCTGCATACCCCGAGCCTCCAGAGTGCCGCCCGGAGTGATCGACTATAAGATCGATCCGGAAGTATTCGAGTGCATAGATTCATCGAGACGATGAAAACGCTGATTGTCACCGGAGGAATAGGCAGCGGAAAAAGTGAAGTCTGCCGTATCCTGGAAGCCATGGGCTATCCGGTGTACAATGCCGACTCGCGCATGAAAGCGCTCTACGACACGGACCCGCGGCTCATTCCAGCCATCGAGAAGGCGCTGGGAGGTTCCTTCAGGACAGCGGAAGGACGCCTGGACCGCAAGGCCCTTGCGGAAGTGATTTTCTCTGATGGGGAGAAACTGAGGGCCCTGGAGATGACGGTACATCCGTACCTGTTTGCGGATTTCCGCAACTGGGCCGCAGCGAACGGCAGCGAGGCCGTGGTGCTGGAGTCGGCTATAATCTGCAGTTCACCCTGCCCGGATAAACCCGAAGGCAAGATTCTGCTAGTGGATGCGCCCGAATCCCTCAGACTGGAGAGGGCGTGCCGGCGCGACGGCGCCTCCCCCCGGAGCATCAGGGACAGGATGGCGGCGCAGCGTCTCGAAGACATTCACCCTGATGAGGTGATTATTAATGACGGTAATTTGGCGGACCTGGGAAAAAAGGTCCGCACTGTAATGGAAACTATTTTTAATGACTGATATGAAGACAGATCTGTCAAAAATCCTTTCTGTGTCCGGACATCACGGACTTTATAAGTATGTGGCACAGGCACGAAACGGCGTCGTAGCCGAGTCTCTGACCGACGGCAGGCGCTGCACCCTGGATATGAGGAGCCGAATGACCACCCTCGACGATATCGCCATCTACACTTCTGAAGGCGAGATGAAACTCAGGGATGTCTTTACAGCCATGGGTAAACTGCTCGACGGTAAGGCAGCTCCTGGCTCCAAGGCCCCCGAGGCCGAGATCAAGGCTATCTTTGAGAAGGCTGTGCCGAACTATGACGATACCCGCTTCTATGTATCTCACATGAAGAAGGTCGTCGACTGGTACAACGAGCTGGTGGAGCACGCCTCCCTGGATTTCGAAGCAGAGGAAGAAAGCTCAGATGAGTAAAAAGAAGCTGCAGGTAATCACTCTCGGCTGCTCGAAGAACACCGTCGACACGGAGCATCTTCTGGGCATGGTCGGAGCGGAGTGGGAGATAGTCCCCGAGGATGCCGATCCCCGGTTTACGGACTGTGTCCTGCTGAATACCTGCGGTTTTATAGGCGATGCGAAGGAGGAGTCGGTCAATGCCATCCTCGCCGCGGCGCAGCGCAAGTCTGCGGGGCGCGTGGGGCGTCTTATGGTGTTCGGCTGCCTGTCGCAGCGCTACATGGACCAATTGCCCTCACTCATCCCGGAAGTGGACGAGTGGTTCGGAGCCCGCGACCTGGCCCCGGTGGCCCGCGCGTTGGGCGTCGAACCGGACGGCGCGACGGTCCGTTACCGGACAGCTCCCGCTGTGCCGTATGCCTATCTGAAGATATCGGAAGGCTGCGACCGGCGCTGTTCTTACTGCGCCATACCCCTGATCCGGGGGGCACATCGCTCCGTGCCCAGGGAGATATTGACCAAAGAAGCGGCAATGCTCGCGGCACAGGGGGTCAGGGAGCTGATTCTTATCGCACAGGACACCACCTGGTACGGCCTGGACCTGTATGGCCGGCGCGCGCTCTCTGACTTGCTGCGCGACCTGTGCGCGGTGAAGGGCATCGAATGGATACGGATCCATTATTCGTACCCGTCTTCCTTCCCGGAGGACGTGCTGGACCTGATGGCCGTCGAGCCGAAGATCTGCCCGTACATGGACATTCCGCTCCAGCATATTGCCGATCCGGTGCTGAAGGCTATGCGGCGCAATATCGACTCCGCCGCCACGCGAAGCCTGATCGATAAGATTCGCGCGAAGGTGCCGGGCATCGTGCTGCGAACCACGATGATGGTGGGGCATCCCGGTGAAGGGGAGAAGGAGTTCGAAGAACTGCTGGATTTCGTGCGTGAAGCCCGTTTCGAGAGGCTAGGAGCCTTTATGTACAGTGAGGAGGAGGGGACATACGGTGCGGAGCATTTCGACGATGCCGTCCCGCAGGAGGAAAAACAGCGGAGGCTGGACCGCCTGATGGAACTGCAGCGGGAGATCTCCGCATCTTTCAACCTTTCCCGCGTCGGGACCGAAGAGCTCGTGCTCGTCGATGAGGTCCGGGACGGGTATTGTATCTGCCGCAGCCGGTACGAAAGTCCGGACGTGGATGGCGAGATTATTGTAAGGACAATGGACGCTCCCGCGCCCGGCTCTTTCGTGAAGGTCCGGATTACGGGTGCGGACGACTATGATTTGACAGCTGAACTATTGTAACGATATGAAAAAGAGTATAATTGCACTCGCGGCCCTGGCCTTTGCCTCGTGCTCGCCTTCGCTTTATCAGGTAGACCTGGATGTCCGCTATCCTTCTTCTTCCGGCATCGAGATTCCCGGAAAGTCGGTCAGCGTGGTGTGTCTGAACGATGGCAGCGCCGTCGACAGCCTGACGCTTATCCTGGCAAACGGCTTCACGCAGGGGATTGAGTCGATGTATTACGAGGGACGCCAGGATATCGACATCCTGACCATGCATAAGGACCCGGCCGGCGTGTATTCGAACCGTGACAGCCTGGCGCTGCTGCTGATGGAAGTCGGCACGGACGTGGTCTTCCTGCTGGACGTGCCCAGGCTGAACGAGGATAATTGCACTCAGTCCATCTACGCGTATGACTCCCAGGCCGCCTTGGATACCGTGAAGACCTTCCTTTCTTCCGGGAAACTGGATATCACCGATGAGGATTGGGGTCCCACGGCGCGTAATTTCGGCAAGCGGATGAGTTCTCCTCTCGCTTCCAACTGGAAGCACGAGCGTCATTCTCTGATTTATTACGATGACCTGGACTCTCGCTGGGTCACCGCCGTGATTGAGGCTCGCGATATGAACTGGAAGAAGGCCGTGGAGACTTGGCTGCAGATGACTAAGGGCAAACAGCGCTCCTACGAGAAACGCTCCGCCCTGTATTATAATCTGGCGGTGGGCTGCTATATGCTGGATGCCTTTGAACTGGCTTCAGAGTGGTTGGACCGCTCCGACGCCGAGATGAAATTACCCATGTCCACGACGCTGCGCAGCCGCATCAAAGCCCGCAGGACGCGCTAGCCTTCCTTTTACTGTTCTTCTTTGCGCTTTTGCCTGCCGCGACGGTGCAGGAAGCGGCTGAAAGCGTTATCCCTGCGCTGGTTCCAGCGTTCTGAGAGTTTCTGCTCGAAATCCTCTGCCAGGTTGGGGAAGCGACCGCGTATTTCCTGCATTTTATTCTTTAGGAAAGAGTCTACGTGACGGGCTCTCTTCTCTGGATACATCTCGTTGAAACACACCAGGATGCCCGTTTCTTCGGTGCTGCCGAATTCGTCATATACGGTGGTGCCGAACATTTTCATGCTGGGCGAGGTGTTCATGTAGGAGTTTATGAGCGGGGGGATGTTGGTCCCCAACCGGTGTATGGCTTCCTTGAGGTTCTTATAGTCGTCCCTGAAGTCCTTGTCGCAGAGGATCAGATCCATCAGTTCGCCGTTTGATACCGGCATTACGGGGTTGTAAGGCCTGACGAGCTCTTCCTTGTCTCCGAAATGCTTCCACAGGAAGTGGAGTATGAGGTCGCGCCCCGCTCGGTTGAAACTCGGATACATGGTCATCTTCCCGAGCATGTACATGATATTCGGGTGTAGCATGATGACCGCCGAGATGCCGTCCCAGAGATTGTCCATAGCGAAGAGAGCCTTGGCCCCGGCCTTGCTGCTCTGGTATTCGGGGGTGACGAAGGAGCGTCCGAGCTCAATTACGTGCGGCAAGTAGTCCTTGATGAAGGTGTCGGAGTAGTGGAAAAGGTCGGCTGATGTGATGTTCGGCTGTCCGTTCTCGCGGAAGGTGACATCCGGTCCCAGGATGTAACGGTAGCCTCCTATAATAGCCTCGGCGTCGGGATCCCATACCATGATCTGCTCGTAGGGCTTCTCCATCGTGTCGAACTCGTCGATGTCCATCTCCATGCCGGTCCCGCCTCCGCCGTCGCGGAAGGATATTTCCCTGAGCCTCGCGATCTCGCGCATCAGGTTGGGGGAGTTGTGATGGTTTATGACGTAGATCTCGTTGCCTCCCTTATTGGAGTCGCGGAGTTTTTTGTCAGGAGTAAGCTCGGCTTTCAGGAGGTCGACGCTTACCGGGTCGATTATCTTTTCCATTGTACTATAATTCATAGGCCTTCGCCCTGAGCCATGCGGCCCACTCGGCGGGGGATTTAGAACTGTCGAAATGTGAGCAGGGGATAGGCTGGCCTATCACCACGCGGAATGTGCTGCCTTTCGCCCTGACCAGTTCGGAGGGCAGGAAGAGCATGGGGAGGTTGAACTTGATATGCAGCAGTTTGCATATCTTGTCAATGCGGTAGAACCTGGGGGAGTTCTGAGCCACGAAGTGTATGGGGACGATGTCGCGTCCGCTGCGGGTGCTGAAGCTCACGCAGGCCTTGCCCCATTCGTGGTCCTGGATGACACCGTTAGTCTTTCTGGAGCATTGTCCGGCGGGGAAGATGATCATCTGGTCGTCGGATGCGAAGGCGTCGCCGATGAGCTTCGCGAGTTCCCGGCTCTGTCCGCCCAGTTTGTTGATAGGGACTCCCAGCTTGGCGAGGCCTTTAACGTTCATCAGCAGGTCGTTCAGCAGGTAGCGGATGTGTCCGTCGTAGCGGGTGCCTATGATGGCTCCCAGGGCCACTCCGTCGATGCCTCCCAGGGGGTGGTTCGACACGAAGGTGTAACGCCCTTTCTCAGGAAGGTTTTCCAGCCCTTCGACTTGCAGATTGATATTCAGGTATTTGATGCACTCGACACAGAATTCCACGCCTTCGTAGCCTATACCCAGGAAGGAGTTTATGTAGTCTATGTGAGTGATTTTCTTAAGCAGCCAAACCAAGAGCCGCGGAACTCTTTTCTTTCCGCTGCTGCGCTCCGCGACCACTTTGTCGAGGTCGACGATCATGTCAGGTCTGGCGTATTGGACTGCCATACAGATTCAGGTTTCAGCGTGCTAATATACACATATTTTTTGTATCTTCGTGCGGATATGAAGAGGATAGTCTGCATACTCGGCCTTCTGCTCTGCGTGCTCTCGGGCTGCGGGGCGAAGGTGGACAGGTACAAGGCCGAAGTGGTGGCGCGTTATCCGCACGAGCGGACTTCGTACACCCAGGGGCTGTTCTTCCGCGGGAGCGATCTGATCGAGAGCACCGGCGGTTTCGGGACCTCCATGCTCCGGGTCGTGGACCTGCAGACCGGGAAGGCATCGCAGAGCGTGTCTTTCAAAAACAAGTACTTCGGCGAGGGTTCGGTCATCTTCGGCGACGCGCTGTATGTATTGACCTGGACCAATAAACTCGTGTTCGTGTACGACCCGCAGACTCTGGAGTACCGCAAGTCCTTCTCCTACCCGCGCGAGGGCTGGGGCCTGACCACGGACGGGGAGTCGCTGATCGCGTCGGACGGCAGCTCGCGCCTGTTTTTTATGGACGGGAACCTGCACGTGACGCGGACGGTGGATGTGAAACTGGACGGCCGCAGCGTGAAGCGGCTCAATGAGCTCGAGTACATTGACGGACGGATTTGGGCCAATGTGTACCTGAGCGACCTTATTGTCATTATCGATCCGTCCGACGGCCGGGTCTGCGCGACGGTCGACTGTACCGGTTTGCTGCCCGCATCCCTGCGCCGGCCCGATACGGACGTGCTGAACGGCATTGCCTTCGACAGCGCGGACGGGAAGATTTACCTGACCGGAAAGAACTGGCCGGAATTGTACGAAATCAAACTCAAGCCTGTAAAATGACAGTCTATATACTTATCGCGGTCTGCTGCCTGCTGGCGGGCGGATGTGTCGGCCTCCTTGTTGCGCTTTCAGCGGCCCGGGAGCGCCTGAAGGAGTCGAAAGCCATGTATAACGAGTCGCTCGCCCAGACCCGGGAGCGTTACGAAAAGAGCCTGGAAGATCTGAAGGATGGGCACGAGAAGGCTCTGCAGCAGCAGATTTCGGCCGTGAAGGCGGAGATGCGTGCGGAGAGCGAGGAGGTGCTGAAGAAGCGGGAGGAGGAACTGTCGAAGAAGGCGGCGGAGAGTTTCGGGAGTCTTACCGGCGCGCTCGGGAAGGACCTGAAGGATATGAAGGAGGCTTTTGAGGCCAATAAAAAGGCTCAGACGGAGTCGTCGGCTGCGATGAAGGAGAATCTGGAGGGTGCGATCCGGCGTCTTGAGAAGCAGTCGGAGAGTATCGGCGGGAAGGCGGACCACCTGGCGCAAGCCCTTCGCGGACAGAATAAGATGCAGGGCTGCTGGGGCGAGACCGTGCTGCTGCGTCTTCTGGAGAATGAAGGTTTTATAGAGGGAGTCAATTATGACAAGGAGTCCACGCTGCGCGATGAGCTTGGTTTCGTGATCCCGAACGAGGATAGCGGCAAGCGGATGCGTCCGGACTTCATACTGCATTTCCCGGATGATAATGACGTGATCGTGGATGCGAAGGTTTCTCTGACGGCGTATTCGGATTATCTGGAGGCGGGGGATGATGCCGCGCGCGAGGATGCCGCGAAGCGTAATCTGGCTGCGATTCAGGAGCAGGTAAAGAATCTTTCCGGTAAGGATTATACTTCTTATCTGCGTCCCGGGCACAGGATGCTGGATTATTCGATTATGTTTGTCCCTAATTATCCGGCCTTGCAGCTGGCGTATTCCCTAGATAAGAATGTCTGGCATGAGGCTTATGCGCGTAAAGTCCTGATTACGACCGAAGAGACGCTGATGCCGTTCCTGCGTATGATCACTATCGCCTGGACGAATGTGGAGCAGGTGCGTAATCAGCAGCAGATAGTGGATGCCGCGCAGACGATGATCGCTCGCGTGCATGATTTCGTGAAATATTATGCGACGGTGGGAGATAAACTTCAGGATGCCCTGAAGGCTTATGAGAATGGGGATAAGAAACTGCGTGACAGCGGACAGAGCATCGTCCTGTCCGCTAAAAAGGTGGTTTCACTGAAGGTCCCGGAGAATCCCTCCAAGCGGATTTCGGACCTGTCGCTGAGCAGCGAGTAGATTTATCTTAGCCCTGTATAGTACGAGTAAAGCCCGCATCACTGCGGGCTTTAACGGTTAGTTAGTAGTGTATTACCTTTAATAAAAAAGAAGGTCAATTATTTGGTCAGTATCTCTTAAAGTAATGTAAGAGTCAAGTGGTTCTGTTTTCTGAGTGCAAATGTATAGCATTTTTTATTAATGTGCAAGTAAAACTGAAAATTTTACACAATTTTCTCGGTAATTAAAATATTTTATAATAATTTTTGAAAATAACTTTAAAATTGTAAGCGGTAAAAAAGGCGGAACTGATTATTTTTCAAGAAGTTCCGGCCTCAGGGCCTTTGTGCGCTCCAGGGCCTGCTCGTCCTGCCATTCGTGTATGAGTTTGGGATTCCCGCTGAGAAGGACATCGGGGACCTTCCATCCATTGAATACGGCGGGCCTGGTATAGACCGGGGGAGAGAGGATGTCGTCCTGGAAACTGTCGCTCAGTGCGGAGGTTTCGTCGCTGAGGGCTCCGGGCAGCAGTCTCACCACTGCGTCCGCCACTATGGCCGCTGGGATTTCTCCGCCGCTGACCACGTAATCACCGACGGATATCTCGCGTGTGACGAGGTGCTCGCGGATGCGCTGGTCTATGCCTTTATAGTGGCCGCACAGGAGAATGATGTTTTCTTTCAGGGAAAGGTCGTTGGCTATGGCCTGCGAGAAGCGTTCTCCGTCGGGGGACATGTAGATTATGTCGTCGTATTTACGTTCGGCGCGGAGTTCTTCTATCATCTTATAGACCGGCTCTACCATCATCACCATGCCTGCATCCCCGCCATAGCAGTAGTCGTCCACGGTCTTTCTCGGACCGAGTCCGTATTTGCGGATATTGTGGACGTGTATCTCTACTATCCCGTGCTTGATCGCGCGCCCTACTATGGAGTGTGAGAGGGGGCTTTCGAGCAATTCGGGCACGACAGTCAGGATATCTATGCGCATCGTATTCTGTTTTGTAATGCAAAAATAGGGATTTTCTTAAAATTAATGGTATATTTGTAAACTACATTATAATACTCTGTCACTATGAGCGAGAATCTCAATCCTGAAATCCCCGTGATTTCCGAGGAACTTGAAAATAAGGCCGACACCCCTGCCGGGCAGCCCGCCGTGGAGCCGGTAGAGCAGCCGACCGTGGAGACCGTTGAAGAAACGGTCGAGCCGGTAGAGCAGCCGGTGGAGCAGGAGAAGACCCTGTTCGAGCTGGTCGAGGAGCTGAAGAGCTTTATGGAGGACGACCAGAGGATGACCAAGGCGAAGGAAGCCGAGGCCATCAAGTCCGCCTTTTATAAGAAGCTGAGTAAGGACCGCAGTTCGGACAGCGCTGATGTCGATCCGGAGAATAATCCTTTCGCGGCTGTCGAAGAGGCATTTAAGGACCTGTTCGCCAAGTTTAAAGAAGAAAAGGCTGAATATAACCGTCAGCAGGAGCGCGACCGCGCGGCCAATCTGGTCGCCAAGCAGGCCGTGGTCGATGACCTCAAGGCCCTGGTCTCCGGTGCCGATGAGAATATGAACCTTTCTTTCAATCAGTTCCGTGACATTCAGAACCGCTGGCGCGAGATCGGTCCCGTGCCCATGCAGAATTTCCGCGACCTTAATGATACCTATCAGTTCTACGTCGAGAAGTTCTATGATATGGTGAAGATCAACCGTGACCTTCGCGATCTGGATTTCCGTAAGAACCTGGAGGCCAAGGAAGCCTTCTGCGAGGCGGCTGAGAAACTTGCTGAGAGTGACAATATCGTCGAGTCTTTCCGCGAGCTTCAGAAACTGCATGAGCAGTGGAAGGAGTACGGCCCTGTGGCGAAGGAGTTCCGGGAGTCTATCTGGGACCGTTTCAAGGCTGCCACGGCTGTGATCAATAAGCGTTATCAGGCTTATTTCGAAGAGCAGAAATCCCGTCAGGGCGAGAACCTCGAGGCCAAGTCGGCCTTGTGTGACAGAGTGGAGGAACTTGCCGGTATGGAGATTACTTCTTCGAAGGATTGGAACGCTTACACTAAGGAGATTGGGGATATTCAGGCTCAGTGGAAGAAGATCGGCTTCGCTTCCAAGAAGGATAATCAGAAGATTTACGACCGTTTCCGCGCCGCGTGCGATCACTTCTTTGAGAAGAAGCGCGTGTTCTATTCACAGTTCCGCGACGACATGAATGAGAACGTGGCGAAGAAGATGGCGATTATCGAGGAGGTGGAGGCTCTGAAGACCAGCACCGACTGGAAGAAGACCACCGACAGGATTATTGCCCTCCAAAAAGAGTGGAAGCAGATCGGCGCCGTCCCGCGTAAGAAGAGCGATCAGCTCTGGAAGCGTTTCCGCGGTGCCTGCGACGCTTTCTTTGCCGAGAGGGATAAGAACGCCCGGCCGGAGAACGATTTCTATGGCAATCTGAAGGCGAAGCGGAAGCTTGTCGAGGATGTGAAGGGCTTTGATGTGCCGCAGGATGCCGCCGATGCTCAGGCCGCATATGCCGATTTCGTCGACAAGTGGCAGGCTATCGGACACGTGCCGTTTAAGGACAAGGATGCATTGAACAAGTCCTGGAAGGATGTCCTGCACGAGAAGTTTCCCGATATGTCGTCCGCCGGCGCCCGTGCGCCCCGCAGCGGCAAGGAGGCTCTCATTCAGAAGTACAACGCCCTGCAGCAGGATCTGGATACTTATGAGAACAATATCGGTTTCTTCTCGATGACGAAGAATTCCGAGCCGCTGATCAAGCAGATGCAGGCGAAGATTGACAGCACCCGAAAAGAACTTGAAGAACTTAAGACCCGCATCAGGGAATACGAAGAAGGAGAACAGTAGCAGATATGGATAAGAATTCGATTATTGGAATTGTACTGATGGCCGCCGTGCTGTTCGGCTTTACTTTTATACAGCAGAATAAATACCGCAAACAGATGGCCGAGCAGGCCCGCCTGGACTCTATTGCCCGGGCCGAGCATCCGGAACTCTATGCCTCCGATACTATTGACTATGAAAGCGCTGCCTCCGCTGCGGCGGAAAAGCCCGCGCAGGTGCGTGGGGCATCTTCGGGTCCTGTGAGCGGAACTCCGGTTTTCAAGGATGCCGCCCTTCAGGAGGCTTATGGCGCAGAGGAGTCATTCGTTACTCTGGAGAACGATAAGTTCGAGGTGAAGTTCACCACAAAGGGAGCCCAGCCGTATTCTGTCCGCATTAAGGATTATTACAATCACGACAGCACCGACCTGTACATTTTCCGTCCCGGCCGCAGTAAGTACGCGGTGAACGTTTATGCAGGGGAGTATATCAATACTGATGATTTCGTCTTCAATGTGGTTCAGCTCACTGACAATGTCGTAGTGATGCAGCTGCCTTTCTCGAACGGCGGTTATATCGAGCAGAGCTATCAGATCGAGGAGGGCTCGTACATGGTGGCCAATTGCCTGAGTTTCAAGGGTATGGATTCCGTCATTCCTCGCAATGTCTCTTCCGTGGATATTGACTTTGAGATGGTCATCCCCAGGATGGAGAAGGGCTACAAGTATGAGTCTCAGTATTCCAAGCTGGATTACTATTTCGAGGGTGATAAGAAGGTCTCCGAGATCGGGCGCGGCCGCTCTGCCAGTAAGACTATCAGTTCCAAAATGGACTGGTTCGCTTTCCAGCAGCAGTTTTTCAGCGCTATTGTCCGTGCTGACAACCGTTTCGATAGCGGTGATCTGGCGATTAATTTCGCCGGGGCTGATGATCCGGACGGCAGCCTGATGGCTTGCTCTGCGAAGATGCGTATGGAGCTGCCGAAGGGGACACCCGATGATATGAGTCTGGGATTTGACTTGTATTATGGCCCGAACCATTATCAGACGTTGAAGGCTTATGACCAGAAATATGAGAAGATCATCCCTCTGGGTGGTTCTCTAGTGGGCTGGTTTACTAAGTTCGTGATCATCCCGCTGTTTAACTTCTTCCACCGCTATTTTTCGAACTTCGGTATCATCATCCTTCTGATGACTCTGGTTATCAAGTTGGTGGTGCTTCCGTTTACTTATAAGTCGTATTCTTCCTCCGCAAAGATGAACGCCCTCAAGCCTGAGGTCGAGAGGATTAATGCGAAGTATCCGAAGCAGGAGGATGCGATGAAGAAGCAGCAGGCCACGATGGATCTGTACCGAAAGGCCGGCGCCAGCCCCATGGGCGGCTGTCTGCCTATGTTGCTCACGTTCCCTATCCTGTGGGCAATGTTCCGCTTCTTCCCGGCTTCCATCGAACTGCGTCAGCAGCCTTTCCTGTGGTGTCATGACCTGAGTTCTTATGATGCCATCATCGAGTTCGGCCACAGGATTCCCATCCTGGGTGACCATGTGTCTCTGTTCGCTTTGCTGATGGCTGTGACCATGTGGGGTTACTCGAAACTCACGACCGCGAATCAGACCGCTTCCAATGACCCGAATGCGGCCAGCATGAAGTTCATGAGCGTCTGGATGATGCCTATCATGATGTACTTTATCTGCAACAGCCTCTCCGCGGCTCTGAGTTACTACTATCTGCTTTCCCAGCTCATCAGTATCATCGAGACCCTCATCATCCGTCGCTCCATCAAGCCTGAGGATGTGATCGCCAAGGTGCGCGCCGCCGAGTCCCAGCCTCAGAAGAAGAGCAAGTGGCAGCAGCGCCTGGAGGAGGCCCAGAAGATGCAGCAGGCCCAGCTCCGCGAGAGGGAAAAGAAATTGCGCCGCTAATGATCAGCGAGAACCTGGTAATGATCAGCGAGAATCTTGACAGTATCAGACGTGTACTGCCGCCGGAAGTCAAACTGGTGGCAGTTTCCAAATTCCACCCCAACGAAGCCATCCTGGAGGCCTATGCCCACGGCCAGCGGGTCTTCGGCGAGAACCGTCCGCAGGAATTCGCGGCCAAGGCCCAGTCCCTGGGCGGCTTGTTCCCGGGAGGGGAGTCATTGCCCTGTCCCGATCTGGAATGGCACTTCATCGGTCACCTGCAGACCAACAAACTGAAAATGGTATTGCCCTACGCCTCCATCGTCGAATCGGTAGATTCCGCCCACCTGCTTGACGCGGTCAATGCCTGGGGCTCGGCGAACGGCCGAGTGATCGATATCCTGCTGGAGATGCACATCGGTGCGGAAGAAACCAAGCAAGGCTTCCACGAGGAAGAAATCCTGGAACTTCTGTTCAATGCGGAGAAATACCGCGGCGTCCGCTTCTGCGGCCTGATGGGCATGGCCTCCCACACCGACGACGAAGACGCAATCCGTGCCGACTTCCAGCGCATCAGCCTCTTCATGGACTACCTGCGCGACCTCTTCCCGGAATACTCCGCCTTCACCCAACTCTCCATCGGCATGTCCGGCGACTGGAAAATTGCCATCCAATACGGCGCCACATCCGTCCGCATCGGCACCGCCATCTTCGGCCCCCGCGCCTACTAACCCTCCGCACCTACTGCTCCTCCGCGCCGGCTAATCGTCCTGACGCAGAACTTTTCCCATACCCGGGAAGTGAAAGAGCAGGCTGTGTTCAGTCTACAGGGCGGCAACTTCCTCCGGGCTCAAGCCTGTGAGTTCCGAGATGGTCTCTCGCTCGATCCCTCTCTCCAGCATCTTCCTGGCCACCTCGGCCTTCCCTTCGGCCTTTCCTTTAGCCTCTCCCTCGGCCAGGCCTTCGGACTTTCCTTCGGCTAAACCTGTTATGTGGGCGTAGGCGATTTGGTTCTTAATATCAAGTTCGCTGGTCATATTCCTCTGGTATTCTTGTTGTTCCTCGGGTGTAAAGGTAGACAATTCCGCGGA